>JBCDGY010000245.1:0-4809 GCA_039414375.1 Bacteroidota bacterium | reverse complement strand
CCCAATTTTGACCCCAGTTTTTACCAATGTCCCAGCCCGTTCAAGTTTGCCAGTAGGGATATTATCCAATGTTTTCATATGCTAAGCCCTTCTTTCTTGAAACAAGAATTTTCCAAAATCCACTAAACTCTCTAAAGGGGTATTATCAAATACATCAAATATGGTAGTAACCGATTTTTCTATGGCCATATCCGTCTTTTCAAAACCAGGTGAACTATCGTCTAACCAAAATTTGAGTAAAAAAAGTAATTGTACCCAAGCTCCCTCAGAAAAAAGCTTAGGGCTTTGTTTGGTGAGTCTCAAATTTTTATTCGCATTTGCATCTTCTATTAAATCGGTTGCAAACCCTTTGATGTGTGTTCTAAGTCCTTTAAGCTCTTCCAATTTCCCCCATAGCTTTTCGTTGTCCTGTAGACAAAAAAGCACATAACTGCGATTTAAGGTAAGTAATTCAAAAAAAGTAAAGAAAAAGGTGAGCATCTTATCCTTATTGGAAAAATCAGTATAAGCCTTGTTCTTTTCCATTAAGGCTACCGTATTGGTAAAAAATTCATTCCATACACCCTTTCTAAGTGCTTCAAAGGATCCGAAAAGTGCATAAAACTCCGTTTCAGGAATATCGTGTTGTTTACAAAATTTGTAAACTGATTTCGGAAAGGCATCATGTTCCAAAACATGATCCATATATCGGCTAATTAGCGCTTCTTTTGTTAATTTTTTCGTCGCAGATTTCGTTGCCATAACTTTTTTTTTGTTTCAATAAAAATACACTTTATTTAAACAGCATGTAAACACCGCTAAAGGTGGTTGAAGAAAGCCAAAAAGAAAACGCACCATCGGGCGATGGTGCGTTCTCAAACAACCTAACCAATAAATAAACAAACTTGTTGCAGTATAAACTTTCTCATAGCGGATGTACCACAACACTTCAAATATAGGTAATGTTTAATTAAAAACTAATTTTATTAAACATAAAAATTGTTAAAAGTCATTTTGTCGCTAAATAGCTGTCAGAGTGTCATTTTGTGTGCTCTGGTACTTTTTTTGAAGTGGCTAGGAAAACAATTATACGTATGGCAACAGGTAAAATTAATGTGTCTGTCGACAACATTTTCCCACTAATCAAAAAGTTCCTTTATAGCGATCATGAAATTTTCTTAAGAGAATTGATCTCCAATGCAACCGATGCAACCCTTAAGCTAAAACACTTAACAGCCATTGGAGAAGCTAAAGTGGATTATGGTTATCCGCAGATTGAAGTTATAATAGATAAAGAAGCTAACCAGATACGTGTTATCGATCAAGGGTTGGGAATGACCGAAGAAGAGGTTCGCAAATACATTAATGAAGTGGCCTTTTCAGGTGCCGAGGAATTTTTAGATCAGTACAAAGATGCAGGCAAAGACGCTGGTATTATCGGTCACTTTGGTTTAGGTTTCTACTCCGCTTTTATGGTGGCACACAAAGTAGAAATTCACACAAAAAGTTTTAAGGATGAACCCGCTGTTCATTGGAGTTGCGATGGTTCTCCCGAGTTTGAGATTAAAACTTCTGATAAAACCGATAGAGGAACGGAGATTGTCTTGCACATTGCTGAAGATTCTACAGAGTTTCTGGAAGACACTAAAATTCGTGAACTGTTGAAAAAATACAACAAGTTCATGCCTATCCCTATAAAATTTGGCACACGTACCGAAACGCTCCCAAAACCAGAAGATGCCAAAGAGGAAGATCCTGCACCTACACAAGAGGTCGATGATATTATCAATAATCCCAATCCAGCATGGACCAAGAAACCCACTGAATTAGCAGACGGAGACTATTCCTCGTTTTACCGCGAGTTGTATCCTATGCAGTTTGAAGAACCTTTGTTCAACATCCACCTCAATGTGGACTATCCCTTTACCCTAACCGGCATCCTGTATTTCCCAAAACTTTCCAATGATTTGAATATCCAAAAGGATAGAATACAATTGTATCAAAATCAAGTTTTTGTAACGGATAATGTGGAAGGAATTGTACCTGAGTTTTTAACGATGCTACGCGGGGTTATCGATTCTCCAGATATTCCTTTAAATGTTTCTCGTAGTTACTTACAAGCGGATGGAGCCGTTAAAAAGATTTCCAGCTATATCACCAAAAAAGTGGCTGATAAACTGAGTTCTCTTTTCAAAAACAACAGGGCAGATTTTGAACAAAAATGGAACGATATTAAAGTGGTCATCGAATATGGAATGCTGTCTGAGGATAAATTTTTCGAGAAAGCAGAAAAGTTCGCCCTCTATCCTACCATTGACGGAGACTATTTAACCTTTGAAGAGCTAGAAGAAAAAATTAAAGATCATCAAACTGACAAGGATGATAAGATGGTTATTCTCTATGCCTCAGATAAGGAAGCACAACACAGCTATATCGAAGCAGCAAAAGCCAAAGGCTATGTAACCTTATTATTAGACTCTCCTATAGTTCCGCATTTGATGCAAAAGCTGGAGACTTCCAAGGAAAAAATTGCTTTTGCTCGTGTGGATGCAGACCATATTGACAACCTTATTAAGAAAGAGGATACCACCATATCTAAACTGTCAGATGAGGATAAGGAAAAACTGAAAAACCAAATTGAAGAGGTTTTAGGAGAGCAAAGTAACTTTACTGTAAAGCTTGAGGCTATGGATAGTACCTCGCAACCCTTTATTATCACGGAACCTGAGTTTATGCGTCGAATGAAAGACATGCAGCAAACTGGCGGTGGTGGTATGTTTGGCATGGGTAATATGCCGGATATGTTTAACCTAGTGATCAATACCAATCATGAGCTAGTGGGGGAAATACTGCAAACGAAGACTTCCAAAAAGCGGGAGCGTTTGATCAATCAATCGCTTGATTTAGCAAGACTTTCTAAAGGACTGCTTAAAGGTGAGGCTTTGACTGATTTTATCAATCGCAGTTACGATATGATTAAGTAATGTCCCTAAAAGCTTAAAGACTTTTTAGCAATAACCTTAGTTAGATAGAAGCTGTATAAGTAGGAGTGACGATGATGTCTGCCTATTTGTACAGCTTCTTTTTTTGATTTACCAAGACCTATGTGACATTTAAATCATGGAAAGGTCTCTTATCATTGAACGAGTTTTGGGGAGTAGCGTTTTGTAATTATTGCAGCCTGAGCACATACCATAATTCCAGTAGCAAAGAGGATGTACCCCCATACCTCAGGAAGTGCAAAGCCCTTCGAAAGATTGGCTAACCACTCTGAAGCAGTTCCAAATTGTGTTAAATCAGATACGCTAAACGCAATACCACTTTCCAGTATTACCAAAGTTATTAGGGCTACCAACAGTAGACCTAACCCATAAAAGAACGGTTTCGGCAGCAAAGGACTAGGCTTTAAGGAATGTAAAGATTCTTCTTGTATTTTTTGTACTACTTTTTCAGTAAAACCTAGCGGTGGACAATCGAGCTGATCCCCTTCAAATAAGTTCTTTACCAACTTTTCCAATTCTTTGTTATCCTTCATAATTATAGCATTTCTGGTTCCATATATTGTTTTAATAATTTAGCTAATCGACTACGTGCACGAAACAATCCTACTTTTACGGAACTCTCACTCATTTTAAGGACCACGGCCAATTCTTTAAGGTTTTTCTCTTCAAAATAGAATAAGGTCAGCAAGGCTGCATCCTTGGGTGACAATTGCTGCATGCACTTTTGTATGAGTAAAGACCGCTCTGAGCGCTCCAAAAGATCTACGGCATCATTCATCTGCTTTAAATTGAGTGTACCTATATCTTCAATAGCAACATTTTTTTCTTCCCGTTTGTTTTTTTTCAACCGATCTAAACAAGTGTTATAAGCTATGCGATAAATCCAAGTAGATAATTTAGCATCACCTTTAAACTTAGAAAGAGATCGAAATACCTTGATAAAGGTATCTTGGGCAACTTCTTCGGCCTCTTCTCGGTGCTCCAACATACGCAACGCTACTGTAAACACCATATTCTTATAGCTGTCGACCAAAACTGAAAACGCTTTGGTATCGCCCGCAAGTATTGCTGCAATATTAGGTTGGTCCCTGGGTTCCATGCGCTTATTGGACGAGAGCATCCTTTTAAAGGTTACACTTATCCTCAAAAAAAGCAAATGGTGTAACCTTTGTGCTTTAGATGCCGTCCAATGTGGCAAAACGTTTATTCATCAATTAAAAAATAGTATTATGGCAGCAGCAATTTTAGTCCCTACAGGATTTTTCTTGACCATCTTTGGTATCGTTTATCTTTTTCTGTCTACCCGTCATAAAGAACGGCTTGCACTTATCGAAAAAGGTGCCGATGCTAATATTTTTGTTCGTACCAAAGGACCACAACATGTGGCTAGTTGGAAGATTGTACTTATTAATTTGGGCATTCTATTGATAAGTGCAGGTCTAGCTATTTTTATCGCCTCAGCGCTTGTTGAAGTACTAAATGTATACGAAGTAGTGGCGTATTTTGGCACCATTATGATCTTTTCTGGGATTGGATTGCTGGTTGGCTTTCGAGTTACTAAAACTTTAGAACCTAAAGCATGATTCCTTTTAAAGGAAAGCAATTTGACCGATAACCCTAATTATGCATTGGAGAAACCCTTCAAAATAAGTCATTTTGTTATGTTTTTGATTTCAACCTTCATTACGCTGCTCTTAGACCTTACTTGGGTTTAAAAACCTGTAGTTTTTATATCTTCACTTTCTATGAACCTGAGTTCGATTATTATTGCAAATACAGCTTCACTTATTTTTGATTGGAAATTTTATAAAATTTTGGAGCGATATCT
>JBCDGY010000244.1:0-4834 GCA_039414375.1 Bacteroidota bacterium | reverse complement strand
GGTGTATTTGTCCAACCCATTTTTTAAAGGTCATCTTGGCTAACTTTTAAATATGTGGAATAAGACTTATCATAAATATTATTCATTTTCCCAAAGCTTGTCAACCCATTGCGCCGCAGCATTTTCATAGGATGATAACTCAGTGTAGCTCTCAAAACCGTCTTGGCGGACAATATAGGAAGTTTCTGTGCCTTCCGTGTCGTAGCTGAAATTAATATAATAGTCTTTTCCATCAATCGTATTATAGTAAATGACGAAATCATACTTATCCAAAACATCAAAAGGAGTCACCTCCCCCGTGACTAAATCAACTGCGACTGTTCTAGCACTAGCATTGCTAAAAATCTCTCTTCTATCGTCATATGCAGGTGGTAGTTGACCATCATTGGCATCTATATAGTTGATTACGGCTTTATTGTCGAAAACAAAAGCAAGTTCATTAAAAACCTCAATATCCAGGACATTATCCAGGTCAAATGCGAAATTTTCATCAAAACTTCCGTCCTGGTTCATTCTTAGAATAGTATGAGGTGAGGGAGCTATATTGGGGTCATAGTTGAAGTACTTTTGAATGTAGCTGTTTTCCTGTTCAGGTGCAATATATAGTCTACCGTTCTCATCCCTAGGAACCCTAATTACAGTCGCCATCATTCTTTCGTCTGTAACATACTCCAGCGTATTGGTGTCGAGATCGAATACAGCAACAACGGTTTCCATATTAACTGGGTTAATTTCGCAACATATTGATGGAGCGATTTGGGCAATTGGAATGAAAATCTTGTTGTTCCAAACATAGTTGAAAGCATCAAATGCCTGAGCATTCTCTTGTTTTGAGACAAGAGGCTCAACTTGATAGACCTGCGTTATGCTCATATCTGATGGATTCCACTCAATCATTAATCCCTCTTGTAAATTTGAGATGAATGCACGAGTTTCCGAGACAAAAGCAGGAACAGCAAAAGTTCTATTGTAGCCAGATGATACCAAACTCAAAATGCCTGAAGGCTCTAGAGAAAGATCGGTTTTATTTACATTCCACTTCGTAATGGTTTTAGCATTTCCATCAAAGACAAACGGATTTTCTCCAAAAGAGTATACGGTTTGGTTAAGTCCCAATTCGATCGACTCGGATATGTCATAGTTTTCAGGAATTTCTTCACTAACATTCATATACCAAAGTCTTCCTTGGGGAGTTTCTATCCTGAAGCCTGTAAGCCAAGCAGATTCAACTTCTTCAGGGTCGGAATCGTCATTGTCTATATTATTTGGTGGATTAGGCTCGGGATCGTTGTCGTCGCTACCGCAAGAAATAAGTAAGGAAGCGGTGATGGTCAATAGACCAAAAAATTTGAGTATTTTTTTCATTTTCAAAAGAATTTAGTAGTAAACATTAGTTAAATTAAAATTGTGAGGTCAGTTTTATAAAGACGGCACGACCGGGCCGTTGTACCCCGAAAAAGTCAAAGACTTTTGCATCGGTTAAATTTTGACCCTCTAGGGTAATTGAATTTTGTAGTTTACCTAATTCTATATTGTAGGTGATACCGGCATTTTGGACGGTCTGGTTTGGTACTTCCGCTTTAAATTGTTGTAGCCCGGCACTCTCCCAGCCCACAAAAAAGGCCTCTACATGGCGTAGGTTCCAAAACAAAGAAAGGCCGTCACCCTTTTGGAGAAAGTTTTTAAATCGGTATTCTGCTGCGCCGTTGGCAAAGAAATAGGGGACATTAGGGATGCGATCATCTTTAAAGCGTACAAAAGGCCCCATATCAGAAGTATTTCGATAGTCTTGATAAGTGGTGTTGGCAGATAGCGTGAGCCCTTTAATTATATTTTGAACCTTTCCTCCAAGTTCGACCCCCTGTGAGGTGGCGCTCCATATGTTCTCGAAGGTGCCAAATTCATCAGCGTTGACTAATAGAAATATTAGGTCATCGATGCGCCGTAGAAAAAAATTACCCTGTAACTGCCATTGTATTTTGGTAGTTTCCCTGTTGGCATAGCTCCACTGCAGGTTTACATTATGGCTGTTCTCTGGGCGCAGTTCTATGTTTTCCTGTATAAATTGCCCGTCACCAAAAATTTCGTCAAGCCGAGGCAAACGGTAAGCAAATTCGTAGCTCAATTTGGTTGAGAAGTGTTTCGACCATTCATAGCGCAACCCGTTGCCAGCACCAAAGTTGTTGACCGACCGCTCTTCAACCAAAACCTGGTTAACACTTGGATCTAGAGACTCGATACGGATGTTTTGGCGATAGTTCTTCAAAAAAGCTATATTTTCTAATTTTGTATTTAATAGCTCAACTTGGTATTCAATACCCGAAACAAAATCGAATAGCCTTCCTTTGTCTAGATTGGGGTCCAACGGTCCGTCAATAAGGAGCTCGTCGCCGGTACGCCAACCTAAAGTAGGGGAGAGGCTGACGTTGAGTGAGTGTCCTTCGTTTATTTCAAATGTTGTCTGTTGGCGGGCGAACAGGTTTGTACTTTTAGTGACCAAGTTATCGGCAAAACCTAATAAAACGTCAAAAGGGCCTAATTCCCCAGGTTGGTTCTGCACACGTTCCACCTCGCCAAACCAGTTGTACAGGTTGTTGCTGACATCAAAGGATTCCCTTTCGTTGTAGTTATAGCCGCCCCTAAGGTCTATGGCCCACTTTTTGCTCAATTCCACATTGTAGTGGAGATTGGTCCCTATTGAGAAACTGGTGAAGACCACCTCCCCAAAAGGGCTACCCGCCACGGCGTTGTTTATGCCTAATTGGGGTTCGTTGATTAGTCCAGGGGCTTGACTGTTCTGTACCTCGTTGTCATAGTCGCCGTAGTATGTTTCTAGGCTTAGTTCCTTGGCCCACTTTTTATCCTGCAGGCCAAGGACCAAGTTTGTTCCATAGGCCTTGTAGGCATCGTGGAAACGCTCTACTTCAAATTGTTCCAGTTGGCCGCGGTCGTTGGGTACAGCCACGTCTATTTTGTAGTTGTTATTAGTATAGTCATAAAATCCACCCAAGGAGACAAAAAAACCAGAGTTTTGGTTGTAATGTTCAATATTGGCCGTAAATCGATACGTACCAAAAGATCCCATTTGGTAAGATACCGATCCCCCAAACTTTTTGTTCGTCTTTGGAGGTACAAGATTGACTGCTCCACCCAATGCATCGGCTCCAAATTGAATGGGTACTACCCCCTTATAAATTTCAACCCGCTCAATAGCATTAACCGGTACGTTGGCCAGGCCAAAAGCATAAGGGCTAAAGTCTAAGGGTACTCCATTATAAAAAAAACGGATTTGATCACCTGAAAGCCCACCTAAAGCGAAACGGGTATTAGATCCTAAGCCACCACCCCGCTGTACACTAACTCCTTCGGTTTTGGCCATAATTTCCCCAAGGTCAGCAGTTTGTAGCTTAACAGTTTCTGTAGTAACAATGGTTACCGATTGTGCCGACTCCTTAAGTTGGCTAGCATTGCTCTTTCCCTTGACAACAACTTCGTCAAGATGCTCTGATTCTTCCTCCAAGCGGAATTCCAAACCATTGATATCTTCTTTACCTATGGTTAAAATCTTGTTTTGTATTTTGAAGCCCAGGCTTGAAACCCTTAGGGTATAAGTACCTAAGGGCACTCCTTGCAACTTGAAATATCCATTTCCATCGCTAACGGTTCCCAGTCCCACGCTTTTAATTAAAATATTGGCGTAGGGTAGGGGTTCCTCCATAATATTCATAACTCGACCTTCGAGAATTACGGTCCGTTGGCAAAGGCAGGTATTACTAATAAATACTAGCATTAGGAGGAAGAAATATCGTGTCATTAATTATAAGTCTAGTCTCAAAATAGAAAAGCTTCCTGCTGATTCTTTTATATTCGATGGAGTCATACTTGTTCGACCTACTTGTAAATCCTTGATTAGTTCCGCACTTTTAGTACCACCAGTTATATAATAAGTTTGGTTAGGTTCTAAGACGAAAAGGCTATCCCCCGATTGTATAGTTTGAAGTTTCTGAGAAGCGTTATACAGCCTAAGGGTACCATCGAAACGCAACCTAAAATGCTCCCCAGGTAGATTGCCGTGCGTCCCCATACCCCCAAACAGATAGAGATGTTCCTGAAATTCGGCGGATTCTACGGGCGCTGTGATATTGGTATGAGCTGAGACGCGCCCTCCTAAAAATGCCACGAAAAGAATACAGGCGGCGGCGGCCACCCTGAATCCTTTTCTCATGGAGAGAAGGACTCTTTCGGTTTTTAGACTATTTTTAAACCGAATAGACTCCCATATTTCTTCTTTGATTTTTATCTTCTCCTTCTTCGATAAATACAACAGCTCATCAAGGTTATCGGCCTTCAACCAAGCCTCTACAGCTTTTCTTTCTTCATGAGTACAGGAATTGTTATAATACTTGGAAAGCAGTAATTTATTAATCTTGATTTTTGCCATGTCGCTATTACTTAAAACTAGCTTTGTTTTTTAGGTAGTAGCGCAAGAGAGAACGAAACGAAGTGCCTAGAGTAGGTTTAACGATTTTTTAATATTTATTTTGATTTTTGGATTACTCCAAAAAACTAAAATAACGACTATTGAAGACCAGAATTCAATAGCAAAAGAGAGGATAGAATAAAAATTCGACGTTTGGTGATGGGTTAAAAAGAAGTAACATCTGTGTCGTGCTATTAGTAACAATCCTGAGAATGGTATTTGTTTCGGTTTATAATCATAAGGCAATAGAATTTCTACACTTGACAATAAGACTGCCTTGATTGAGAGAAAGTTTTATTTACTTTTCCTAACAGTTGTAAATAATCAGATTTTTGAGAATTTGAAGGTATTCTT
>JBCDGY010000243.1:0-4842 GCA_039414375.1 Bacteroidota bacterium | reverse complement strand
GATTAAAGGAACAGATTCTACATCAAATACAAAAGAATAAGATCAAGTCTCGTACTTTTTTCAAATATGCTATTGCAGCTAGTTTTGCAGCATTAGTCTGTGCAGGGTCGGCCTTCTTTTTCTACAATCAAAATAGGGCACTGCAACAGGAGAATAGCCTGGTCAACAATAAGATTAAAAACTTAGAGATGGATATGAAGGTACAACTTGAGGACCTTCGAAATCAATACATTGTTTTAAACAATCCCAATACGAAGCGCTATACGGTAAAGGGAAATAAGAAGGCTAAAGAGCTCAAAGCAGTAGCGTATGTGAATCCTGTAAAGAAACTGTCTTATATTAATGTGGGCAACTTACCAGAATTACCAGAAGACCAGTGCTTTCAAATGTGGGCAGAGGTAAATGGGGAGTTGGTAAACCTAGGGGTCATCAAAAACTACGAGAAAAAAGACCAATTGATGGCACTCCCCTATGCAGATAATGCTATTGGTTATATTACAATCGAGCCAAGCGGGGGTAATGAGACACCCACTGTGAAAAACATAGTAGCTAATATCGACTACTACCGCAAACGCTAAATTCCTCTAAAAGGCATGGTAGCGCCTGCATCGATTTGTAATTTTGAAGTGAATATAGTGCTCATTCAAAAAAATCATTAAGTCGTTTTAAACCTTCTCCTAGTCGGTTTAGATGATGTTTATGAATATTTGGGTAGAAACTAAATTTATTAGTAGCTTCATTCATAACTACAAAATTTTAAATCAGTGAAACTAGTTTTATTGACCGTAGGTTTACTTGCACTGGCTTTCGCAGGAATCGCTATCAAAATTTGGTCTAAAAAGGATGGTAAGTTTGCGGGTACTTGTGCCAGTCAAAACCCATATTTGAATGCAGATGGCGAAGCCTGTGGTTTTTGTGGCAAGCTCCCTGATGAACAAGAGTGCAAGAAAGATGCTTTAATAGATGCTGGATAGGGTCCAGCGATTGATCCTATCATTTTGAGTGGCGCCAGCGAACTGAATCAAATCATAACCAAAGCGAAAGCCGGTAGTCAAATAGCTTTTAGTCAGCTTTTAGACCACTTCTGGAATGAAGTATATCGTTTTCAATTGAAGAGAACACAAAATGAAAACGACGCAGAGGATATTTCGATCCAAACTTTTGCTAAGGCTTTTGATAAAATAGATACCTACAACGAGGCCCATTCCTTTAGTACTTGGCTCATCGCAATTTCTAAAAATTTACATGTTGATCTCATCCGGAAACGCAAACGCAGTATTTTGGATGAAAGAGAACAAGGCAAATCTGCCGAAATACATGCTGTTTTAGACAATAGCCCCTCTGCCGAAGATGAACTTATTAAGGAGCAAAATTTGGCCTCTCTATTGGCAGATATTAAAAAAATGAAGCCCCATTATCAAAAAGTAATCAACCTGCGGTACTTCAATGAGATGAGTTATACTGAAATGGCTCGGGAACTGGAGGAGCCCGTCAATACCATCAAAGTAAAACTGTTACGAGCCAAAAGATTATTGGCAACCATCATTGCAGCGCGGTAAGCAGAAAGAAGGACTGCAACAGTGCGTTTCGTATATTTGTACTTAAAAAATTGATATGGCCGAATTGGCAACAGCAGCAGTAACCCCTCCCGCAAAAAGCAAACCCAAATGGCTTCGGGTTAAACTACCCACAGGAAAAAAGTATACCCAACTACGTGGACTTGTTGATAAATATGACCTGCATACCATTTGTACCTCGGGCAGTTGTCCAAACATGGGCGAATGTTGGGGAGAGGGTACGGCCACTTTTATGATTTTAGGGAATATATGTACGCGTTCCTGCGGTTTTTGTGGTGTAAAAACTGGACGCCCAGAGCAGGTAGACTGGGAAGAACCCGAAAAAGTAGCGCGATCTATTAAGATTATGCAAATCAAACACGCCGTGCTTACTTCTGTGGACCGAGACGACCTTAAAGACATGGGATCTATTATTTGGTCTGAGACGGTGAAAGCTGTACGCAGAATGAACCCTGAGACCACGCTAGAAACACTTATTCCAGACTTCCAAGGGATTACCAAGCATTTGGATCGTATTGTGAGCGTAGCACCTGAGGTCATTTCGCATAATATGGAAACCGTTAAGCGGCTTACTCGAGAGGTACGCATACAGGCCAAATACGATAGAAGTTTAGAAGTACTGCGCTATTTAAAGGCTGCGGGGGCCTCTAGAACCAAATCTGGTATCATGTTAGGGCTGGGTGAAGAAGAGGCCGAAGTACTCCAAACTATGGAAGACCTTCTAGAAGCCGCGGTAGATGTTGTGACCATCGGGCAATACTTACAGCCCTCTAAAAAGCACCTCCCCGTAAAAAGCTTTATTACCCCCGATCAGTTTGATAAATATCGGGAAGCAGGATTGGCCATGGGTTTTAGACATGTAGAAAGTGGAGCCTTAGTGCGATCGTCCTACAAAGCCCACAAACACATTCACTAAACCTGCATTTGGTATAAGTAGCGACCTTTTCCCCTTTATGGCAAAAGTAACTATAGGCATCAACGGTTTTGGACGCATAGGCCGCACCTTCTTTAGACTAGCAGCTGCCCATGACGACTTGGAGGTAGTCGCCATTAACGACCTGGCCACTGCTCCTGTACTTGGGCATTTGTTAAAGTACGATAGCATACATGGACCCTACACAGGAAGCCTTAAAACAGATGAGGACCACATTATTTTTGAGGGAAGGGCTATCCCCGTGCTTTCCCATTCCCATCCAAATCAAATTCCTTGGTCTGATTATGGGGTCGATATTGTTTTGGAAGCTACCGGGAAGTTCAAAACAAAAGATGCTTTAGCGCATCATAGGCGTAATGGTGCCAAAAAAGTAATTCTAGCGGTACCCCCTTTGGAGGACACCATTAAAATGGTAGTTTACGGTATCAACGATGGCAGTATTACAGCGGAAGATCATATTATTTCATGCGCTTCTTGCACGACCAACAATGCCGCCCCAATGATTAAAGTGGTACAAGACCTCTGTGGCATAGACCAAGCCTATATTACCACAGTACACTCCTTTACAACAGATCAGAGTTTGCACGACCAGCCCCATCGCGATTTGCGTAGAGCAAGAGCTGCTGGACAATCCATTATACCAACGACTACCGGAGCCGCCAAAGCGCTTACGAAAATTTTTCCGGAGCTCGCTGGTTCTATGGGTGGTTGCGGTATTCGCGTACCCGTGCCCAATGGATCTTTGAGTGATATTACGTTCAATGTACAGCGGAATACTTCTATAGCTGAAATCAACCATACTTTTCAAACTATTTCAGAAAATGCTTTAAAAAATGTACTTTGCTACTGCAACGAACCCATTGTTTCTATCGATGTGAACAATAGTTGCTATTCTTGTACGTTTGATTCCCAGATGACTTCGGTTATTGGAAAAATGGTAAAGGTTGTAGGATGGTACGATAACGAAACAGGATATAGCGCGCGATTAATCGATATCATTAAATTACTTATTAGGAACCACTACGTTTAATGTTAAAGAGTCTTTACAAGAGCGGCAACACTTTTTTGCTAGTGGCCTTGTTATCCCTAACTTATTTTTGGGGAAGTGCACAGGGTACTCTTGAACAAACCAAATCCATTGATTACTACTACAAAGAAGCACTGCGCTACCGGCACCAAAATCAACTGGCCCCAGCTATGGAGGCACTTGGAAAAGCGGAACGCATCGCGGAGAAAAAGGAAGACCTCAAAGCCTTATTAGATACCCATCATAAGTTTGCCTTATTGTACTTAGAGATGGAAGATCGAGAATCGACGCTCTTTTATTGGGATCGTGCTGGTATCATTCTAAAAACCTTGGAATACCCTTATGGAGAGGCCGTGCAAGCATTTATCGACGCAGCAATCAAGTTTTATGATGGCAACAGTTTTCAAGCGATGAATGTTTTAGCGGAAGCCAAAAACCTCAATAACGACAAAAACCTTCGCAATAATATTTTGCTGCTAGAAGCGGATATTTTACAAAAGATTGATAAGCTGGGGGACGCGTCTAAAAACTACAATGCGCTCTTGGTCAATTCAGACGATCAAGAAAGGGCCTATTTGAGTACCAAAGCCCATCTGGGGTTGGCCGCACTACATCAAAAACAAAATAAACCTGAAGAGAGTATCAAAAATGGGCAAGCGGCCCTTAGGCTGGCCCGCAAAAAAAGCTTCCAACGCGAAATTCTCTCCGCCTACAACCTGCTTGCAGCTGCTTATAAGCAAAGCGGAGATTTTGAACGCGCATTGAGCTTCAATGCCAATATCAACAATATCAAAGATTCCATCTTCAACATCAAAAAAATGCAGTTGGAGGTGCAAACCGCTGAAAAAATTAGGGTAGCGCAACAAGCGAGAACGATAGCAAAGCTAGAAGCTGAAAATGAAGAGTTAAGCGCCTCTGCCAATCGTTCAGAAATTACGGCGATACTCACCTCAGCCTTTTTAGTAATTATTTCGATACTCTCGGTGTCTTTATTTCGCAACAATCAAATCAAATTGCGAACCAACGACTTACTGCAAACTAAAAACACCGAACTAGAACAAGCAAGAGACGAGGCAATCTCGGCCATGGAAGCGAAGAGCAACTTTTTGTCTACCGTAACACACGAATTAAGAACCCCACTCTATGCCGTAACCGGTCTAACCCATTTGTTACTGGAAGAAAACCCTTCTGAACACCAAAAGGAACACTTAAAATCGCTCAAATTCTCAGGAGATTACCTGCTTAACTTTATCAACGACATCCTTCAAATCAACAAGATAGATGCCGATAAGTTAGAACCGCTG
>JBCDGY010000242.1:0-4845 GCA_039414375.1 Bacteroidota bacterium | reverse complement strand
ATCCTAATCAAATTTCTTCTTTCCCCAATTTAGTAGAAATTGATATTATTTTACTGGACATGAACTTCTCTGCAGGAGTAAATACTGGTAACGAAGGGCTTTTTTGGCTTAATGAAATTAAAAAGCGTGCTCCGCATACCGCTATTATCATGATGACCGCCTATGGTGCTGTAGACTTAGCCGTTAGGGCGCTAAAACAGGGGGCATCTGACTTTGTGCTGAAACCTTGGAACAATGAACGCCTCCTTGCTACCGTAAAATCAGCCTTTGAATTACGACGCTCAAAAAAGGAAATTCATGCGCTAAAAAAGAAGGAGAAAGGATTAAAACAGGTCATCAATGGTGAAAAAAGCGCCATAATCGGCAAATCAAAAGCTTTAGAATCTGTGCTGCAATTAGTGGGTAAGGTAGCGAAGACCGACGTTAATGTTTTGATAACCGGCGAAAATGGCACTGGCAAGGAACTGATAGCCAGAGAACTCCACCGATTGTCGGTACGTAGTGATGAAGTTTTTATTGGAGTTGATATGGGTTCCATTTCCGAAAACTTATTTGAGAGTGAACTTTTTGGACACCAAAAAGGGGCCTTTACCGATGCCAAAGAAGATCGGGCAGGTAAGTTCGAGGCAGCCCACAAAGGCTCCTTATTCTTAGACGAGATGGGTAATTTAAGCCTACAAACTCAAGCCAAGCTTTTGTCAGCTATCCAAAATAGATCTATTGTTCGCGTGGGCTCTAACAAATCGATATCCGTGGACATCCGCTTGATATGCGCCACCAATTGTAACTTAGAGCAAATGGTAGCAGATGGATCGTTTCGAGAAGACTTATTGTACCGTATCAACACCATTCATATAGAAGTACCTCCTTTGCGAAATCGAGAAGGGGATATTCTTGTACTTGCGGATCATTTCTTAAAACGTTTTGCGAGCAAATACGATAAGCCAGCATTGCGTATTGATCAAGAGGCACAAGAAAAACTACTAGAATATAAGTGGCCTGGAAACATTAGAGAATTACAGCATACCATGGAGCGTGCCGTTATTTTAAGCGAAAGCGATGTATTAAAGGTTGCTGACTTTCCATTACAACCCAAATCACAACAGGACATGACTTTAGGCGCAAGCACTTTAAATGAAATGGAACAACAAATGATTGCAAAGGCGCTAGAAATGCATGATGGAAATTATTCGGCTGCCGCAGAACAATTGGGTGTATCGCGACAAACGCTTTACAATAAAATGAAAAAAATCAAGCAGTAATGGCTAGTAGAAATTTTTACCTACAATTGATTTTCAGGGTTTTGGCTGTTACCCTAACTGCTATGGTATTGGCGTTTTCTTATTTTGAAAACTGGTATGTCCTTTGTGCTTTTTCATTGTTTTTTGTTGGGCTACAAGCGTATTTTTTAATTGCTTACATCAACAGCACCAATCGCAAGATTGCCTATTTTTTTGATGCCATTCGCAATGAAGATTTCACATTGCGCTTTCCTGAGCGCGTAGCCATCAAGTCTTTTAAAGAACTAAACACCAGTTTAAATAGGGTAAATAGCCTTATCCAAGAAGTTCATGTACAATTACAAACAAGAGAGCAGTATTACCAGGTCATTTTAAAACAGGCAAATATTGGTATTATGACCTTTAACGAACAAGGACATATTCGCTATTCTAACCCTACCTTAGAAAAATTATTAAACCACAGCCCGCTAAATCACATTAAACAGTTACAGCGTGTTGATCCCAAACTGTATCGGATTTTTGAACCCTTCGAACCCTTTGAAAGAGAGTTGTTTCAACTTACTAATGAGCGGGAGCAGAAACAATTGGTGCTCCAATGTACACCAATGGTTTTAGACAATAATCCCCTCTTGCTTGTGGTTGCACAGGACATTCATTACGAATTGGATGAAAAAGAAACAGACTCCTGGATTCGGTTGATAAGAGTACTTACCCATGAGATTATGAATACCATTACCCCTATAACCTCAATTTCCGAATCCATTTTAAAGTATTACCAAGCCCCCGAAGGCGGCACAGTATCCCAATTAGAGGGTGATAAAATTCAGAGTGCCGCAAAAGGACTGGAGGTTATTAAACGACAGGGTAACGATTTAATGGACTTTGTGCAGTCCTATAGAAGTTTTTTAAGCGTTCCTAAACCTGATAAGGCCATCGTATCAGCTAAGGCACTTATCGATAAGGTTAAGGTTCTCATGCAACGAGAGCATGGGAAGGATACCATTATTTCTTGGGAATGTGAGCCTGATGCGCTTGAACTTTTTTTAGATGAAAAGCAAATTACCCAAGTACTGATTAACCTAGTAAAAAATGCGTTACATGCTTTAGAAAACGAGAAAGAGGGAAAAATTCAAGTGGCTGCTATTCAAGACGATCATGGTAAAAAAATGATTAAAGTATCCGACAACGGGGCTGGAATCCCTGACGATTTAATCGATGAGATTTTCGTTCCTTTTTTTACCACTAAGGATAAAGGTACTGGAATAGGTCTAAGCCTTTCACGACAAATTATGCAACTACACGGAGGTAGCCTAAAGGTGTATTCCAAACCAAATCAAGAGACCATATTTACCATGGCATTCTAAAAATGGATTTAAAACAAACGGCATATCAGTATTGCCAAACTGCAGTGGGTGAACGATTGCGGCATATTAAAGAAAGGATGGCTCAAGTAAGTGAATCCTTATATGCTGAGACAAAAAGTACTGCAGGCGATAAACACGAAACAGGAAGAGCCATGTTGCAACTAGAACGAGAAAAGCTAGGTCAACAATTGCAAGAAGTGCAGAAAATGCAGCAGACCTTACAGCAAGTACCTGTAGCTGCCAAAAGTGAGGTTGTCGCTATGGGAAGTTTAGTGCGCACTTCTAATGGATTTTTTTATCTGGCAGTTTCAGCGGGACAATGCGATTTAAAAGATCACAAGATATATTGTATCTCTTTAAGTACTCCTATAGCAAAGGCACTCTTGGGGCGTAAAAAAAATGAGGTCGTTAGCTTTAGGACAACGCCAATAACAATTCTAGAAATTCATTAGTATGCCATTTAACGTTTCTGTAAAAAGAACTTAAGCTGACTTTTCTATCTTTAGGAGGAAACCTAAAATTACAGTAATGAAAACTACTCAAGAAGTTGCCGATGCCCTAGTCTCGCTATGTCGAGAAGAAAAATACCAAGAAGCATATGATTTGTATGCCGAGGATGCAGAAAGCATAGAAATGGAGGGTATGCCCGGTGAACACATTACCAAAGGCAAGGAAAATATCTGGAATGCTTATTTGCAGTGGGCCGAAAGTATTGAAGAAGTACACGGCGGTTCAGTTGGTGATCCGGTAGTTGCCGCTAATCATTTTATGGTGCCCATGTCCATGGATGCAACCTTTAAAGAAACGGGGCGATGGGCTTTTGACGAACTATGTGTTTACCAAGTGGCAAACGGAAAAATTTCCAAAGCACAGTACTTTTATGAAGTACCTGAAATGGGATAGCAACAAGAGCTAGAATTATAAACAACAATAGGAGACTTCTGCCTAATTTAAAGTAGAAGGAAAGTTCGTCGCACCAAATAAAGATGAACTTAACCGTGCTCTAAGGTGACCTTAGTTATTAAGATCTATTTCGCCTGGTGATACGATCAATAAGCGTATTAGAAGCAATTTTAAGCTGTACTTTGGTGCCAGGAATAATACCTTTAGAATGGGTGAAAAATATAGGTAGATCTGTTTCGTGTTTTGACATTATTAAATAATGACTTCCTTTAAAAAAGCTTTGACTAACTACAACTTCTAAAGGTGCATTGGGATGAACCATTAACTCGTGTGGATAAACAATGACATTGCGATCCCTGTAATAGTCAGAATGTAGATAAAACAAAGGTATTTCATTAGCTTCTCCGAAAAGCGTGGCTACATAGCGACTTTTAGGATAATGGTAGATCGCCTTTGTTGGGCCTTGGTCAATAATTTTACCCTTTTTTAAAACAATACAACTCCCGGCGAAAGGCAACACATCTTCAGGATCGTGTGTAGCACTAATAACAGCTATATTTTTTTCTCTCAGGTAAGGAAATAATAGTTGCCGCAAAGTATTCTTTTGAAATTGGTCTACACCACTAAAAGGCTCATCTAAAAGCAAGAGTTCCGGCTCCTGTGCTAATGCTCTAGCCATGGAAACCCTTTGCTGTTGACCGCCGCTTAAATCCTTTACCTTAGTCTCTGCATAATCTGTCATTTGGAAAACTTTTAAAAGTTCCTCGACCCGTTGCGAATGATATTGTTGTTCATAAACCGATAGATGCTCTCGAATATTCTCAGCAACTGTCGTAAAAGGCATTAAATCCGGTTCTTGAGATACATATTTGATAAAATGTTCGCCTGGAATTAAATGATACTCTGGTCCTAAAAGCTGTTGATCTTTCCAAAAGATCGTACCCTGAGATAGTTTTAGTAGTCCGTAAATGGCCTTTAATAAAGTACTTTTACCAGAGCCGCTCTCACCCAAAAGCGCCAGATGACTGCCCTCCGAAAGTTCTAATGAAATGTTTTCTAAAACTAGACGAGCTCCGTAAGCAAAAGAAATATCTTTAACTCTTAACATAGCGCTTAAAATAGACATCCATTCCCACAAAGTACCCGAAATTTGAAATTTTATATCCGAATTAACGCCATCTTAAAACAAGCGTCCTTTCTGAGTTTTAAAGTATATGGAAAGTTTGACGCTCAACTGTATTTTAACCTGTAGCAACCTTCTGATTTTAAAGATTTCAAATTTTTTAGCCGTCAGTAATTTTCAACAATTAGAATAACGCACCACTTTTTCACCGTTT
>JBCDGY010000241.1:0-4850 GCA_039414375.1 Bacteroidota bacterium | reverse complement strand
GTGAGGACTTAAAATTTTTGAGAAGGATGAAATTGTCCATAGTTTGGATTGCGTATCACTTTTTTAACTATTCTGCAAAGGTCTCTGGTATCCTGAAAAATTTGAAGTCTTTACAAGCAAAAGGATACGTTAGTTCAAAATTTCATCCAGGCTTAACCTTTCTTACACTTTATATTTTGTTAAGGCCCTGTTTTCGCTTATTCCCACCCAGCTACTGGCATGATTGTTGGTGCATTTTATTAGATCTCACAACAAATACTGTGATGCCCTATCGTCCCTATCTAGCGCTTAATCACAACAGTTCAAAAACTTATAAACTCTTAATTATGAGAACACTATTATTATTCGGTTTTGCAACCACTTTCTTATGTTCGAGTTGTGCTGTTATTCGACCTGGAGAGGCGGGCGTTCGGCAAACTTTGGGCAAATTTGATAATGAAGTAGCCACAGAAGGCACTGTTTTTTTCAACCCTTTTACCAGCAAGGTCATCAAAGAATCAACCCAAACCAATAACATCAAGCTTATTTTAAACTTACCCAGCAAAGAGGGTTTGAGTGTAAACTCTGAGATATCGATTCTCTACCGTTTAGAACGGGACAAAATACCGAGTGTGCTACAAAATCTTGGCCGTGATTATGAATCGATTATTACCAGTGTTTTTCGTTCGGCTTCTTCTGATGTTTGTGCCAAGTTCTTTGCAAAAGATATGCACTCCGGCATGCGTTCAAAAATTGAAGAGGAAATCAAAATTAAAATGAATGAGAACCTTAAAAAGCAGGCAGATGGTATTGCGTTAATTGCAGTTTTAATGAAGAGCATACAACTTCCCCAAGGGTTGGCCAGTTCTATAGAGCGGAAGCTACAAGCAGAACAAGACGCCATGCGTATGGAGTTTGTAATTCAGCAGGCCAAATTAGAGGCTGATCGTAAAATTATTGATGCCGAAGGAGAGCGCGATGCTCAAAAGATACTGTCCGAGGGATTGACCGAAGAGATTATTAAAATACGTAGCATCGAAGCCTTTAATAATCTCTCAACCTCTTCGAATACAAAGATTATTGTTACTGATGGAAAAACCCCTATGTTGATTGATGCGGAAGAATAGCTTTATAGAAAACAACCTTTCTCATAAACAAGCCTATATTACGGTGTGGTACTGCTTACTTGCAGTACCTTGCCGTTGTATAGTTGGTGCCCGGTTAAAGCAAAATCAGCAATGTAACGGGCCATTTGTATAGGGGTCAGGGGCGCCTGATACCCCGGAAAGGCTTCTGCCAACATCTCGGTCTGCACTGCCCCAATAGCTAAGGCATTAAAAGAGGGACCCGTTTCTTTAAATTCTTCTGCCCATAATTCCGTTAAAGTAATCACTGCGCCTTTACTAGAACTATAGGCAGCTAGCCCTGGAAATTTAGCACTTCCCTGTATGCCGCCCATAGAACTCACCGTAACCACATGGCCATTTTTGGGCATTTTGGGCAACACTCTTCTCGTAAGTTCCGCCACCGCAAAAACATTCACTTGGTAGATATTCCTAAAATCATCAGAAGATGTTTCTAAAAAAGGTTTGTTGAGCAATGCGCCAGCATTGTGCACCACAACATCTACCTGCTCCCACTCAGCAACAAATGCTTCTACTTTTTTGTAGTCGTCTGCCAAACTAAGATCGCATGAGAAAGTGGCGATGTTAGCGTGATTGACATCCAAAATAGGGCGTGGATTTCGAGAAAGGGCAAGAACTTTATGCCCTTGATCGGCAAATAGCTGGGCTAGTTCAAAGCCAATGCCGCGACTAGTTCCTGTTACTATAATATTGGCCATGGTATGGTTTTTATGATTATTTGGTCATTTTCAATTCTTGGGTACTCGCATTGGCTATCCCTTCTACTATTGGAATCATGGAATTGATAATCTGGGTCATATGGCTAAGGTCCATTTGCGCCACTTCATCCCCTACCTTGTGATAATACTCAAAATTCATAAAGTCGAAGGAACAAAAGGTATGCGCAGGTACTTTAAACGCTTCGTAAAAAGGGTAGTTATCCGATCGATGGAACAAAGCATACTTTTGAGCGGTAGGTAAGTAGCCCACTAGATTGTGACCAACATACGCATTACAGACCGATGCCATATTAGACCGATCGTAACCCGTAAGATACAAGTCATATTTACGTTCCATGGGCACGCCGATCATTTCAAAATTAAGCATAGCATACAAGTTTAGCCCTTCGGCTTTCATCCGTTTTGCCAAGTTTTTGGAACCTAGCAAACCCTTTTCTTCTCCGCTAAAGAGCACAAAAATTAAGCTGCGTTCGTTATTCTTGATAGTTCCGAAATAACGAGCAAGTTCTAGAACAGCCACCGAACCAGAGGCATTGTCATTAGCACCATTGGCAATAGAGTCTCCTTGAACACTTTTTTGTATCCCGATATGATCGTAGTGCGCCCCAATAATCAAGTATTCCTTTTGTAATTGGGGATGCTTTCCTGGCACCCAACCCACCATATTATAAGCAGTTGTATTCACATTGGTTAAAGTATCTCGAAAACCAGGATAATAAGGGGCTATCCCGTTCGCTCTAAAAGTAGCTTCAATATAATCCGCTGCTTTGGCGATACCTAAGCTACCCGTATCTCGCCCTTGTAGTTCATCAGAGGCCATATAGTCTAAGAGCGACTTTACTTTTGCTATCGAAGTAAAAGGTGTTAGGGCATCGGCAAGTGCTTTTTGAGGCATTCTTGCTTGCAATCCTTCTGGCAGCGTACTAACTGTTGGATCTTCAGGAAAGATATCAGCGGTAGTCTCTACAGTCTGGGTCGACATACAAGAAAGGACCAAGATCCCTATCGATAAAAGCGCAATTCTCATCATTAGGACACAGTGCTTTCTTACAAAATAGCATCCCAAGGGATGCTATTTGTATTACTTATTAACCTTAGTTCGATCATTATTGCTTTTACAGAATGCCATAAATCCCTTTAGATTTTCGCTAAAAATGCGCCGGAAATCGCTGGCTATTTTCAAGAATTTTTAGTGAAAAGATGAAGTATTTTGGGCATTTCCTTTAAGACTTCCTTCTTTTCGCCGTAAATCTGATAAAATCCTCTCGCGATATCCAGATATCGCTCCAAAATTTTATAAAATTTCTAATCAAAAATAAGTGAAGCTGTATTTGCATTAATAATCGGACTCAGGTTATTATGTTATCATGTTGGACCGTTCTGGGATAATCTAGGCCAACATGGTTACTGGATGTTTCAAATAGGCCCTCAATGTTTGTAAAAACTGAGCCCCCACGGCACCATCAACAGTACGGTGGTCGCATGCCAAAGTTACTTTCATTGTACTACCAACTACGATCTCTCCATTCTTTACTACGGGCTTCTCGACAATAGCGCCTACAGACAAAATAGCTGAATTGGGTTTATTGATTATAGAGGTGAACTCCAGAATACCAAACATACCAAGGTTGGAAACGGTAAAAGTGCTTCCCTCCATTTCTTCCGGCTTTATTTTTTTTGTTCTTGCGCGCCCAGCTAAATCCTTAACGGCCACCCCAATCTGTGTAAGGGATAGCTGATCGGCAAATTTAATCACAGGTACAACCAAACCTTCATCCACGGCTACAGCCACCCCCATATGGATATGCTTCTTGTAAAGCGTGGCATCATCCGTCCAGGTGGTGTTCACCTGTGGATGTTTACGCAGTGCCATGGCACAAGCTTTTAGTACCATATCGTTAAAGGAAACCTTAGTATCTGGCAGAGCATTAATTTGTGCACGGGAGGCCTTGGCACTGTCCATATCCACTTCAATGGTTAGGTAAAAGTGCGGCGCCGTAAACTTGGAGGCCCCCAAGTGTTTGGTAATCGCTTTTCGCATAGAAGAGTTTTTCACCGCTTCGGTTTGCTCTTCTCCAACAGGTAAGAATACTGGTGCTGGGGCGACTATCGGTTCTGAGGTAGTAGTAGCTACTGCTGGAGCTGGTGCTTCAGGTTGCGCCTGTGGTTGGTAGGTTTCTACATCACGCTTGACTATACGACCATTGTCTCCCGAACCTTTTACTTGTGCTAGGTCAATACCTTTATCAGCGGCTATCTTTTTAGCCAAGGGTGACGCCAGTATACGTGCTCCATTGGTGGCAGTAGCACTTGATTCCGCCGCAGTAACTGCGGTAGTTTCTTTTTCGGCAGCTGGTGCCACTTCCGTTGTGGTAGCCGCAGTTTTGGGAGTTTCCGTTCCTGCTTGAAGCACGGCGTCAACATCTGTGCCCTCGGGGCCAATAATGGCTAAAAGGGAATCTACCGGTGCACCTTCTCCTTCTTGAATACCAATATGTAATAACACACCGGAATAGAAAGACTCAAATTCCATGGTGGCCTTGTCGGTTTCTATCTCCGCCAAAATATCACCTTCTTCTACGGTATCGCCAACCTTTTTAAGCCAAGAGGCAACGGTACCTTCCTCCATAGTATCACTTAAACGAGGCATTTTAACGATTTCAACACCCTCAGGAATTACCGCCCCACTACCCTGGGCTACCGGCTCCGAAACAGCTTCTTCAGCTGGCACTTCTGCGATTGCAGTACTTTCGTCAGCCGCGCTTCCATTAAGAAGGTGTCCAATATCCTCACCAGCATCTCCTACAATAGCCAAAAGGGCATCTACTGGGGCCCCATCACCTTCGCCAATACCTATGTGCAACAAAGTACCTTCATAGAAAGACTCAAATTCCATGGTAGCTTTATCCGTTTCAATTTCAGCTAAAATATCGCCTTCCTCAACTTTGTCTCCTACTTGTTTTAACCATTTGGCGACAGTACCTTCTTCCATGGTGTCGCTCAACCT
>JBCDGY010000240.1:0-4901 GCA_039414375.1 Bacteroidota bacterium | reverse complement strand
TAAAGACTTTCCGGAGTCTACTTTTGTAGGTGGAGGTGAAGAAAGTTTTTAATCATCTTGCCGATCCACTTAAACCCCGTTAGTGCGGTTTTAAATTCTACACCGTAGTGTTCTGCCATTTTAGCCATCATCGGGGTAGACACTATTGTGGTAGCAATAAACTCATTTCCTTGAAACCCTTGCTGTTGGAGCTTGTCCAATAAGAATCGCGTCATGAGTACCATGGTTTGGTTGCCATTGAGTAGCTCTAAATCCCCATCAAGATTGCGAACCGCAATTCCAAGACGATCACTATCGGGATCGGTACCAACTACCATATCGGCTCCAATTGCTTCGGCCTTCGCTAAAGCCATAGCAAGCGCTTCCGGTTCTTCTGGATTAGGAGATTTTACAGTGGGAAAATTACCATTCGGTACCGCTTGTTCTTCAATAACCGTGACATTCGTATAGCCCGCCATTTTAAGTACTTCTGGAACAGCTGTTATTGAAGTCCCGTGAATCGAGGTAAAGACAATTTTAAAATCGTCCTTTCCTGGTACGTTAAAGTTACCAGCGTTAACAGAGGCCTCAAAAAATGCGCGATCTACGGTTGTATCAATGGCCGTGATGAGTGCTGGCTTTGCTTCAAACTGAATGTCTTCAAAAGCTAGGGCATTAATTTCTGCGATTATTTCGCCGTCTTGCGGAGGTACAATCTGCCCGCCGTCTCCCCAATATACCTTGTAACCATTATATTCCGGGGGATTGTGTGAGGCGGTTAATACGATACCAGAATGACATTTTAAGTGGCGAACGGCAAAGGAAAGCTCGGGTGTCGTGCGAAGGGCTGAAAATCGATATACGTGAATGTCATTTGCTGAAAGTACTTCTGCAACGGTTTGGGAAAGGGTGTCACTATTATTACGGCAGTCATAGGCAATCACTACCTTGATCGTTTCGTTAGGGTAGCTTTTTTTAAGATAATTGGCTAAGCCTTGAGTGCTTTTCCCTAAAGTGTATTTATTAATTCTGTTGGTGCCGGCACCCATTATGCCACGCATACCACCAGTTCCAAACTCTAAGTTCTTATAAAACCGCTCTTTTAGCTCTTCCTGGTCGTTGTCCATCAACTGTTGCACCTCTTGTTGTACCTCATCATCAAACACATCGGACAACCAAGATTTTGCTGTGGTCATATAAGCTTCCATGTAAATATCTTTACGTTTATAGGGGCAAATGTAAGAAGAATCCCCTTTGTTAATCTTGAATATTAAGGGTTTCCTGGACTTTGTAAGGCGCGCCTTTTTGCTTGGTTCTAATGAAGAGTTCTCCCAAAAAACCAGCTACAAAGAGTTGTGATCCTATCACCATACAAGTCAAAGCGATATAAAAAGGCGGGCGATCGGTAATCAAACGGCTCGTTGGGTTCAAATATAGTTTGTCAATCCCCAAATACACTGAAAAACCAAATCCTATCACAAACATAAGTACCCCCAAAGCTCCAAAAAGGTGCATCGGTCTTCTGCCGAACTTAGAAACAAACCATATCGTCACCAAGTCCAAAAAGCCATTTAGAAAGCGCTCCATTCCGAACTTTGTAGTACCGTATTTACGAGCTTGGTGCTGGACTATCTTTTCCGAAATTTTCGAAAAGCCTGCGTTTTTAGCCAAAACGGGAATATAGCGATGCATCTCCCCGGAAACTTCAATATTCTTAACGACCTTATTTTGGTAAGCCTTAAGGCCGCAATTGAAATCATGTAGGGGTAAGCCTGATGTGCGCCTAGCGGCCCAGTTGAATAATTTTGAAGGTAGGTTCTTTGCAAGAAAGGCGTCGTAACGCTTTTTTTTCCAACCGGAGACTAACTCATATTGATCTTCTGCTATCAGTCGATATAACGCTGGAATCTCCTCGGGACTATCTTGGAGATCAGCGTCCATAGTTATTACCACTTCACCGTTGGCAAGTTTAAACCCGGCATGTAGCGCCTGTGATTTACCGTAGTTCTTAAGGAAACGAAGACCTTTAACCTTGGGGTCTTGAGTACTTAGGGTTTCAATAATGGACCAAGACTTATCGGTGCTGCCATCGTCAATAAAAAGGATCTCATAAGCCCAGGATTCTTGCCGTAATACATTTACAATCCAATCGTACAGTTCTTGTAAAGAACCTTCTTCATTCAGCAAGGGTATAACTAAAGATAAATGCATCCGAGCGCGCTAAGGAGGCCAAAAGTAAGGTTTTTTACCTATTAACCTGAGTTCGATTATTATCGCAAATACAGCTTCACTTATTTTTGATTGGAAATTTTATAAAATTTTGGAGCGATATCTGGATATCGCGAGAGGATTTTATCAGATTTACGGCGAAAAGAAGGAAGTCCTTAAGGAAATGCCCTAAATACTTCATCTTCTCCCTAAAAATTCTTGAAAATAGCAAGCTATTTCCGGCACATTTTTAGCAAAAATCTAAAGCGATTTATAGCATTCTGTAAAAGCAATAATAATCGAACTCAGGTTATTACACTGGCTGCTCTTTTTTTATGATAAGTCCAGCGATGAGCGAAACAATAAATCCTAAAAACAAACTTCCTATAAGCCCAATGGCTATCTGTATCCATGGTGCTTGAAACTTTTTACCCATTTCAAGCGCTAACTTGATCTCCTTAGCATCTTTACCTTGTTTGATCATCAACTGTTTGGAGTACTGTGTGGCTTTGGCCAACATGTCTGGATCTATGAACTGTTGTAATACTTGCCCATAGATGATCACCAAAATACCGCCTATTAAGCTAATGCCAACACCAATTTTTAAGGCCTGTACAAAAGACATGAACCCGTCATTGGATTTTTTAAATTGGATCATCCCAAGAACAATAATTGTTATCAAAACTACCATGTTGATGATCCCAATCTTCCAATCTTGTTGGTAATGTAGCTCTTGTGTATATAACAAAAGACCAAATACGATGGATATGGCACCTAATAAGAGGCCATATTTTAGGGCGAACTTTCCCGTTTCTTGGGTACTTGTATTCATAGGTATCGTTATTAATGTGTTGTAATTTTGTAATTAGTAGTGGTAGGATCTCTTTAGTTACACTTTTCAAAGTAACCATTTTGTTTTTTGATACTTAACTTGTTTGTCAACTAATTTTAGTTACCTTTGCAAACCGAAAAATGATACAGCGCATACAATGAAAACAGGCATTCATCCAGATAATTACCGTTTGGTCGCTTTCAAAGATATGTCTAACGAAGACATTTTTATAACAAAGTCCACCGCAGAGTCTAAAGAGACTATCAGTGTAGAAGGAGTAGAATATCCTTTGATCAAACTTGAAATCTCACGCACTTCACATCCTTACTATACCGGTAAAACCAAATTGGTCGATACTGCCGGACGTATCGATAAATTCAAGAATAAATACAAGAAGTTTAAGAAGGAAGGCGATAAATAATCGTTTCTCTAAAAAAATAACAAGTACGCCCTCGTTTGCTAACGAGGGCGTACTTATTTTTGGGCTGCCCTTAAATTTGGAGGTATGAATTATATCCTTTCTGATGGTCCTTATCGCAATACATTATTACCTATTACTTATACAAGACCCGTTGCAGCTATACGGATAGGGATATTAACGCTAAATGAAAAGTGGGCTTATTTTTTAGATGATACTACTTCATGCCTAACTGCGGCGTATTTGCAAAAGAAATTTCCCTTACAACAAGCCAAGGATAGCGTAGTAATTCACGCTGCTTTTTTGCCGAATCCGCCATTGGCTAATGCTGTAAAAAAACTTGGTAAAGGGGAAGCTTTAATACATCATAAACATGGGGTTATTGCCTACCGTGTTGAAGGCGAGGATCTCGCGTATAATACCGAACGTTTTAAGGTTGTTGCTTTTGATACCGATTGCATAGTTATAAAAAACACTTGGGATATTTTTGTACATAATGCTAAGGCGCTTCAAGAAGATTTTGATTTGTTAACGCATGGGAGGCAAAGTCAGACCATTTCCTCAACCAATACCGTGATAGGCAAGGATGTTTTTTTGGAAGAAGGCGCCTCGGTGGAAGCGAGTATTTTGAATGCCACTACAGGACCCATCTATATCGGTAAAAATGCGACTATTCTTGAAGGCTGCATGATACGTGGTGGCTTTGCCTTAGGGGAACATGCCTTGCTAAAAATGGGAGCCAAAATTTACGGGGCGAGTACCTTTGGCCCTTATTGTAAGGTTGGGGGTGAAGTGAATAATTCTGTACTCTTTGCAAATTCTAACAAAGGTCATGAAGGATTTTTGGGGAATTCTGTCTTAGGCGAATGGTGTAACCTTGGGGCAGACACCAATATTTCTAATTTGAAAAATAACTATGCTCCTGTACGATTGTGGGATTACCAGGCAGAACGGTTTTCGCCTACCGGATTACAGTTTTGTGGTTTAATTATGGGAGATCATAGTAAAGCGGGTATTAACACTATGTTTAATACTGGAACAGTAGTTGGGGTGAGTGCTAATATTTTTGGTAGCGGCTTCCCCAGAAACTTTATACCTAGTTTTTCTTGGGGCGGAGCTTCAGGTTTTATTACCTATCTTACATCGAAGGCTTTTGAAACCGCACAGGCAATGATGGCAAGGCGCCAAGTAGATTTTGATAAGGTGGAGGAAGATATGCTATTAGCGGTTTTCGAAATGACTCAAAAATGGCGGAAGGGGTAAACTATATAAACTTTGTAAAGTAGGAGATTTTGGATCTCCATTGGTTTGGTGGTTCTGCCACGGTAAGAAGATCGAGGCTCGATAGGACATTTGGCAATTCACGGGAATTAAATTTTTTTAACAAAATATTAATAAGAAAAAACTTATTTTTTCAACTTATTTAAGAGTATTTTTATTATCTACAAAATGGCGGTATTGTGT
>JBCDGY010000239.1:0-4949 GCA_039414375.1 Bacteroidota bacterium | reverse complement strand
TTCAGCACTATTGTCAAAATCAACACTAATCTCTTCTAGGCGTTCTTGCACTTTTTCTGCATTGTTACCATTGGCTTTAATCTGTACTTCGATAACAACTCGATCCTGGTCCCACGATTTGAGATTGAGATTGCCATAGCTGTTTTTTACTTTCAGCAAAGCATCAGCATTAACCTTAAAATCTCTTTTTACCGTTTTCTCCTTGGTGTACTTTCCTTTCGGTGAGCCACAACCCTCTCCTTCTCCAGCCCTTGCCGTAAAAGAAAGCATTAAGCAGGCAAGGCAACTATATTTCAGTAGTAAAGTTCGCATCATCTTCTCTTTTTAATTTCTTGATATTTTCAACATTGTATAGCACTTCTTTAAGGAGTGCAATTCGGGTTTGGAAATTGGTAATCATAGCACTTAGAATAATTTTATTATTTCCACCTTTCACCAATTCCCTTTCTAATTGTGCATAATCGGACTGTAACTCGTCTAGTTTACGAAGGGTGTCATCCACCAATTTTGCATTTTCAGGGGACTTTTCTTCTTGTAGTTGTCTTACCTGTTGTTCTATAAGCCCTTTAAAATAAAACTCGGTTTCCGAAACCTCAGGCGCAATTTCTACCACCTGTTCTTTGATTGAGGGTTCCCTATTTAGAAACTGAAAACCTAAAGAACAGAGCAGTGCAATGGATGCTGCTATAAAAAGCGGTTTCCACAAATTGCGTTTTCTGTTAATAGCAACTACGCCTTGTTGCGATTGGGCTAGCTTTTGCAAAAAGCGCTCCTGATGCCCCACCTGAGGTTCCTCTAGATCGAATTTGCCTTCTAGCTGCTCAAAAAGCTGTTCTAATTTGTTGTCTTCCATTCTTAAAAATTTACGGCCAATTTCTTCCTTAAGTTCTCCTTGGCCCTAGATATCGTGGTACGACAATTGGCATAACTGATATCCATTATTTGACAAATTTCTTCGTAATCGTATCCTTCAATTAAATGTAAGGTCAAAGAAATTCTGTAATTGTCCTTTAGACTTTTCATGGTTTCCATCACTTTTTGAGCCTTTAGTTCCGTATCCCCATGAGCGTCCGGAACAACGCCATCATTATCTTCGACCTTGTAAAGAACGTCGTCCAAATCGGCCGTACTGTTTTTTTGTTGTTTGCGATAATGGTAAATGCTATTGTTCACTACAATTCGTTTTAACCAAGCGCCAAAGGTTACTTCTCCTTTAAAAGAGGCAAGCTTTGTAAAAGCGCTCAAAAACGATTCTTGCATAATGTCTTCAGCTTCGGCAGTGTGCTTCACAATACGAAATGCCGTATTGTACATCGCTTTGTAATACCGATTGTAAATCGCCAACTGCGCACTCTGGCTGCCTTCAAGGCATTGCTGCAACAAAGCATCTATATTATCACTCTTGTGGCTCAAAAGGTGAATGGTTTGTCTAAAGATGATCGAATTTAAGTACTGTTACACCTTAGCCGCATAAAAATTACAAGCCTTGGCACAAGAATTGCCATTATTTGGCGTAAGCGGTTGTGTGGGTTTGAATTAAAATACTGTTAATCAATATTTTATATTTAAGCAGATTTGTTGTATTGAAGATGCCCATTTTTCGCAAGCGTGACAGAATGACTTAAAAAAACTTATGAGTGCCATAAAATTTGAAACCATTGACAATATGTCGTTACAGGGATTGGAAGAAGATGCGGAATTAATCCCCCTATTAACCCCCGAAGATGAAGAGGAAATGAACAGGGAAAGTCTTCCAGAGACTTTACCCATTTTGCCCCTCAGAAATACGGTGCTTTTCCCAGGAGTGGTAATTCCCATAACTGCAGGTAGGGATAAATCTATTAACCTTATTAAGGATGCCAATAATGGCTCTAAGGTTATTGGAGTAGTGTCCCAAAAGGACGAAAGTGTTGAAAACCCCACAGCTCAAGATATTAATGCGCTGGGTACTGTTGCGCGAATACTAAGGGTATTGCAGATGCCCGATGGTAATACCACGGTAATTATACAAGGGAAAAAACGGTTTGAAATCTCGGAGGTGATTACCGAGGAACCTTATATGACCGCTACCATAAGAGAAGCCCATGAAGAACGACCGTCACAGGAAGATGAGGAATTTTTGGCGATCATAGATTCTATTAAGGAATTGGCTTACAAGATTATCAAAGACAATCCAAACATCCCCAGCGAGGCTACCTTTGCCATCAAAAACATACAGAGCAATTCCTTCCTCATCAATTTTGTTTCCTCCAATTTAAACCTTGAGGTGGGCGATAAGCAAAAGCTTTTAGAAATACAAGATCTTCAAGAACGGGCGCTAGCTACTCTAAAATATATGGATCTCGAGTTGCAAAAACTGGAACTGAAAAACGACATTCAGTCCAAAGTGCGCAACGACATGGACCAGCAACAGCGGGAGTATTTCTTACACCAACAAATGAAAACCATTCAGGAGGAGCTCGGCGGGATGTCCTATGAAGAGGAGGTGGATGAAATGCGTATTAGGGCAAAAAAGAAAAAGTGGAGTAAAAAGGTCAAAGAGCATTTTGAAAAAGAATTGGCCAAAATGCAGCGGATGAATCCACAAGTAGCCGAATATTCTATACAACGTAACTATCTAGATCTCTTTTTAGATTTACCTTGGAATCATTATTCTAAGGATAAGTTCGATCTAAAACGGGCCCAAAAAATACTCGATGGAGATCACTACGGGCTTGAAGATGTCAAAAAACGCATCATTGAGTATTTGGCAGTACTTAAACTGCGGAACGATATGAAGTCTCCTATCCTTTGTCTATACGGCCCTCCTGGGGTTGGAAAAACCTCCTTGGGGAAGTCTGTGGCCAAAGCCTTAGGCCGAGAGTATGTTAGAATGTCGTTAGGGGGACTTCGTGATGAAGCCGAAATACGAGGCCATCGTAAAACGTATATTGGGGCGATGCCCGGACGCATTGTACAAAGTGTTAAAAAAGCAGGTACCTCCAATCCGGTCTTTATTTTAGATGAGATCGATAAGCTAGGTAATAGTCATCAGGGCGATCCTTCATCGGCTATGCTGGAAGTACTCGATCCAGAGCAGAATAATGATTTCTACGATAATTTTTTGGAAATGGGGTACGACCTTTCTAAGGTAATGTTTATCGCCACTGCGAATAATTTGGGAAGCATACAACCCGCCCTACGCGATCGTATGGAAATCATTAATGTTACAGGCTATACCATCGAAGAAAAAGTGGAAATTGGTAAAAAGCATTTACTGCCCAAACAGTTAAAAGAACACGGTCTCTCCGATGCACATCTAAAAATTGGGAAACCACAATTGGAAAAAATTGTTTCTGGATATACCAGAGAGTCTGGGGTAAGAACCTTAGAAAAGCAATTGGCCAAAATGGTACGTTATGCTGCTAAAAATGTGGCTACCGAAAGCGAATATGAGGTAAAAGTGAGCAATCCTATTATCGAAGAAGTGCTTGGCCCCCCGCGTCTGGAACGTGATAAATATGAGAATAATGATGTCGCAGGAGTAGTTACCGGTCTGGCGTGGACTAGTGTTGGGGGGGATATTCTTTTTATAGAATCTATTTTGTCTAAAGGAAAGGGCAACCTAACCATTACGGGCAATTTGGGTAAGGTAATGAAAGAGTCCGCCACTATTGCCATGGAGTACATCAAATCTAACGCCGCTCATTTTGGTATCGACGTTGAGGTTTTTGAAAAATACAATGTGCATATCCATGTTCCCGAAGGTGCCACGCCAAAAGATGGCCCTAGCGCGGGTATTACCATGTTAACCTCTTTGGTTTCTTTATTTACGCAAAGAAAGGTAAAGAAGAGTTTGGCAATGACTGGGGAAATCACCTTACGTGGTAAGGTACTACCTGTAGGCGGCATCAAGGAAAAAATATTGGCGGCAAAGCGCGCTCGTATCAAAGAACTTATTTTATGTACTGACAACGAAAAAGATGTTCTTGAGATCAAACCTGCTTATCTCAAAGGGCTCACTTTTCACTACGTATCGGATATGAGTGAGGTAATCGATATTGCGGTGACACCGCAAAGGGTTAAGAACCCGAAGTCACTTTAAAACTTAAGGTTTAAGACTTTTTAAAGTTTAGCGATCTTTGCATTATTTGAAGGGAGCACCACTTTTTTGCGCTTTCTGCAAAAGACGTGTTTGGTTATTTTTGAGCAATGGGTAAAATCATTATAGCTATTGATGGATACTCTTCCACAGGAAAGAGTACAGTTGCCAAGCGTCTGGCTAAAGCCCTTAACTATTTGTACGTAGACACTGGCGCCATGTACCGTGCGGTAACACTTTTTGCTATGCAAAAGGAGTTTGTTGGTAAGTACGGAGACGACTTGGGCGCTTTAGTAGTTGCCCTACCCTCTTTACAATTATCCTTTGAGCATAACAGCAAAACGGATCAGTTTGAAATCTGTTTGAATGGCGAAAACGTTGAAGGAGCTATTCGTAATCTAGAGGTTTCCCAATACGTTAGTAAGGTTGCGGCCATAGCAGAAGTGAGAGAAAAATTGGTAGAGCAGCAACAGCAAATGGGTCTAAAAAAGGGCCTGGTTATGGATGGTAGGGATATTGGTACAGTAGTATTCCCCACGGCGGCGCTGAAACTATTTATGACTGCTTCACCGGAAAAGAGGGCCCAACGCCGTTACAAAGAACTTTTAGATAGGGGAGAAGAGGTTACTTACGAGGCAGTGTTGACCAATGTGCAGGAGCGGGATTATTTAGATTCTACTAGAAAAATCGCCCCTTTGCAAAAGGCAAAAGATGCAATAGTGTTTGATAATAGCGATATGGGCCTGGAGGAACAGTTTGAACGAATTCTGAACTTCGCCCAAAGAATTATTGAACAACAATAAAAAAAGCACCGGTGAAGGTGCTTTTTTGCTATAATTTAAAGTCTACCCCTTAAAGATTGGGTATA
>JBCDGY010000238.1:0-4981 GCA_039414375.1 Bacteroidota bacterium | reverse complement strand
GGTTTTACCATTTTGGAATAGTCTTGAAGTATTTGCTGTTGTACACTTTTAATTTTCGTTAGAAAAGCTGGTTGCAGTTTCCATTTGGTATCGGGATTGCGTCTAACAACACCTAATCCTGAGCAAGGGGCATCTAAAAGCAGTCGATCTACCTTGCCATGTAGTTTTTTAATGGTTTTGCTATTTTCAATAAGACGCGTTTCTAAATTATGTACCCCATTGCGTCTTGCGCGAATTTTTAATTTTTTTAGCTTACTCTCATAAATGTCCATGGCGATAAGCTGTCCTTTATTTTGCATCAGTGCAGCCAAATGTAAAGTCTTGCCGCCTGCTCCTGCACAGGCATCAACCACCTTCTGTCCTGGGGCTACCGCCAGTAGGGGCGCAATGCATTGCGAGGAGGCATCTTGAACTTCAAAATAACCACTTTTAAACGCCTGGGTGGTGAACACATTTTGCCGTTCTTTCAACTGCAATCCCTGAGGATGTTGTGGTAAGCGTATGGTCGTTATGCCTTCTTCAGCTAAGGCGGTCTGCAGCGTTTTTCTATCGGTTTTTAAGGTATTGGTGCGCAATACCACAGGAGCTTGTTTGTTAAGGGCAGCACTCTCCTGGTCCCATAGGGTATTGCCCAATTCCTTTGCTGCTTTTTCGTCTATCCAATCTGGAAAAGATTCCCTTATTTTTCGGGTTTTAGAGAGTTGATCAAAACGTCCTTTAATACGACGCTTTGGGGTGCCCTCTAGCTGCTTCCAATCTGGTATGGGAATCCCGCGTAGTACACACCATACGCCGAAAAGTCGAAATAAATCATCTCTGGTAAAAGGTTCATTGACTTCAGCAATAGCTATGTATAGACGTTTGTACCGGACAATTTCATAGGTGGTCTCTGCGATAAAACCACGGTCTCGAGAACCCCAACGTTTGTCGTACCGCAATACTTTTTCAATCACTTTATCTGCATACCCATTCTCGTTACAGATAAGATTAAGGGCATCAATCACAGCAAATACCAAGTTTCGATGTAGGCGCATGAAATTTAAAAAGGGTAAAGGTAGTCCTGTTTGATTGCTATAGACAAAAAAAAGTGCCCTTTTGGACACTTTTTTGAAAAGGTTATCTCCCCTTACACATTAACGACCACAAAATGGCGACCTGTTTTCTTATACCATATTCCTTTGTAGTGGTAAAGCTTTCGCCCATTAACAAGGGCAATTTTATTACCGCGAGGTAACTTTCTCACTTGTATTCCAGTGGGGGCTTGTACCACAACATACTTTCTTCCCTGGGCACGATACCATATCCCATCAGCAAAAAAGAAATTTGTCTTTTTAAATACAAAGCGTTTTGGATTTTGAACTACGGTAACAACGGTCCCCTGCTTTGGATAAGTGCGGACAACAGTTCGTTGAGCCTGGAGTAAATTAAAGATTCCTATAAATGCAACAATTAGTAGTAGGTTTTTACAAGTTTTCATCATTTGTCTTTTTTGGGTTTGTCTTTTGGACTCATTAAGGAGCCAAAGGTTTAATCGACTGTTGTTTTTTTCGATGAATGACAAATCCCGCTATCAACAAACCAATTAGTAGATTCCCAAGTAGTATCATATTTGGCCATATCGTATACGATTCCGACCTTGTTTTAAAGTAGTGGATGCATTCCTTTTGATTCTTAGTTAAGTTATAGTGATATTTCTGTTTTCCGTCATCAATGAATACATGGGTGCGTACGCGTTTATAAACTTCCTGAAAACCATTAAGGACCATGGTTATACTTTTAGGAGGACCTTGCAGCTTGGTCCACCTAAAGGTTAAAGTAGCATCATGTTTGTTGAGATTACTTTCCATTAATTGAAAGTCTAAGGGAATCCCATCCACAATACAAGAGCTGTGTGTTCTAAAATAGTCCTGAAAAACATGATGATATGCCCCAAGTAAAAAATGGTTTTTCTCTTTTAGTTGAGGATCTATATACTCCAAAAGATCAATAGCAGACTTAGGAGTGAGGTGTATTATTAGCTGCTGTTCTTCCCATTTTAGAAAATAACTAATCTCATTGGGTTGATGGGCCCAGATGCTACAAGAACTCCCCCATAGGAACAATACCCATAAAACGATAAACCTTATCATGAGTTAAGGTCTAAAGCTAAAACTGGCATCTGGAGTTCCCGAAAAGCAGAGCGGCATCGATGGAAAGTTGTCGGTAATTACATAATAATAGGCTTCATCAGCTTCTGGAGTTTTACCGAAGCGACCATTGCAAGCGTCTAAAGTGGTGTTATCCGAAAGGTATTCATAGTCCTGAAAATAGTAGCCATCGGGGCAGCCATCAGGAGCCGAAACCCCATCTCCTCCTCTTGGTTCTGATTTAAGTTGATAACCACTTTCTAGGGCAACAATAGTAATGCCATCGGCAGCGAAGCCATATTTGTAATATAGTGGAAAACCATCGGCGGCATATCCAACTTTTACCATTTCCGAACCATCAATGTTTAACAGATCTACGTAGTTCGAAGGGGTGCCATGATAGTGGTACCTGCCAGTTGGTTGTACATGGGCATTATTACAATCCAACCCTAATGGGGTGGTGGACTGTAGTGCTGTAATGTTCCAGGATCTATTTATACTTCCATTAGAACCTTCAAAGTATTCTGCAGTATAGGGTTCTATAACCACTCCGGAAAATAAAACGCCAGTAGTATAACCACCTCCATTAGTAGTTTCAGCAACCATTTCTGGATTAGTAGTCATACTATAGGACTCCGAAACCACAGCGATGGCATTGGGGTTGCCCCCATTAGGAAATTGCCCAACTAAATGATTAGGCACTCCATTGATATTGATGGAACGGGTATTGCCAGAAACGGATTCGGAATATATGGTGTTGATTCCTAGTTGTGTTTGAATGTTTACTGTACACCTTGTAGGGTCCAGGTCAATCGAAAATACGCTTGTAGCTTCTGTACAGTTTAAAGCTGTGTTATCGGAGTTTTCTTCATTATTGGTAGTCATAGGATTGTCGTCTGTGCTCGAGCAGGACAATACAAGGCATAAAATGCCCATTATAGGAACGATCTTCATTGGTCAATTGTTTTAGAATTTATCCTTTGACCAGTATAACCCTGTAAGGTTTAAGTGAAAGTGGCACAAAGGCCTTTTTTTAACGGGTAATTAACAACTTTAGTGTCGCCCTCCACGTTTTCGTACCTGTTGCAAAAGCCTCTTTTTGAAGTCTCGCTCGGCTTTGAGTAACTTAACAATCTTCCTTGGTGGTAAGACGGTTTTCAAATCTTTTAAAAACTGTTGTTCTAATGTATGCTTCTCTTGTTGCAGTCTATCAAATTGTTCAAGTAATTGCGTAGCTTCTGCATCAGATAAGTCTAGATTTTGTTGCGATGGACTCCCAAATTGCTGTCGTTCTCTTTTGCGCAGTTTTTGCAAGGCTATCTCATGGGTGTTGTATACAGGCCAAAACTGTTGTGCTTCTTGGGGCGTAAGGGCGAGTTGCTCGGTTATAAATGCCACTTTAAAGCTTCTGATCCGGTCTTGGTTTGGACCCTGCGCCCATAAACCTGCGCAACAACTTATTTGCACCATAAGCGTTATACTAATAATCCAGTTCTTCATAATCTAAGTTTAAGTCTTCAACATCCCCCAAATTTTCATCCAAGTAGTCCATTATATGATCTGCCTCTAAACGTTCGTCATCAATTTCCGACAATAGCAGATTCTCTTCATCAACTGCAGCAACCAATTCCTCTGTAGTTAAGTATAAGCCATTGTCTTCTAAGTAATTGTCTATATCACTATTGGCCAAGTCTTCAAAACTTATAGTAGCGGTATGCTGATCTTTCCAAACCACGCCTAAAACCAAGAGTACGGCTACCGCAGCCGCTGCCCAATAGATCATAAACTGCTTGTTAAAGGCAATCACTTTACTTTTACCTTGATGGGTATGCTCCATTACCGCCGTCGTAACTTTCTTAAAATACCCTTGTGGTACCTGAAATCCATCATGTTTGGGCAGAAAAGAAGTATCTGGCGCTTCATTGACTTCAGATAGTTTCGCAAATAGGCGATCGTTGAAGTCTTCAAAGTAGTGATCTGGAATTTTGAACTTAGGGTCGTCTGCTTTCATACCAATTGTTAGACTATCTTATGAACCAAAAGTTTAATCATGGGTTGTAAGATACGATTGAATTTTTTGAACTGCTAGGTGATAAGAGGCCTTTAACCCACCTACTGAGGTACCTAATGCCTCAGAGATGGCTTCGTATTTCATCTCTTGAAAGTACTTCATATTAAAGACTAGTTTTTGCTTTTGGGGTAGGGTAGCCAGGGCTTTTTGAAGCTTTAATTGGATGGTATCTCCTTCGAAATAAACATCCGAGACTAAATTGGCAACTAAGTGCTGTTGGTAAGTCTCCTCTGATACGCCCCGTTCCTTCGATCTCTTTTTGAGAAAGGTTAGGGCTTCATTGGTTGCAATTCTATACAACCATGAATAGAGTTTACTGTCTCCTTTAAATCCATTGATGCTCTTGTAAACCTTGATGAAGGTATTCTGCAAAACGTCATCGGCGTCGTTATGGTCAAGTACGATCCGGCGAATATGCCAGTAAAGTCGCTCCTTATAGGTGTTGACCAACTCCTCAAAAGCCTTGGCTTGGGTGGCTTGTTCTTGTAACGCTAAAACTAAAGGCTCCTCGATAGACAAAAGGACGTTTTCAGTGTTTGACTCTAAAAGTAAGAAAAGGTTTAATGGTTTGTTTTTTATCCCGAAAACAGTGGAATATCTTGGTGATACGATGATCTTTGCTCAAAGTTTATACTACTTTTAAACCTGAATTCGATAATTAGAGACCTTTGCAAAATTCAAAGTATGAGGAAAGTTCGACGCCAGATGAAATTTTAACCCGTACCAACCTCCTGGTTGTGAGGACTTAAAATTTTTGAGAAGGACGAAATTTTCCATAGTTTGG
>JBCDGY010000237.1:0-4998 GCA_039414375.1 Bacteroidota bacterium | reverse complement strand
GACGGTCTATTTTTTTGATAATCTGTGAAAACAGGGTAATATTATCCATGAGAGGTAAGGTTTTTTTGGTGTCAATCCCAAAAGTAACTCTTGGGTCAAAAAAACAGCCTCTCATTTTTTATTTAGGACGCTATTGACTTCGATTAACATCTGTACAAGAGTTTGGACCAAGCAGCCAAAGCATACCTCCTTACGAATTTAAATACAATTATTACGATAGTAATGGGACCTCTGCAAAGGTATTTCCTAATAAATACAGTTTCAATTTAGACTTATGGGGCTATAGCAATGGTGCTAATAACAGTACATCGATACCCAGTTTTCATATTTATCCCGATAAATATCCAATTGGAGACCTTAGAATGTTTAGTATTTACGAAAAGAGTACTACTTCTGGTCGGCATTTCACTACTGTGGGGGGTAATAGAAAGCCCAATAGTGATTTTATGGATATAGGAGTTTTAAATACGATTACTTATCCTACCGGTGGTTCTACAGCGTATTATTTTGAACCTCATGATTTTATTTTAGATGGGGAAAAGGAGATTGGCGGTGGATTAAGAATTGCCACAATAATTAAAAAAGATGGCAAGGGATCAGATATTACCTATCGCTATAGATATACCAAATCAAAAACTGATAACACCTCCTCTGGAAAAATAGTCACCTTACCCATGTATGCCTTAGCGAGTAGGTCTTTTGACTATTCACAACTCTCCGAATTTGAATATAAAACAGAGTTCCAAACTTTCTCTTATTCAATTTCAGAGCTGGGCAGAACCGCAGGTTCTAAAGTAGGTTATACCAACGTTATTGAATATAAGTCAAATACCAAAAATAGCTTCCCAAATGGATATACCCAATATCAATATTCATTCCCTGCGGCCTTTGCAGAATTTAATGATAGGCTAGCGGCAAAGCCCGGGGAAAACAACTATCCAAATTTTGGTAATTGCGAGGTGGAAGAAAATGGAATATGTGATGATTTATACACTTCTACTAGCATACATAACTTCTTTTTATCTGGTGAGAGTCGATCGAGAGCGGAATGGGAAGGATTGACAGACAACTACTTAACAGGGCCAACTGCCCCTAACCCTAATTATGATTGGAATAGGGGGCTTTTACTCAATAAAAGCGTTTACGCTTCAAATGATAATATCCAAATAGAACACGAGTACCAATACAAAAACTACTATCCTAGCAATACCAATCAACCATCGAAGATATACGGAATTCGTTTAGCAGAATGCCAGTCTTTTAATGATTTATTAGACGACCCTGGAAATATTTATCCCTTTCGAGTTATGAAGTATGAAATAAACACAGATGTTGCTAAAGTGCTTACTGCTGTAAAGAAAACAATTTTTGATCCTGAAGATGCTTCTGATAAAGTTGTTACGACAACCGCTTATCAATACGAAGGTAATAGCCATACATACGCAACCCAAATAAGTCAAGATATTGGTTCTGGAAGAAAGCAGATAAAGGCATTAAAATATCCTTTTGATTACAACTCAGCACCTGCTGCTACTGGTATTATTAGCCAAATGAAATCAAAAAGAATCAATACCACCCCTATAGAGGAGTTTCAATACGTAGAAAGTGACAATGGCCATATAGACTTTATGGGGGCAGTACTGAATGAATTCACACTAAATCAAGGTAAAATTTTGCCTCATAAAACGTATGAGCTTTTTAAAATATATAACAATGAAACCAATTTTCAACAGTCCTACTTACATCCAGTTACCGACAATATTGTTAAGGATTCCCGTTTTTTAGAAGAGCTAATTATTAATGAATACGACGATAATGGGAATATTCTTGAATTAGAAAACAAACAAACAGGCATGGTTACTTCCTATATCTGGGGATATAATAAACGATATTTACTTGCTAAAATTGAAAATATTACCTACGCTCAAGTATCTAGTCAAGTCTCCAATTTACAATCAAAATCCAACCTGGACGATGATAATTGTACAGATTCTGGGAGTTGTAATGAAAAGGACTTAAGAACAGCTTTAAATGCCTTAAGAAATCTTGTTCCCCAAGCAATGGTTACCACCTATACCTATGATCCGCTCATTGGGATAACTAGTATAACCGACCCTAGGGGGAATACTTCCTATTATCAATACGACAACCTTAATCGATTACAAGCTGTTCGCGACCAACAGGGGCGATTGCTAACCGATTATGAATATCATTACAAAAACCAAGGGAATAACTAACCATCACCAAAAAGCTTCTCATGAAAAATAAACGATATATCCCGACCCTTTGGACTTTGGTATTCCTTGTAATGCTGCTCACATTGGCATTTCCAGCAACAGCTATCCAAGCCCAATGCAACATGAGCCCGTCTAACCTTAACTTTAACCTTCCACAGGCTGGTGGTAACGAAACAAAGACCTTTATCCTAAGCAATTGTACGGGCACGGTATCCTATTACCCCGCTAACTATACCGAACCCTCCTGGGTAGATATTAATTTGGATAGTAGTGGTGTTACGGTAAGCACCAATAGTGCCAATACAAGTAGCAGCGACCGTAGTACTGGATTTGCGATATACGTAGATGGTCTTGCACGAGGTGGGGTAACCATTACCCAGCAAGGAAATGCACCGCCGCCTCCGGCTTGTACTGTAAATTATGCCAATCAAGAGCCTTTTAGTTGGCAAGGCGGGTCCAAAGACTATACCTTAACTTATAGTAACTGTGATAATAACCTTAACCCTAATTACAGCTTTTCGGTGGTTTCCGGAGCGACTTTTGCCACTTTAACCCCCATTGATAAGGAAACCATTCGCGTATCTGTTCCTTCATACAATAGCACCACGTCTAGAGTTTCTGTAATATCGGTTACCGATAACAATGGATATTTTCCCAGTTTTGCGCTTCAAATTGTACAAGAGTGTAATGCGCAAAACTGGTATACAGATTCGGACAACGATGGCCTGCGCGATCCGGGAAGCACCGCAGTATTGGATTGCGCCAATCCTGGACTCGGCTGGACTACCAATACCACAGTAGATCCTTGTCCGAGCGATGTCCAAAACCTTTGCAATTTGTCCCTTAGTGAAAACCCAGATAACCATAACTATATATATACCCGTAGCTATCAACAGCCACGGCAGCAAGCCAATGCCTTCTTTACCGACGACGATGGCACCATACAAGAGATCACTTTTTTTGATGGTTTAGGCCGCCCCTTACAGCAAGTAGCCCTAGCCCATAGCCCTAACCCGCAGGGCGGGGTGATGCAAGACCTGGTTACCCATATGACCTATGATAGTATAGGCAGGATGGACAAAGAATGGTTGCCCTATCCCAGCACAGGAACGATGGGGAATTTTAGACCCAATGCCCAATTGGATACCAAGGCGTATTACAATACAAACGACTACGACAACACCCAAAACCCATATTCGGAAAAGGCTTTTGAAACCTCGCCCTTAGACCGGGTGCTAAAGCAAGGTGCCCCTGGTAACGATTGGCAATTGGGCACAGATGATACCGACCATACTGTTGGTTTTGTGTATGCCATCAATACCCACGATCCTTACAATGTTAGCAATCCAGATAACGATAATGTACGCTTTTTTGAGGTTGATCTTTCCGCCGGGGAGGAAAATCCCTCGCTTGATGTAAAAGGGTATTACACCCCAGGGGAATTAACCAAAACAATCGTTAAAGATGAGAACCATACGAGCGGCAAGGTACATACCACCGAAGAATTTGTAGACAAGCAAGGGCGTACCATATTAAAGCGGGCTTATGTTGATATGGAGGCCCTAGTGATCAACTGGGACGGCGATACGGACGAAACCCATATCGGAGAACGCCCGGCCATGACCAACGTGATCCACGATACCTATTATGTCTATGATAACTACGGCAACCTAACCTATGTACTCCCCCCTAAAGTAGACCTTACCGATAATGCGGTAAGTACAACAGAGCTAGAGGCGCTATGTTACCAATACCGCTACGACCACCGCAACCGCCTTATCGAAAAAAGAATCCCTGGCAAGCAAGGCTGGGAGCATATTGTTTATAACAAACTCGACCAACCCATTCTTACCCAAGACCCCAACCAAGCGGCACAGGGTGAATGGTTATTTACCAAATATGATGTATATGGTAGGGTGGCCTATACGGGTAAGGCACAGGCGATTCCCTCGGCTACCAGAGCCGATATACAAGCTGAAGTCGATGGTATAAGCACCGATCCCTGGGTGATCCCAAACAGTACGGCCCAAAGTTTTGGCAATGCCCTAGTTAATTACAATGATGGGGCCTACCCCACCAGCAATAGCAACAAAACCCAGTTGAGTGAGGTATTGACCATTAACTACTACGACAATTACGATTTTGATCGTGCTGGGGCAGCCTTGGCCTATAGCCCTTTTGGCGTGGCGACCACAACAAAAACCCAAGGCCTGGCCACAGGTAGCAAGGTAAGGGTATTGGGCACCAATGACTGGATTACCACAGTAACCCACTATGATGCTAAGGCACGACCTATTCATGTCTATACCAAAAATGAGTATCTTACTACAGTGGATATCGTAAGTTCAAAATTGGATTTTATAGGGAAACCTACCAAAGTGCGTAGCGCGCATACCCGAGGCACAAACACCGTGGTTACCCTAGATAATTATACCTACGATACTCAAGGCCGACTAGAGACCCACGACCAATGTGTTGGGGATGGCACTTTGGGAGAAACTTGCGCCAATGCCAATACCACAGAACAGTTGGTCTCTAACACCTATAATGGATTGGGGCAATTGCAAAGAAAGACGGTCGGCGGTGGTTTGCAAGATGTAGACTATCGTTATAATGTTAGGGGATGGCTTACCGGCATCAACGATAACGACCCCAACCACAGCGGCTTTTTGTTGTATGGCGATTTATGGGGCTTCCGTATCCATTACAACACCCCGCACAACTATGGGTATAACCAGAACCCCAAAGCCTTATACAATGG
>JBCDGY010000236.1:0-5064 GCA_039414375.1 Bacteroidota bacterium | reverse complement strand
GTGGTGTAACACAATCATCTGTGGCGTAATGGTTACCGAGTCACGCTCCAACAGGTAACGGTTTTTAAGATATTCCTTGGTTAATGCAACCCTTTGATCATCAAAAACAATTGGCCGATCTACAATACGCTTTTCAACGCCGCAGGAAACAAGAATAACGGCAAGGCAAAATAAAATTTTAGGGTAAGGGAACATAGGAATTGTCTTTAGGCATCATTGGAAAAGTTTGTTGTTTCCAGGCTTCTTTAGCAGCTTCTATTTTTTCTTTCGAGGAGGAAACAAAATTCCAATAAATATGTCTTTCTTCCGCATAAGGTGGTCCTCCAAAAAGCAATAAATGACTATTGGGGGCTACGTCAAGCATACAAGTATCCGATACTTTCGATACCAAAATATGACCTTTTTCGATAGTAGTTTCACAGGCCTGTAAGCTACCCGAAACAATACACACCCCGATTTCTCCTTTTAATTGCCCTTTTACCGTTAGGGTAAATCCTTTTTCATTTTTTATTTCAATCATGAAGAGCGCTGTCGGTACAGGCAATGGAGCCGTTTTTCCATAACCACTTCCTGCCAAAAGGGTAAAAGTAGCTTCTCCCTCTTTCCAAGAAGGTAGCTGTTCTTTAGAAACATGATGAAATACAGGAGTACTATCTTCTAAATGTTGCGGCAATGCTACCCAAATTTGAAAGCCGTGTAGGGTTGATGTGATGCCATTGCGTAAATGCATTGGCGTTCTTTCGGTATGGGAAGCACCGCTACCTGCCGACATCCAGTTGACCGCTCCAGGGCTCAGAAGCTGATGGGTTCCAATACTGTCTTCGTGAATTAATTCTCCGTCCAAAAGATAGGTTAATGTGGCCAGGCCAATATGCGGATGCTGATCCACATCCATATATTTTTCAGGCCCTAGCACAGCAGGTCCCATATGATCAATAAAAATGAAAGGACCGATCATACGCTTTTTGCGAAAGGGAATCAAACGTCCCACCAAGAAATCACCGATATCCCTACTGCGCTCTTCAATGATCAATCCTGCGGCTGACATAGCTGAAATGTTTAATTTTAGTGCTTTAAAATTACAACAAATAAAAGCGGAGTTCATGAAATGGTTTAAGCGCATTTTACTGATTCTATTAGTGGCATTGGCGGTAGTGGTTTATCTAAACTATCCAAAGTTGAACATCATATCGGGCTATGCTTCAAAATACATGGCTTCTAGTGTGCTTATCGCCAATAGAATGCCTTATGATATCAATCAAAAAGATCTTAATATCCCATTGGTACGCCTTGCAACTACAGAATACCAAAAAGCCGAACGTGCTGCAACTTCTGAGGTCTATGGATTGATGCAACGTAAAACGATAGCGCGACCGGGATTGGGTGCCGTTTTGATCAATGACGATACTGCGGAATTAGGACCAAACCTAATCCCTTATCGCGATCAGCAACCCATTTCCCTACCCTACCCATTCGGGCATTTACCACCTAAAGACACCGTTTTTCCAGAAGTAGACTATGATGCTTTAGATAAGGCCGTCGCTTTGCCTTTTGGGAATCCTGAAATACAAAAAACCAACACCTATTTGGTACTTTACAAGGGGCACTTGTTACATGAGCAATACGCTGAGGGGTTTAAGGCCAATACGCCAATCCTAGGCTGGTCCATGACTAAGAGTATTTTGGCTACATGGTATGGGGTAATGGAGCATCAAGGCCGATTACAAATGGATTGGCCAGCGCCTATCGCAGAATGGAAAGCGGACGATCGCAAGGAAATCACCTTAGATCACCTCCTCCGTATGCAGAGTGGATTGGAATGGGAAGAAGCTTATGATAAAATCTCCGATGTTACTAAAATGCTCTTTTTAGATAGCGATATGACCAAGCCACAGCGGCTAAAACAGGCTGTAGCTGCTCCTACCGAAGTTTGGAATTATTCCTCGGGTACCTCTAACCTACTCTCTGGCATTTTGCGCCAACAGTTTCGAAGTCATCAAGCGTATTTGGATTTTCCCTATACTGACCTTATTGATAAAATAGGGGCGCATAGCATGCTTATTGAAGCTGACATTGAGGGCAACTATGTAGGGTCGTCTTATGGATGGGCAAGTACGCGAGATTGGGCACGTTTTGGGCAGTTGTACCTTAATAAGGGCCTTTGGAATGGAGATCGTTTATTTGCAGAGGATTGGGTAGATTATTGTACAAAACCTACGGCACACTCCGACGGTACCTATGGAGCCCATTTTTGGCTTAATGCAGCGGGTAAATACCCCAAACTTCCAAAAGACCTGTTCTCTATGAACGGTTATCAGGGGCAGTATGTTTTTATTATTCCCTCAAAAGATTTGGTAGTCGTGCGTACGGGTCTGGCAGAATATCCGGACTTTGATGTAGATGGCGCCCTCGGCGCCCTCATCGCAGCTCTAAAATAAAGGCTGACTTTCTACTTTATAACATGAATAGGATAACTGACCACACTAGCGGAGCAGTTCACAACAATAATTTCTAATATGAAGATGACCGCTGTACATTTACATTGTTCTTAATAAGGAAGTAAATTTTTTCATTTTCATATAGTGTTCTCGTTAAAAGGGCCTTCGTCGCAAGACAGGGCTCTTTTTAGTTTTAACCCTATCAATGATTAGGGTATCCAACGGTTTTTCCCAAAATTGGGTTTTCGTTTCTCCAGAAAAGCATCTCTTCCTTCTTTTGCTTCCTCGGTCATGTAAGCCAATCGCGTTGCTTCTCCTGCAAACACTTGTTGTCCTGCCATACCGTCATCAGTGAGGTTCATCGCAAACTTGAGCATTTTTATACTCGTGGGCGATTTTTCAAGAATCTCTTGGGCCCATTGATAAGCTGTTGCTTCCAAATCGGCATGTGGGACCACTGCATTGACCATTCCCATCTGCAGCGCTTCCTGTGCACTATAGTTTCTACCTAGAAAGAAAATTTCTCGAGCCTTTTTTTGCCCTACCATTTTGGCAAGATAAGCGGAGCCATATCCACCATCGAAACTGGTAACGTCCGCATCCGTTTGTTTAAATATGGCGTGCTCTTCGCTAGCTAAGGTAAGGTCACAAACCACATGTAAACTATGCCCCCCGCCTACAGCCCAGCCAGGTACTACTGCAATAACAACTTTAGGCATAAAACGGATGAGGCGTTGTACCTCAAGAATATTAAGTCTGTGGTACCCATCTTCGCCTACATAACCCTGATGGCCTCTTGCTTTTTGATCGCCCCCACTACAGAAAGCCCATCCCCCATCTTTAGGGGAGGGTCCTTCGCCAGATAGTAGTATCACGCCTATGGTAGTATCTTCTTGGGCATCATAAAACGCACGATATAATTCACTGGTTGTTTTAGGGCGAAAAGCATTGCGTACTTCCGGACGGTTAAAGGCGATACGGGCAACACCATCACTCTTTTTATAGGTAATATCTTCAAATTCAATGGCCGTTTGCCAGTTGGCTTGTAACATGGTTCTTTTTTGCTCAAAGATAACCAGAATGAGACCTCAGCAAAATTCAAAGTATGTGGAAACTTCGACACTAGATCAAACAATAAATAGCGGCAACCTATTGGTAGTGCGCACTTCAAACTCTTGATTACCAGTTATTTTCCATAGTTTGGATAGCGCACCACTTTTTTACTGTTTCTTCCAAAGCGCTCGAAATAGTACTGTAAGAAGAAGGCCATTTCTACCCCATTTTGGCTTGAGATCCTACATCGATCTCATAGGAACGCCTGCTTTTATGTACTTTCACAATATGTCAAGAGAAAAGCTATTGGCTTATTATTCCAATCGGTATCCTACTACAGCCAGTCTTGCGAACAAGGCAAAAAAAAGAGTACCCAAGGTGGCCTGGGCTTATTTGGACACCGGTACAGGTGACGAGCAATTACTCTTAGAAAACCAACGTGCTTTCCACGATATCAAATACCGCCCGCAGTTTTGTAAAGGTCCTTTGCTAGCCAAAACGACAACCACATTATTTGGTGTTGAGTACCCCGCTCCACTAGGGATCGCCCCAATTGGGCTTTCAGGATTGGTATGGCCCAGAGCGGAAGTATATTTAGCACAAGCAGCTAATCGCTTGAATATTCCCTATTGCTTGAGTACCGTGGCTACGGAAACTCCTGAAACCTTAAAAGCCCATATTGGCCATATGGGCTGGTTTCAGTTGTACCCACCAAAGGATGAAAGTGTGCGTAACGACCTTTTAGAAAGAGCAGCTAAAGCTGGTTTTCATACCTTGGTTATTACAGCAGATGTACCCATGGCAAGTCGACGAGAACGCAGTAGAAGTGCCGGACTAAAAATACCTCCTAAAATCACACCAGAATTGATTAGACAGGGCTTAACAAGCCCTTTCTGGAGCTATCAAACCCTAAGGAGAGGACTTCCAAGACTACGAACTATTGAGCACTACGCACAGACCAGGAATATGAAATTTGTAAGTGGCTTTGTCGGTAATCGTATGGGAGGTACACTAGACTGGGCTTATTGCAAAGCCATAAAGGCCGCTTGGGATGGCCCTGTTGTATTAAAAGGATTGCTACATCCTGACGATGCCTTAAAAGCTATAGATGCAGGAATGGATGGTATATATGTATCTAACCATGGTGCACGTCAGTTTAATGGCGGGCTACCTGCAATTGTTGCCCTACCAGAGATTGTAAAAGCCGTAGCAGGTCAAGTCCCCATTCTTTTTGATAGTGGTATACGTACCGGATTGGATATGATGCGTGCTTTAAACCTTGGTGCAGATTTTGTTTTCGCTGGGCGCCCCTTTATGTGGGGAGTGGCGGCGTTGGGAGCTTATGGAGGAGATCATGTTGGACTTACCTTAATCGATGATCTTCGTAATAATATGGTGCAATTAGGCGTTGAAAATCTGGAAGCACTGCAACAGATTATTCCAAAAAATGTCTGTTAACCTGAGTCGATTATTATTGCAAATACAGCTTCACTTATTTTTGATTTACGGCGAAAAGAAGGAAGTCCTCAAAATCGCTTTAGATTTATAGCATTCTGTAAAAGCAATAATTATC
>JBCDGY010000235.1:0-5069 GCA_039414375.1 Bacteroidota bacterium | reverse complement strand
TGTATGTCGATAAAAAGGTGTTTTATCAAAGAGCTGAAGTAAAAGAAGCTTTGGCTAAAATAAAGAATTCCGATGCCATAAAGCAACAACTAGAACGACACAAAGTTGCCGTATAATCTCTTCTTATTCCCGATTATCACGGGATATTTGGTTCTTGCTTTCTCCTTAATTTTTAAATATAACGTACAGCGTTTATCTCGGAATAGAATCCTATTTGAGTCTATTACGGTTGGGCTGCTAATTGTTATCATCGGTTTTCTAGCCAGAACCTTGATCGAAGCAATTTCACCTGCGTTCATAGAAACGCTATTGTCGTGGTTGGCTGTTGTGCCCATTGAGAAACCCAAATATTTTTGGACTGTTCTTTTTTCCTGTTTTTTTACCGTTGTTGTTTTGTTTATATGCAATCAAATTATTCGAAAAAAGTTTGATCGCGATCTTCCTATTGTTTGGGCTATTCAACAAAATGGTGATGAAATTGAAAAGTTATTCAAAGATTCAGCAGAACATGGTTTTGCCATGCAGCTCACTTTAAAAAACAATAAAGTGTATATCGGTTTTTCGGAAACCATTCCCATACCCCAAAAAACCAATTACCTAACGATAACCCCCTATTCTAAGTGGCTATCGCGAATCGGAATCCAAAAAACTGATCATTACCACAGACTATTTTAAGGTGGTTGAAGATTTTATAAATGACATTGAAGAAAAAGAAGGAGTAGCTCTTGATGAAATTTCCTTGAATACCGATATCATTATCAAACAAGATGAAATTTTAACGGCTAGCGCTTTTGATCAAGAAGTGTTTGATAAGTTTAATGCACCATCTCTATAACTCCGTACATCAAAGCACTGCTTCCCTAAAGAGTAACTACACTAAACGTGTTAGATTCAATTGCTAATGCAAGGTTAGTATTTTGATTTATTATTAACTTAGGGAAACTACGAGCACCACATAAGACTTCCGTCACCTTAGCATCACAAAACAGGAATTTTAGGCCCATGACTTTACAGGACTATTTGAAAAATATCAGGTCCATGTCGGACGAAAAGGCCAATACCATCGCAGCGCACTTCCAAAAAGTATCCTTCCCAAAAGGTACCCTGTTGATTGAAGAAGGTAAGACGAGTAAGTATTCCTATTTTTTAGAAGCCGGTATTATACGCTGTTACTTGATCGATCGCGAAGGCCTAGAGGTAACCCTTCGTTTTTATAGTGCTCCCGATTTTTTCAACGATTTCCTTTCCTTTTTCGAACAAAAGCCCAGCGGAGAATATTATGAACTTTTAACCGATTGTACTTTGCATACCATCAATTACGATAAGGTACAGCACTGTTTTCATCAAATTCCAGAGTTTCGAGAATGGGGACGTATGCTATTAACGTTAAACTACGCCCACCTCAACCAGCGGGTTATGGCTTTTCATAAACAAACAGCATCGGAACGCTATTTGGCCCTAAAAAGTAGTCATCCAGAAATCATTCAAAATGTTCCCTTAACCATAATTGCTTCATATTTAGGCATTACCAAGTTTTCATTAAGCCGTATTCGCAAAGAATTTGGGTAAAGGTCTCCTGAGTTGCCCTAGGGCAACTTAGAAACCATAAAAAGCCACAAACTTTGTAAAAAAAAAGATATGGACTTTTCCATCGCCCAAATGCCAACTTGGACTATAGTGCTCTTCATTGTCTTTTTCACTACCGTCCCAGCGTTTTTATTGGTACATGTATTTCGAGAAGCTGCAATCGTTCAAAAACAACCTCGACTGTCCAAATCTATACTACTATGCTTTGTTGGTTACCTAATCGTGGTCGCCTTAATTACCCTTACTGGCTGGTTTGCTAAAAACACCTTACCCCCAAGAATAATCTTTACCACCACGATACCACTTTTTTTGTTTTACAGCCTTTTTGTAAAACGGGCTAAATGGTTTAAAACTATAGCACCCCTACTTGCGTTAGACCGTTTGCTATTGTTTCACCTTTTTAGAATTGTTGGTGTTTTCTTTTTCATCGCCACCTACTACGAGGCACTCCCTCAAGGTTTCGCTATAATGGCCGGTACAGGCGATGTAATTACCGCACTATTAACCTTACCCTTAATAGCGGCATGGAAGAGGTACCCTACCCGCACGAAACCATTTGTTTGGCTTTGGAATTGTTTTGGCTTACTCGATATTTTAGCCGTAGTTGCTTATGCGCTTATACTATCTGTACAAGCTTTGGAAAATGGCTCCCCCGGAGTGCAACAAATGGGTACCTTCCCATTCAGTTGGATCCCCGCCTTTGCCCCTGCTACTATTGTTTTCTCCCATTTCTTAATCTTCGAGAAGCTAAGGATTACCAAATTATAGTACTCGTTGGCATTTTACTGCTATAGCTTCTTTCAGTCAAAAAGAGCACGCCTATCACGCTAGAGCTACCACTGCTAAATCGGGTATCTTTATATTCCAAAAGCTATGTGATTGATGAATCAAAAAGATACGGCTACCAGAGGAGCGTCCATGCCGGCAGCACTATGTACCAAATATGGTCCACCAGAAGTAGTGCACCTTGGACAAGTGCCTATACCAGTTCCCAAAGATGAGGAAGTACTGATTAAAGTAATAGCTTCCGCTGTAAATTCAGGAGATGTAAGGGTTCGTGGTTTAAACGCCCCAGGTTGGATGCGAATCTTAATGCGTTTAATTTTTGGCATTACCAAACCTAAAAACCCAATCCTAGGAACAGTTTTTGCGGGAATAGTCGTTGAAAAAGGATCAAAATCAAAACATTTTCAGATTGGGGATGAGGTATATGGACAAACTGGGATGCGCATGGGTTGCCATGCCGCTTATCTCGCTATTCCAGAAAAAGGTGCCCTAACCTTAAAACCCAAAAATGCTAGCTTTGAGGCCGCAGCTGCCCTACCTTTTGGTGGGCATACTGCGCTTTACTTTTTAGGTAAAGCTGGCATTGCACGACGGCAAGACCCGCAAGTGCTTATCATAGGTGCTACTGGCGCCGTAGGCACCGCAGCCCTTCAAATTGCAACGGCATATGGTGCTAAAATTGTTGCCGTTAGTAGCACACGGGGTGCAGCACTTCTAGATCAATTGGGAATTGAAGAACGGGTCTATTATGATCAAGAAGACTTCTTAAAAACATCAAACACTTTTGATATTATTTTTGATGCAGTAGGTACCACTTCCAAAAAGGAAACCGCGCATTTATTAAAACGTGAAGGAAGTTTTGTAACAGTAGATAGTTTAGATGTAGCCCCAGAGCGAACAGCCTACCTAGAAGACCTGCGCGACCGCTTTGAACAAGAGCGTTATAGAGCTATTATTGATAAGACCTTTGCACTATCTGAAATTGTAGCGGCACATCGTTATGTAGACAGTGGTCGAAAAAAGGGGAATGTGGTTTTACGGATTCAAGAACCCTAAAGTATAAAAAATAAGAAGAGACCTTTGCATAATTCAAGGTATCGAAAGGTCTTAACAAATAAGTTTATAATAATAAGGTCTATCCTAAAGAGACGGCCAAAAACAGCAATCGTATGAGAACATATTGGTTTTTAAATATCTTGGTTTTGATGAATACTGCACTTATGGCACAAGAAACCATCGCGCTACCAAAAACTGAAGACAGTGAAATAGTTTGGAAACAAGAGGAGCGATTGTTCCATTCTAAAATTTGGGATACCCCAGTAGTCACCAATGTATCGCAACCCAGTATGGAAGTTTTTCGAGCGGATACCGCAAGCAATACTGGCGCCGCTGTAGTTGTTGCCCCTGGCGGTGGTATGTTCGCATTAAGCATTGAAAATGAAGGAACCGCGGTTGCCAAATGGCTTAATAAACGTGGGGTAACTGCTTTTGTACTCCGATACCGATTGGTACCTACCGGAGAAGACGGTACTACCGAAGTAATGCAAACCAATCCAGCTATTGTTATCACAGAAGCCCAAAAACTACTCCCCTATGGCATCACAGATGCGTTAAACGCCATTGCCCATATTAGATCTAATGCGACGTCTTACAATATTGATCCAGAACGTATTGGTTTAATGGGTTTTTCGGCAGGAGGAGCAGTAACAATGGGTGCAGGCTATACCTATACCGAAACCAACAAACCCAATTTCTTAGTTCCCATATACCCATGGACCACCGCACTACCCGTGAAAGAACCACAAAAAGATGCCCCACCCATGTTTATTGTATGTGCTTCCGATGACCCTCTTGGATTGGCCTCAGGTGCTGTAGCGCTCTATTCCAGCATGCTAGAAGCACAAAAAACAGTATCCCTAATGATGTATGCCAAGGGTGGACATGGTTTTGGAATGGCCTCCAAAGGACTGCCATCAGATACTTGGATAGAACGGTTTTATGATTGGGCACTTAATGAAAAACTGATTCCTTCAAAAAACCAATGAGTGGATCTTACCCAGGTACAAGGAGCTATCTTTAGTAATAGTGGAAAAGAACGTTATGTACTTTGGCGTACTTGGGAACCAATGTTGTCCAGGGTATTGTTTATAGGACTAAACCCTTCCCAAGCAGGAGTTGACACCGAGGATGCCACCACTAAGCGGTTGCGTCGGCATGCCCAACGTTTTGGATTTGGAGGATACGTATTGATGAATTGTTTTTCCGCTATTGTTACGAATTCAAAAGATCTTAAAACCTTTGGAGATTGGCCTAGAAACGTGGCTTATCTTAACCAAGTAATACCCCATTGTAATACAGTAGTTTTTGCATGGGGTAAACATCCCTTGGTAAAACAAGAGGGCAGGGATATCTATTTTAAAAAGCGCTTTCCTAGTGCCATGCAATTGGGAATTAACAAAGATGGGAGTCCTAAGCACCCGCTTTACCTACCCTATAATATTACCTTAAACCTTATGCCATAAGTACCCTTAGACCTTTGCAGGAATACGTAAAAAAGGAGTTGATGATCCAAATTATGGGAGAATTGCTGACTTCTCAAAAATTTTAAGCCCTCACAAACCGAAGGTTGCTGGGGGTTAGAATGCTATCGAGCGTCGAACTTTCCACATACTTTGAATTTTGCAAAGGTCTCACCA
>JBCDGY010000234.1:0-5073 GCA_039414375.1 Bacteroidota bacterium | reverse complement strand
TAAAAGACGTACCGCTGACGTAGAACCTGTCTTTGGGCATATTAAATCTAACCGAAACTTCAAACGATTTACACATAGAGGATTAGAAAAAGTTGAATTAGAGTTCGCTTTACATGCTTTAGCACACAATATGATAAAAAAAGCAGCTTAACAAGCCTAAATACTTCTCTGGCTATATTTAAAAACCTATAATGAAAACCGATATCACCTAAAATGAAAAAACCGCCCCGATCTGGTATCGAGACGGCTTCTTTTGTATTGGATGCCTTCCAAACCTTAATTCGAAAGTCTATCCGCTAGTTTTTCAAAGGTAAGATTGCGAAGCCTGTTGTTGGTTACTACAAAACCTGTAATTGCGCCGCTTCGATCTTCTTTAAACGCCAAATGCCCCATAAACCAAGATGTCCCAAAAAAGGTGTTTTCCTTTAATGGAGTATAGGTGTAGGGCTGCATTCTTGAGTTGCGCACCACCAGTTCGCCTTGTCTTACTTTGACCGTGAAAACAAGACTATAATCGCGATTGATATAAGTGCCCTTGTAGCGATCGAGTATTGCACGCTCTTCTATTACAATTGGCGTGTATTGCTCGAATGGGATGGGGTCGGCACCCAAATATTCATAGGTCATTGTTTTGGGGTTGCCCTCAGAAAAGGTGAGGTATATCTTGTCGTCGTAAGGAACTTTCATTTGGAACCTATTTGTTGATAGGGGTATTAGGGCATTCGAATTGCCATTGGTCCTTACATAGCGCAAGGTATCATTGGTGACCTTTATTTCTCTGCTTAGTTCTCCTAAGGCATCCCAATAGTTTCCTTCAAAAGCAGCAAGTTGTTCAGGGGACTTTTTTATGGTTTTAAGGGTGGTATAGTCGGTAGTTTCCGGTTCTGTAAAAGCCGTAGCTATAGCTAGATGAGCTGCCATCACCCCAGTAAACCCATTATAACCTCTGCCATCGTTACTCAAAGCAATGGCCACATAATCTTGCTCGGGAAACTTAAAAATAGCACTATCATGCCCTCCCGAGCTTCCTAGAAGATAAGTGGAATAGGCTCCTCGCTCTAGGTGCCCATACCATTGACCTAAAGAAAGTTCACCAGCACTAGTGCTGTACTTTTTTCCGTTGTCAAGTGTTACTGGTCGGCGTACTAGCTTGGCTAACTCAGGACTATTGTTTTCTAGTTTTTTCAAGTGTTTTTCCCAAAGGATAAGGTCCTTAATACTCGAAAAGACATTGTTACTCCCCAAAATACTATTGTTGGTAGTATTGTCAAAAAGGTTGTTTTGCTCCGTTCGGTAGGCATGTGCCACTTTTGGATGAATTGCATCTGCGCGGTCACGCACAAAGGTTTGCAGCATTCCTAAAGGCTTAAAAAGTTGCTCTTGTAAATACTGCGCATAGGGCTGACCGGAGATTTTAGTAATCAACTCAGCGAGTATTACAAAATTGGTATCCGACTCAGCGAAGTCAGTCCCTGGGATAAAAGACAACGCCTTTTGCCGAGCGACCAGTTGAAGAATGGTTGTTTGAGAGAGCGGTTCTGCAATGCTACGGCCCATTACGGTGAGCAAAGTATGGTAATCGTATAAGCCGCTAGAACTGCTTAACAGATGTTGTACGGTTACCTTCTGACTAAAATGTTGTAGCTGTGGAATATGGGATCGCACATCTTCATCCAACTTGAGTTTTTTGCCAACAACCAATTGTAAAATACTGTAAGCGGTAAAATGAGCGGATAGTTGCCCAAGGTTGAAACGCGTTTCTTTGGTTATAGGAATAGCATTGGTAATATCAGCCGAGCCCAGGTATTTTTGATAGGGCACCGTTCCTTCCTTTACAATGGCAAAAGCGATACCTGGCGCGTTAACTTCATTCCATCCAGCATCTTCAAAAATGCGATCAATAGCAGTGGTAACTTCCTGCGGAAAAGCTACCTTGGATTGTGCTCTAAGTTGACCTCCCCAAGCTAATAAAAGGGCCATGCCCAATAGCACTTGTTTACTTTTCATTTTTCGTAGTTTTTATGGTTTTAGTATGTAGTGTTTGTAAAATAGCTTGTGCTACGGGTTCAGCACTAGTCGGATCTTGTCCGGTTATTATTCGACCATCTTGAACAAAAAAATTATCCCAACCTTTTTCTGAGTAAACGAAGGTGCCTCTGTTCGCCGTAACGGCTTTTTCAATAGAAAAAGGAAAGGATTGATAATAGGTAGCAGTGGTATCTTCAAATTGGTCTGGAAAACCAGTGATCTTTTTATCGGAAACTAAAAAGTTACCATCTCTCGTTTTTAAGTGAGTAATACCTGCGGTACCATGGCAAATAGCAGTTACCAAACCGCCATGTTCATAGATATCCATTGCTAGTTGTTGAATGACCTTGTTGTAAGGCACGGTAAACATAGCACTGCCTCCACCGGTAAAGTAGATAGCATCATAAACGGAGGCATCAATGGCTCCAGGAGACTTTGTGGTTCTCAACTGTTCCATAAAGGTGTGATCGTAGAGGTACTTTTTGGTGATGGTGTCAGAACTATAAATGTACCCTAAAGGTATTGCCCCGCCATCAGGACTAACAAAATCTACAGTTAAACCAGCCGCGACCAATTCGTTGTGGGCGAATATGATTTCTGGGAAGTGGTTGGTGGTTTCAAGGTTGGTATCACCATAAAAATGGGCGTTACTAGTAACAAAGAGGACCTTCCCTTTTTCTGATGGCTGGTGATTGGTAGCTTGTGCATTTTCAATTGTATTTGGGACCCTTTGCTGACAGCTAACGCACCATGCACATAGCAATAACCATATGATTTTCTCGATGACTGTTTTCATTTTTTATCACAAAGAAAATTGCCCCTATGGCAAAAAAGGGAGTACATAATAATATCGGAGTACGAAATAATTATTTGGGAAGTATTTTCCTTAAAACTGCTCCCGATATTTAGCTGGGGTAGTGCCGGTATGTTTTTTAAATGCTTTGTAAAAGGTGGACTTGGAGTTAAAACCACTTTCGTGACCAATGGCTTCTAAAGAAAAATGAGGGAGGTTTTCTATTTGTTGTTGGGCATGTTGCACGCGGTATTTGTTGATATGATCGTTAAAGCCAATGCCCAACGATTCATTAAAAAACTGAGATAGCTGTACAGGGTTCACCTGTAGTTTATGGGCGACGTCCGCCAGTTTTAGGTCAGGGTCTAAGAAAGCTTGTTCGCTATACATCAGATCTTGCAATGTCTGTTTTAGTTTCTTGGTAGTAGTATCTTCAAGACGTTGGTTTTGATATTTAGGAGGATGTAAGAGCAGTAGCTGTGCTCTTTTTTTGGTAAATAGCAACAACAGCAGCAGCAAATAGAAGATAAAAGTAAAAGAAAGGGCGCCAACAATATATGAGGTGTAGTGTGCCATGTTAAAGACAGCACATATGAGGGCATTTCCTAAGCAAATACTCCAAAACCAGAAAGCAAAGGAGGGCACTACCTTTTTTGTGGGTGGCATCTTATGACGATAGTGCCAAGCATAAAAAAGCGCTAGTGCAACATATGCTATCCACTGGACATAAATGGTCTGTACCAGAATTTGTTGCCAGTCGTTACCCAACGATGAAAAGGGGAGGTAAAAAAAGAGTAAGAGTACCCCCAATCCCAAGAAAAGGCAATGAAGCCGCAACTCTTTGTAAACGTTTTTGGGGATTTCTAGAGCAGTTCTTACATAAAAGAAGAAAAGAGGGCCTATAAACCAACAGGCAAAAAGCCCTATCCGAATATAGATATCGGCTAAATCATCACTAAAATAGTAGAAGACCGATTTGCCTACCCTTACACTTAGGGCCAAAAGCAAAAGGCCTAAAAAATAATGACTACGGTGTTTTGGGTATGCAAAAAATAGAAAGAACAAACCCAACAAGAGGCCATTAAAAGCCCCTAGTGCGCTAAAAAAGAATAGGAGTTGTTGGTGTACTTCCATATGGCGTTATTGCTATCAAACTTACGCAATAGGGATAGTAAAGCTCAACAGGATAGGAAGGTTTTGATATTTTGAAGTACTTTTTCCTGCTCAAAACCAAATTGGCATAATTATAATTTAACTGGAACTAATGCCAATCATGGAAACATAGTCAAATTTAGTATTCAAAATCACTAAAATGTTAAAAAAAAGTGCGTTTACAATAGTTGTTTTTTTTCTTTTTAGTTGTTCTACAAAAGAGGATTATCATGGTTGGTTCGAACTAACCTTGGTAGATTCAGAAAAAAAAGAAGTTCCATTATCATATAGAAAAGTAGCTATTGGAATTCGTTCACTTAAGTATCAATTGTTCGAACATCACATAGAAGTTTTTGAAGGCCTTACTGATGAAGATGGAAAAGTTTCATTTCGACCGTTAGAAGACAAGGAATATTGGATAACCATTTATAATGACGATGGTAAAATCTATTCAATGAGTTTAATTGAGATTACACAAACAGAAGACCAAAATAAACTTACCTTACATATTGAAGAATGGAAACTCCCAAAAAATTCAAATGGTGTTTCAGATACTCCTGCCTTGGAATAGTTATTTTAAAGCTTTTGAAATACGGAAACTGAGTGATTAAACTCGGTTGTTAAAGTTCAGCATGAACGAATATTGATACCCTAACTAACAGAGCGGCTAATACTTCTCTATACTTTTTACATAGGACAATGATCCGGCAATATTTACAGACTCTAATGGAGAAGAGCTCATAACTTCTCTAATTGCTGGCGCCGTAATTGGTGCTTGGCTGGGTGGTGCTACCAAATTGATAGCGGGAGGTGATTTTAATAATATTGGATGATTTTGGAAAGCTCATTCATCATACATAAATCCACTAGCGCAGTCGTTCTTGTAACTTAGCAAGTTCCTGCTGAATAAGGGTTAATCGACCTTCAATCATATCCGAAAAATCTGGAATACGTTTACAGAACACATATTTAATCTCCCATAACTCCTGTAATGCGGAAATGGGAAAAATAGCATCTTCAATATTTTTATGATCTGCTCTTAAGGTAATTTTTGTTGTGGTGAAGTAAAAACGTCTAAATACAAGCTCGTCTGGAGTAAC
>JBCDGY010000233.1:0-5118 GCA_039414375.1 Bacteroidota bacterium | reverse complement strand
CCATATCCATAAAGAGGCAGATTACGCATCTCCATGGCAAATAACTCCTGATCGATTTTATTTTTGGTTTCGTAACCCCCCAAAAGCGTTGCAAACCGTTCTTCGGTCTCCCTAAAGTAAGTTTCGTTTACCCAAAGGGTGTCATCGGCATCAAAACCGATTACTTTTATATTGTTAAAATCTACTTCCATACTTTTCTAGCCCTTTCTAGGTCTTGTGGGGTATCAATTTCAATACCGGTAACATGGGTTTCCACCATTTTTAGTTTTCGGCCATACTCTAAAAATCGGATGGCTTCAATTTTTTCTTTGGCTTCTAAGGGGCGCATCGGTAACTTTTGAAAGTCCATCAAAGCCCGTTTTCTAAAAGCGTAGATACCCTTGTGCTTATAGTAAACCGTTTCTAATGCTTCATCTCTTGGAAACGGAATAGGGGAACGCGAGAAATACAAAGCGAAGTTAGCATGGTCTACAATAACTTTTACGGTATTCGGATTCGAAATTTCGTCCCAATCAGTTATTGGGGTCATTAATGAGGCTAGATCAATAGTTTCTTCTTTATCAGCATGAAAGACGGCGATAACCTTGGCCAAACTTTCTCGATCGATAAATGGCTCATCTCCTTGTACGTTTACCACTACATCAACGTCCATAGGGGCAACCGCTTCGGCAATTCTATCACTACCGCTCTCATGGGTTTGCGCACTCATCAACGCCTTACCGCCATGATTTGTGATAAGATCAAAAATAATTTGACTATCGGTAACCACATATACTTCATCAAAAAGTTCGGTGGCTTTAGCTGCTTCATAGGTCCGCAAAATAACCGGAGCCCCTGCAAGGTCTTGCATCAGTTTTGCAGGAAATCTGGACGCTTGATAGCGCGCCGGAATCATAGAAATGATCTTCATTTTTTAGCGTTGTTATTGAACTTAGGTCTTAATTTTCGGTAAATACGGAATACCACCACTAAAACCAGAATTACTAAAATTGCTGCCAATGCTGGAAACAATACCGATGCCGTGGCTACCACAGCTGCCGTACCTGTTTCTACAGTTGACACCAGCGGATTGGCTAAACCGCCTGTTGCAGTTGTTGAGGCCACTCTTCCCACCACATTGGCACCTTTTACAGCGGTGGCAGTTCCGCCACCAGCAATAATAGCCAATGACCATGTGATTACAGGGTCCATTTCGGTGACCGTTGCCATCATGACGACAGTACCTGCAAAAGCTGCTAGTGGAATAGCCAAACCGTCCAAAAGATTATCGACCCATGGTATAAAATAGGCGAATACTTCAAAAAGGGTGGCGGCACCAAAAGTGAATAGCGCCGTGTAACTTCCTATCCACTGCCAACTTTCGTTTAGGTTTAGCACTTCAAAATGCGCAGCCATACTCAAGGCCAGTAGCGGTAAGAAAATACGGAAGCCCACGGAGGCGGCTAATCCTATTCCTAAAAAAAGACTGATGATGGTATCAGACCCCATTGAAGCAATTTTTTCTAAGTTAATTTATTCCTATTCAACAAAAAAATCGTCTTTAAAACCTATCAGGTACAGCTGTTGCCTTGCTCTGGTCACTGCAGTATATAACCAACGGAGGTAGGCCTTATCAGGTCCATTAGGCAAATAAGGCTGTTCGATAAAAACAGTACTCCATTGACCCCCTTGCGATTTATGACAGGTTACGGCATATGAAAACTTCACTTGCAAGGCATTAAAATATTTGTTGTTTTTGACCCCCATAAACTGTCGGTATTTCGATTTTTCATGAGCGTAATCCTGAAGTACTTCTTGATATAACTTGTTCCCTTGTTCATAAGGCAAAGAAGGGCTTTCCGCATTAATAGTATCCAACAACAATACGGTTTCAAAGGGTTTTTGATCGGGGTAATCGACCATTTGTACCTTGACTTCTGCAAATCGAAAACCGTACAAATCCTTGATAGCGAAAAGCTCCAAAATTTCAAGAATATCCCCATTGGCTATAAACCCAGCAGCAGAGTTGGGTTTAAGCCAAAAGTAGTTGTTCTTAACCACCATCATAAAATCTCCTACGGCAATCTCTTGTTCCAGAAAAAGAATGCGCTGCCTAATATTGCTATTGTAAAGGTTAGCCCTTTTATTCGACCGTACAATAACCACCGTTTCCTCTCTTCCCTGTTGCGCATAGGCTTCATCGATAGCACCTTGAATTTCGTTACCATCGATTAACCGTACAATATCTGAAAAACCGTTTACCCTAAACTGAAAATCGGTATAGTAGCCTGTTTGTAGTTGCTGCCGAAGGTTAGTAGCGTTATAGAGTATGCCAGAAGCCTCTTTTTGACGCATAACCTCATCCAATTCAATCTCAATAACTTCTTTGTTATAGTTGAGTTCGAGTTGTTTTCGATTTAAGGCTGGGCTTAACTCTAACCGTACTGGAGGCAGCTGAGCAGTGTCTCCAATAAGCATTAGTTTACAGCGATGTCCGCTATATACATATTGGATGAGATCGTCTAAAAGAGATCCATTTTCAAAAAGCTTAGAATCTGAAGGGGTATCAGAAATCATTGAAGCTTCGTCCACAATAAAAATCGTATTGCGGTGCTTGTTCGGTGCTAAAACAAACTGTACGCCACCCCCGGATTGTTTTTTTGGAAAATAGATCTTTTTGTGGATGGTAAAAGCCTGTGTCCCAGAATAAGTAGAAATCACCTTTGCTGCTCGGCCTGTAGGAGCCATAAGTACTGCCTTGCGCTGGGTATGCCATAAATGACGAACCAAAGCTGCGATGATGGTGGTTTTCCCTGTACCGGCAAACCCTCTGAGTAAAAAGAGCTGATTGTCTGTTACTGAAAAAATGAATTCTGCCAATTGACCCAAAGTGGTGGTTTGTAGCGCAGTTGGGCTATGAGGAAATTTATCGAGTAAAAGGGACCGAAAATCAGCCGCAGTATTGGCTTTCATAAGACTCCAAATATAGGTATCATTTTTAGTGGCAAAACTTTTGAGATTCAAAAAAAATTGTAGTTTTGCTTGCAACCACCTTAGCTAAAAACCTCAAGATAATGAAGACCATTATTCAATTAGTATTATGGATTGTATGCGGCTTCCTAGGCTTTATGATCTACAAATCGGTGAACGGACCTATTGAATTTAAAAAGACCAGACAGGTACGTTTTCAGGCTGTTATTGATAAATTAAAAGATATACGAGATTCCCAAGAGGCTTACAGATCTGTTAATGGTAAATATGCCAAAAATTTCGAAAGCTTGGTCAAATTCGTAGATACGGGTAGCTACACTATCACACAACAAAGAGACTCTTCTTTTATGCGTTTTGACGATGTTTATCAGATTGAATTACAGGTTGATACTATTGTTGTCGATACTTTAGGTTTTGTTAAAGTGAAAGATTCTTTATTCAAGAATGATAACAGTTACAACACCATGATGGAAGTGCCCTATGCACAAAATGGAGAGAAGTTCGAGCTTAAAGCGGATATCGTAGAAAAAAGTGGCTACAAAGCTCCGGTTTTTGAGGCTAAAGTAAAGAAAGATGTAGTGCTCTACGATCAACCTTCAGATTTATTAGCACAGGAAAATGCGAGAAGTAGTGTTGAGGAAGTCAATGGACAGTATATTACCGTGGGATCATTGGTCGATGTAAGTACCAATGGTAATTGGCCACCTATATACGACAGAAAAAACGAATAACGTATCACAAGCGAAGCTTCACATAAGCATCCCTATACAAAATTGTCCATTCAAGTTAGTTTGAATGGACTTTCTTTTTGTGTCTTAGATACTATTGGTCATAAGATTTTAGTATCGGAGCGAGTAGATTTCAAAACAGCGTCTACGCCCTATTTGGTCTTAAAAGAGCTTAAATCGATTTTAGAAAAGCATGACCTAACGCAAAAGAAATACGACGAAGTATCCGTAATCCACACGAATCACTTGTATTGCTTGGTACCGAAGTCGTTATTTGATAAAGAAGAACTACCGAACTATTTAAAATTCAATGCGAAAATACTGGCTAACGACCAAATAGTACACGATCTGCTGCCCAACCAAGATATTGTTTGCGTTTATGTTCCTTTTATGAACATCAATAATTATTTGTTTGAGTGTTTCGGGGAGTTCGAATTTAAACACAACAGCATTGCACTGCTACAAACCCTTTTTCAACAAAAAAGCACCCAAATTGTATGCTATGTGCACGTAGGCAAACGCACCATGGAACTAACCGTAATGGAACAACGCAAGCTGTTGCTTTACAATCAGTTCGACTATAAAACTGAAGCAGATTTTTTATACTATGTGCTTTTTGTTTACGAACAACTTGGACTTGATGTTGAGGTCGTTTCGCTCAAGCTTTTTGGAGCGATTGCCGAAGGAGATGCTATTTTTTCTTTGTGTCAGGACTATTTGACGAACGTATCCTTATTTACACCGTTTCATAGCAGTTACGACTCGGAGCTAATAGCGCATAGTGATTTTTACCTTACCCTTTTGAACAATATCTAGGTAATGCGCATTATTTCTGGTACGCATCGTGGAAAAAGACTAATAGCCCCTAAAAATCTCCCTGTCCGCCCTACTACCGACATGGCTAAAGAGGGCCTTTTCAATATTCTCTGGCATCAATATGATTTGGAAGAAATTTCGGTACTTGATCTTTTTTCAGGAACCGGAAATATTAGTTTTGAGTTTGCATCAAGAGGATGTTTAAACATAACTGCGGTAGACGCTAACACCAATTGTACCCGGTATATCTCAAAAATAGCAACGCAGTTGGAATTTCCCATACAGGTACTAAAGGCAGATGTCTATAAATTTTTAGAAAGGAATTCGATAGCTTATGATATCATTTTTGCCGATCCCCCTTATGACATTGCCACAGAAAGGCTAGAAGCTATGGTACAATTGATTTTTAGCCGAGAGTTGCTTAACAAAAATGGTTTATTGATTGTAGAACACCCGCCACAGCAAGACCTCTCTAACGATAAACATTTTAAACAACAACGCAAATATGGAAGTTCTGTTTTTAGCTTCTTTGAAAACATCACTTGAACCATAAAATTAACAATCCAGCAAACTATATTTAATATTGTAGCTATGACTTTTCTCT
>JBCDGY010000232.1:0-5150 GCA_039414375.1 Bacteroidota bacterium | reverse complement strand
GGTCAAATCGCCCTTTTCAACTTGGGATACCACAGCCAATTTAAAGCCCATGTTGTAATCACTCTGAGTACGCTTCTTCTTGATTTCCTTTACTCTCATAAAATAAGTCGATTTTGTGTCAACTTATTTCAGGACGGGACACAGTCAAAAATAAAGCCCTGACAATGCAGGGCCTATACCTTTATTAAAGGTGGGATTAAGGTTTTATAGCCGTGTCCTAATATGGACCATTACCGTCGCCTGGGAACAAGCATAGGGAGGCGAATGGGAACACCTTATTACTTACCCCCGTTTTATCAATGTTTTCTGGGCTCTTGACCTGACCAGCGAACCCTAACTATCCTTATGGTGTCACCGAACACCCGATAGGACACATTGTAACGACGTACTTCATAACAACGGTAGGTGCCATCGTTATTGCTTTTGTTTTTATCCAAAGGATACATTTCGGGCTGCTCGGGAAGTATGTCGGTGCTTTCAAAGATTTCTCTTGCCAATCGGTTGCACTTTTTAGAGATTTGCTGATGTCCAAGATCCTTTTTCGGGCTTCCGTTAAATGCGCCAAGGCCTCGGGTGACCAGACTACTCTTTTTCCCATTCCTTGATTCTTTGGCGTACCTGTTCTTGCGTAAAGAAATCCCCTCGTTCGATCTGAGCCTCGGAAGCTTCCAGCTCTCTGTTGTACTGTTCAATACTGATGCGATCGGTATCGTCGTCATGATAGCTTTCTACCAATGCTTTTATCATTTTAAGCAATCTTTCATCTGCATTGTTAACGTAGTCCAGTACGTTCTTTTTAAGGTCTACGGTTGCCATTTCTTTTTCGTTTTTACTTAAATAAAGGTACAATTTTCATTCCATAGTGTTGTTTTTAAGAGATGCCACAATATAAAAGCTGGTTATACGCTTATCTCAATATCCTGCTTAGCTGATAAAGAGGCGCACATCAACAATTTCGAAAGCGCTCTTTAGAGACCATGGTTTAATAACCATGCCCTAATCTGACCCACAACGGTAAGGCAGGGCCTTATTTTAAAAGGCCTAAGCGATTTTTATCTTGATTAAGATACCTAGCATTACCAAAATGGCACAACACAAAATAAGTTGAAATTCTGTTATTTAATTACTTACAGGCTTCTGGAGTACTATGCCTTATTCTAGACCATTACCGAAGTGAGACTTAATATTTTAGTATTCAATAGGGTTGAGACTATCCCATTTAAATTTAGCAGCATCTAAAAGCTTAAGATTAGTAAACTTTTCTTTTTCGAGATAATCCCTAAAGTTATCTGATAAGACAATTGTAGATTGTCCTATTGAAGTAGTAAAAAAGATATCTTCATTTATCTTGTCAGGAGTCTCGAAAACAATACCGTCAATTTTACTTATAATACTCTTTCCTTTCTGGCAAGTATCACATAAATCCTTTTCGTCAAATTCAATGTATTTTAAATCGATAAAGGCACTAATCAAGGAGATTTCAGGATAATAATACTCTTCACTTAACAGCTTCCTTTTGTGGTATAAATCCACTTTCCTAAAATTGGTTAAGCCTTTTAAGCCAGTTTGTTCAAATTTATCTTTAAAGTTTTTGGAAACTATAAAACCAACGTAAGACCCATAAATAAAATCTCCCAACTCTCTCTTTGAAACATTTACTTCATATGGCGGCAACCATTCTAACATACTCAAGAAAGCTCCACAGCTTTGACATTTTTTTGCTTCTCCTGTTTTGTAACTGGCTTCCCGATGTTCTCCATAGGCAAACTCCGAATCATAAAATAGGTTATTTGCAATTACATAATATTTCATAGTTACTAATTGAGAAGGTTCACATTTGGAATTCTACTTTTCAACCAAGGTTGCTGATGTAGGTTATGAAGATACTTATCAAACTGAGCGGGAGTTGCAGATGGATTGCTTTGAAGCCACTTAACTACTGTTGCATCATATCGTCTATGCCAATTTTGGTATCCTTTGTGAGCAGCAGCATCTATAGCATTGTAAATATATTTGGAATTTGTCCTGCTATAATCAAAAGCTCCCTTTAAAGTTGGGTGATTATTTAATGCCCTTACTATTTTCGTTCCAATTAAGTGATGGGCTTGTCCCGTAGCCTTTATAACAGTCTTAGCGCCAAAAAGCCCTTTTACCCATTTTAAAAGCTTAGGGAACTGCGCTATTTTTAGTACTGCACCGCCGCTAATATATTCTAAAAGACCTGAATTACAATAACACTGTGAAAAATCGACCGGATATTTTGGTATTGTAAGTCCATCTAGCCCCCCTGATTCATTTGCTTCCCTAAGCAAATAATCATAAATAGCCTGTGGGCTTGCGCCGTTTTCTGCTGCCATTGCTAAGGCTTGTTTCCGCAATTCGGGAATTGGACATTTTGAGCAGTCCGGCCCTTCTTGCGCTGCTCCAAACACGCCTTGCCCAACTTCAACAGTAGCCCCTCTACTTCTTTCAACGCGATTTTGAAAATTCTCTCTGCCTTGCGCTCTCATAGCATCATGCCCCCCGCCACCAGGTCTTGAAAGCGCCATCCATTGGTCGTTGGTAAGTCCATCAGCTCCTTTTGGAAGTCCATCCGTTTCAAAAAGTCCTGAAGGATCAGCCCAAACAATAGGGTTGTTAAACCCAAAACGATAGGGGGTAATGTCAGTAGCCATCTCCGCCATAGGATCAATGGCATGGAATCGCCCTAAGGCAGGATCATATTGCCTAAAAGTCATTTCAGTGACATTTAACCCAAGGCCTTCCTCACTTTCCTGACCATTATATTTCCATTTTTTAGCGACATCATTGCCTAGTGCAGTATCACCACCATTATTAAAGCCCTTCATTTTTAGGCCAAAGGGGTAGTAGTTATTTTCTTCAATGATAGTGGGTTGCCCAGGGTTACTTGGGTTTTCGGTGTAGGAGAGTCTTACGTTACCTAAGTGATCTTTATATTGGTAAACGTACCGGTATCCACTTCCTTTGGGTGTAACATAACCTTCGGAATGGGGGAAGAACTCCAAGTTGCCATTTTTATAAACATAACCAGTAGTATAACTTGTTGTGGTGGTATTGGCACCTTCGGTAACCGTCTTTTGTAGCTTGGTCCCTAGCGCATCATACACATAGGAAATATTACCCATATCAGTACCATTATCTACAGCTACCAGCGTTGGTAAATTTAAATGGTTATAAGTAATCCCATCTTGGGTAGCTGTACCAATACCCTTGTTGCGGTCCATAACCAGGCTACCATTGGCATCATAACGATAATCCACCCCATCGGTAGCACTGTCTCTAAACCCATAGTCTTTATTTGAATGGTCTTTTACGTGTTCCAATTGGTTCCCACCATCTGCATAGATATACACCAGATTGTCCACCGCTCCAAAACTGTTCATCGCCGCATTGTCATAACCAACTCGCAATAGGGCGATGTTAAATTCAACGATTTCAAAGAACCTTTATATAAAATTAGGGTTTTATAACCATGCCCTAATCTGACCCACAACGTTAAAGCAAAGCCTTATTTTAAAATCCCTAAGCGATTTTTATTTTGATCAATATACCTAGCTTTACCAAAATGCTACAATACAAAATAAGTTGAAATTCTGTTATTCAATTACTTACATACCTCTGGAGCATCATGCCCTATTCTGCATCATTACCCCTTTCTTTCTCTAAAATTTTAGATTTCCTTTTTTCCACTCACTCAATGTAGTATCTGCTGTGAGTGCATGTATTCCTGAGCTCTTCGCTATTTCTTTCAATACTCTTTTTCCTTCTTTTTCATCTACAGGCAGTAAGTAGCAAGCTGCCCACATACGTACCCCAATCGAAGTATGAGATAAGAATTGTTTTAAACTTTCAACAGCATCTTCACTTTTAATAAATTCAGCGGCTTTAGTAATCTCACTATAACGCTTATTTCCAGTCTTATAATCACCTTCTTCGGTGGCTTCCGCTTGTTTAATGGATGCTTCTTCAAAAACTACCAAAGCAGTCTCAATATCTTTTATCTTTATCATGGTGTCCAGCCAAATCGTTTTAATGTTTTAATACCAAAATCATACTGTTGTTTATAGCTTTGTGTGCTTAACCATTGTCTTACGGTTTCCCCTTTTGTAAATGGTTGTTTGGAACTATAAAAGCCAGAAATCTTAGCATGTATAGACCCTTTACCATGTGGTAACTTTATCAAGTTTTTGGTGTTATGAATTCGACGAGCACCAAACCTTGAAATATTATTACCTCCTTGCTCAACAATATGATGCCATGCCTTATCTGGTCCAGCAGGTCCCATAGCCCTTTTAAAAGCAGAGAACGATGTAAAGCTCTGAATCTTTTTAGCGGCAAAAAGCCCCTTCATCCATTTTAATAGCTTGGGGAACTGCGCTATTTTTAGTACTGCACCGCCACTAATATACTCCAAAGCACCAGCGCCTCCAATAATATTTGGCGAAAAATAGGCTGAATATTCTGATGTGGTAAGTCCATTTAGCCCTCCTGATTCATTTGCTTCCCTAAGCAAATAATCATAAATAGCCTGTGGACTTGCGCCGTTTTCCGCTGCCATTGCTAAGGCTTGTTTCCGCAATTCTGGAACTGGACATTTTGGGCAGTCTGGCCCTTCTTGTGCTGCTCCAAAGACTCCTTGTCCTCCTTCAACAGTAGCCCCTCTACCTCTTTCAACGCGATTTTGAAAATTCTCTCTGCCCTGCGCTCTCATAGCATCATGCCCCCCTCCACCAGGTCTTGAAAGCGCCATCCATTGGTCATTCGTAAGTCCATCAGCTCCTTTTGGAAGTCCATCCGTTTCAAAAAGTCCTGAAGGATCAGCCCAAACAATAGGGTTGTTAAACCCAAAACGATAAGGAGTAATGTCTGTAGCCATCTCCGCCATAGGATCTATGGCATGGAATCTCCCTAAAGTAGGGTCGTATTGCCTAAAGGTCATTTCAATGACATTTAACCCAAGGCCTTCCTCACTTTCCTGACCATTATATTGCCATTTTTTAGCGACATCGTTTCCTAGTGCAGCGTCTCCCCCGATATTAAAGCCTTTCATTTTTAGGCCGAAGGGATAGTAGTTATTTTCTTCAATGATAGTGGGTTGCCCAGGGTTACTTGGGTTTTCGGTGTAGGAG
>JBCDGY010000231.1:0-5170 GCA_039414375.1 Bacteroidota bacterium | reverse complement strand
GTCTATCAGCATTAATAGATCTAACAAATGCTTGAGGACTAGAGAGAAACGACGTTCTTAGAATTGCTAGATTTTGATTTAAAAAACTGTAACGAATGCTGATATCAAAATTTTTATAGCGTCGTAATAATCCAGCTCCCAGAGCTGTTTCCTCCTTTCCCGAATTGGTCAAATTATAATCCGGTGCTGTTCGATCTCCTATTTGAGTAAAACCTCCATTCAGATAATAACTCCAATTTTCAGAACCACTCCCTAACTTCAAATTAGCATTATACCCTAAGCCATTACTCTCGCCACTTACCCCTAACTTAGAATAAAAAGGAGTATTTAAATCTAGGGCTGTTGATTCTACAAGAATAGCGCCACCCAACGCTTCGGAACCATAACGTACGCCAGAGGCTCCTTTAATGAGTGTAATTTTACTTGCGCCAGTAATATCGATTTCTGGAGCATGCTCATCTCCCCAGTTTTGAAACCCATGTTTGAGTCCATTGTTTAAGACTATGATTCTATTTCCTGAGAGCCCATGTATGATAGGTAATTGTACATTGTTACCTACCGAAGCAAAGGTTACTCCCTGAATATTGGAAAGGGCAGAGGCCAACGCTTGAGTAGGGACTTTTTTAATATCCATCTCCTCTATAACTACTTGAGAAATACTCTCTGTACCCGCAGCTTTTTGTCGTTCGCCTTTAAGGGTAACTTCTTCTAAATCTGTTACCTTGGCATTAAGATAAAAATCATTGGACTTACCCTCATTGTAATCCAAACTTAGATCATCATAACCTATTGATGAAAAAACTAGGGTTACAAGTCTATCACAAAGACCATCAATTTGAAACGCTCCTTTCTCGTCGGAACTGGTATACTTTTCTGAACCAGCTACCCTTACGGCTACAAAAGGTATCGGTGCTTTGGTTCTCGAATCCAATACATTTCCGCTGATGACGTAACTACAAGGACCATCTTGGGACATCACCGCGAACGAGCAGATTAAAGAAGTAGCTAAGGAAAATAATCCTAACTTCATATAAATTTATTTAAATAACTAGGCAATAAGGTGACCTATTCAAAGACCTCGTATTGGTCTTAGGTATCCTAAAAAATTAAATGCGAACTGTAGAATGTTGTAAAGAAGTAGGAGGGGGCCTTCCAAAAAGCTTGCTAGGAATGGCCGAAACAATAAAAATACTGTGATAACCTTCTTTAGGGGCATAAAACGCTACAGCATCAGTATTTTCATAGATTTGCACAATGGCAGTTTCTGAAAATTCTGCACAGAGAATGTCAAATGCTTGGTCGCATAAAACACAGTGTTCATCATCATCATTATTGTGGTTATGTTGATGATGATGGCAGTGGTGGTGATCCTGCTGTTGATGCGAGGACAAATGTATGGCCATAGCAGAGACCTTGAATGCAATCAAGGCGACCAAAAGTACTGGATATAGGGACTTCTTAAAGATCACGAGCGGCAAAGCTAGTTTTTTACCAGCAACTTCTCGTGTTAAATTAACTTTAATTTTTATTCAGTCTACTTAAAGAGGAATCCCATTCCAAGTCTACTGAGCATTTTTTTTTCAAAATCCCAAAAAAAACGGAATTGCCCTAACATCCAACCAAAAAACACCAACAATATTTGATAAATCGGTAGAATGATTATAATACGAATAGGCCAATAAATCCAACCACTTATTGAATCTTGAGAAAGTCCAATAACATCTAGTATGGGTGCGGCCAGCCTAGCGGAAACACTACCTGTAATCGCGAAGACTATAAAAATGGCAATCATCTCCCACCGATATTTCACAATCCATTTGTGTTCCAGTTTTTTAAAGCACCATAAAGAAATTTTTATGATGATGTAGTACCCCATTATAGTCCCTAAGAGTGTAAAAGGCCATTCCCATAGGGTATTGTTCAGCGATAGGCCGTGCAATATCCTTCTGGTAAGGTAATAGGCTGTAAATAATGATATTAAAACACCGGCTACTGGAAAAAACCAATGCCAATTTTGAACAATTTGCCATCTGGCTTTTGCTTTATTCATCATTGTAATCAATAAAACTTAAATTCTTGGAAGAAAAGGACCAAGACGTTGTTTATAGCGCCGCTGAAAGTAAATAAAATAATTATACAATTGATAGTTTAAATCGTAGCCATAGTCAATTGTAGGATCGTAATCTATACGAGTCTCGTAGAGCAGTGCATCAAAACGTGTGGGCTCTAAAAATCGGCGGTTCCATTCCAATACGTATATTCTGTTGCGTTGTTCCATATATCGTTGGGAATAGTACCCTTTGGGTTGCGCAATTTGATTTAGCCAGCGTCCGAAACCAATATCCATAATAATGATATCATACTCCGTTTCTTCTTCTGTTGCTGTAGTATCTGTAGGGCTATTGGTCATATCAAAAATAGCTACTTCTTCAGCATTCAATTGAACCTCAGACATTTGTGCTTTTAATGACCAGCCCAGGCCCAATGCAACGAAAAACAATAACACATATCGACACCTCATACTTAAAATTACTAAAAAAGCCGTTCAACGGTTGTGAACGGCTTGTTAAGCATAATTCCGTTTTTTGATCTATTTTCCGAAAAGTCCTCCAAGCATACCGCCAAGGCCTCCTTTTTGACCACCTCCGCTGTTCAATACCATACCTGCAAGGTCGTCCAGTACACTGCCATCTCCATCAGAATCCAAAAAAGACTCTATTAAAGATTGTTGTTGGTTGGCTTGTGTACCGCCACCCATTAGTCCTCCCAAAAGTCCAGAAAGACCATCAGGGCTGCTTACATTTTGATTACGGCTTTCTTTACCTAAAAACCCTAGTAGAATAGGTGCAGCAACCTTTAAAATCTGAGATATGGAACCTGCGTCTAATCCTGACTTGCTGCTCAGTGCATTTTCTACTTGTGGTTGCTTATTTCCAAGAATATGCCCGAGAATCCCAGCACCATCATCCATTACTCCTTGATCTACACCTCCACTAAAGAGTCCACCCAGATTATCAAGAATACCCCCGTCGTGTTTAGAACCAAGGGCATTCATTAAGCCCTGGGCTCCTCCCGGCGTGGAAGCATTTTTTTTCATAGCCCCCATAAGCAGTGGCATCGCCATAGACAGCACACCGGCAGTTTTGCTTTCAGATTGACCTGTTTGTCCCGCTACACCACTAACGAGTTGTTGCCCCATTGGGCTATTTAATAAATCTAATATGCCTGACATGATTATTGTATTTAGTATCAGGAAAATTACAAAAAGTAAAGGTTAATTGATGGTTCTAAGCCAATAATTTAATAATCTGCGTAGCGAGTTCTATACTTATCCGATCCTGTGCCTCTAGGGTAGAACCGCCGATATGCGGTGACAGGGATATCTTAGGATGCATTAAAATGCGAATCTCTGGGTTTGGCTCTGCTTCAAAAACATCAAGTCCTGCAAAAGAAACCTTTCCTTTATCCAAGGCATCTACCAAGGCTACTTCGTCCAAAAGACCGCCACGTGCAATATTAACAATTCCTGCCCCCGACTTTAAAAGTTCTATTTCAGCTTTACCAATCAAATGTTGTGACCCTGCTGGTACATGGAGGGTGATAAAATCTGCTTCTGTCAATACCGTTTTTAATGGGCTACCTTTTAAGGCTATAGTAACCGATTGGCCATCATAAAATCCCAGGTTAATAGCTTGTTCTTCAACCTTGAGATCATGGAAACATACCTGCATACCTAAAGCAATAGCTTTTTTAGCTACCATCTGTCCCGCATTACCCATGCCAATGATACCTAAGGTTTTACCGCTGAGCTCTCTTCCCATTTGGTAGGCCTTTTTAAGGCCTTTAAAATTATGGTCACCTTCAAGCGGCATGTTTCTATTGGCATCTGCCAAGAATCGAACCCCATTTAGTAAATGAGCGATTACCAGCTCCGCAACAGCATTTGCGGAGGCAGCAGGGGTATGTATAACTTTAATACCCTTTGACCGCGCATGGTCAACAGCGATATTATCTAACCCAACGCCTCCACGTCCAATAATTTGAAGTGTTGGGCAATCATCAATAATTTTGCGATCTACATTGGTAGCGCTACGAACCAACAATACTGTCGTTTCGGTTTTATTGATGTAGTTAACCAGTTGTTCTTTTGCAACCTTAGTTTCTAAAACCTGAAATCCTTTGGCTTCCAATAGGGATTTTCCCTCATTTGAAATACCGTCATTGGCTAAAACCGTCATATCTCTTTATCCTTTGCGTTCCAGTTCACTCATAATATCGACCAAAACCCCAACACTTTCCATCGGCAGCGCGTTATACATGGAGGCCCGATAACCACCAACCGAACGATGACCATTGATACCACTAATTCCAGCCTCTTTGCACATTTCATCAAAAGTCTCTTTTAAAGTATCATCAGTAATCGTGAAAGTAGCATTCATCGTAGAGCGGTCTTCTTTGGCTGCAAAACCGGAAAATAATGGATTAAGATCTATTTCAGAATAAATAAGATTTGCCTTTTTCTCATTCAATTCAGCGATAGCCGAGATACCTCCTAAATCTGATAACCACCGTAAGTTTAACATAGATACGTAAACCGAAAATACTGGAGGCGTATTGAACATGCTATCTTTAGCAATATGCACTTGATAATCAAGCATTGACGGTATTTTTCGAGATACTTTGCCAAGGAGTTCTTCTTTAACCACCACTAAGGTGGTGCCTGCTGGACCCATATTTTTTTGCGCCCCAGCATAGATCAAATCAAACTGTGAAAAATCCATGGCCCTTGAAAAAATATCAGAACTCATATCACACACCAGGGGCACCTTGGTTTTGGGAAAAATTTTAGTCTGGGTTCCGAAGATGGTATTGTTAGAAGTAAGATGTAAATAGTCCAAATCATTAGGGACTACATAACCTTTAGGAATATGATTAAAATTATCTTCTTGGGAAGAAGCTATTTCCAATACCTCTCCAAACAAGCGCGCCTCCTTGATGGCTTTTAAGCTCCACGTTCCAGTGTTGATATATCCCGCTTTTTGTGATAGTAAATTGTACGCCACTGCCAAAAATTGTGAACTAGCACCTCCCTGTAGAAAAAGGGCTTGGTACCCTTTGTTTTTAAGATTCAATAAATCCAAAGCAAGCGAACGTGCTTCTTCCATTATGG
>JBCDGY010000230.1:0-5188 GCA_039414375.1 Bacteroidota bacterium | reverse complement strand
TCCTTTAAACGTTTACATCAAAGACAAAGACTCCAAAAAAGTACTCGTAAATAGACAGGAGTGCGATTATCTGGAAGTAGAGCATCCCTCAGACCTGGTTGGGAGAACCGATTTTGACCTCTATGAATATGAAGTAGCTAAAATATCGCGCGAAGAGGATTTGCAAGTCATGAAAACCCAGCAGCCCATCTTGGGAAAAAGAACAAGAAACACCAAACCAAATGGAGCGGCAACAGATTTCTTAACCTCCAAAATTCCATTACTTAATATTGACGGTAGTGCCAAAGGACTTATTGGCCTTAGTATGGATATTTCGGATTTGGTACAGAAAGAAAACGAATTAGGAGACCTTATTAACGTAACCGCCGAGCAGAATAAAAAACTAATCAATTTTGCTCATATTGTATCGCACAACCTTCGTTCGCATACCGCAAACCTTTCCATGTTACTAGATTTTTTAACGAAGGAAGAAGAGGAATCAGAGAAGGGGCGTATTATGACCATGCTCACCAAAGCCTCCGATAATTTAATGGACACGCTGGAAAACCTAAATGAGGTAGTGGATATAAACACGAATGTTAATGTTGAGAAAAAATCGTTAAACCTCAATGATCAAATTAAAAGGGTCCAGGAAAACCTAGCAGCCTTTTTACAACAGCACAAGGCCAAAATCAATAGTACAATTGCATCAGATGTTTATGTAAGCGCCGTACCGGCATATTTGGAAAGTATTATTCTCAACTTATTGACCAACGCTGTTAAATACCGTCATAAGGACCGTAGGCCGGCTATCAACCTAACTGCTAAAAAGCAAAATGGATATCTCATTTTTAGCGTGTCAGATAATGGCTTAGGCATCGATATGCAGAAATACGGAAGTAAACTATTTGGGATGTACAAAACATTTCATAAAAATACTGATGCGCGAGGTATTGGCTTATATCTCACTAAAAACCAAATAGAAGCTATGGGAGGTTCCATTATGGCATGCAGTGAAGTGGGACAAGGAAGTACTTTTAGTATATATTTTAAAGATGAAGATTGATTCTATATACATTGTTGACGATGATAGCATTACGCTTTTTGGACTTCGAAAGATTTTGCAAAAATTGGGTAATCAAACCGTAATTGAAGAGTACCGCAATGGACGAGATGCTTTAGATGCGCTCCTGTTCCTACAAGAAAACCAAATGGCCTTACCCGAAATCATTTTTTTAGACATTAACATGCCCATTATGGACGGATGGGCCTTTTTAGAAGAGTTCTCACAACTACCCTATACCTCTAAAGTGCATATTAATATCGTTACCTCTTCGATTGATGTACGAGACCGCCAAAAATGGAAAGCCTACATGAAGAAAACCGGGCACCAGATTGAGTTTATCACCAAACCCATCTATGAACTTAGCTTGGATCGTATTGTGCGTTTAGACATGGTCTCTTAGTGATGGATTTCCTACTTTTGATATCCCTTAGTAGGTACCATTACCAAACCATTTTAGATGAGACACTATTTCCTCACAGCGATCTTCCTGATGTCATTGTTATCTTGTAAGGAGCAGATCGAAAAAGACGAGCAAAATTTTACCACTACCTACGAAAAATCCGATGGGAATGAAACTGCTACTTATCAGGAAACCATTGATTTCTATCTGCGCTTGGCCAAAGCTTTTCCAGAAGTAAATGTACAAACCATAGGAAGTACAGATAGTGGAAAACCGCTGCACTTGGTCACCTTTAATCCTGATGGCAATTTCAACTTTCAAAAAATCCGAGAAGACAAAACCGTTCTTTTCATCAACAACGGTATTCATCCTGGGGAACCAGATGGGATAGATGCCGCTATGCTGCTCTTTAGAGACTTAGCACTCAACAAACTCCCAGTACCTAAGAACGTGGTACTGGCTACTATTCCGGTGTACAATATTGGGGGAATGGAAAATAGAAATAGTACAACTAGAGTTAATCAAAATGGTCCCAATTCCTATGGGTTTCGTGGTAACGCTAGAAACTACGACCTCAATAGGGACTTTGTTAAAATGGATACTGAAAATGCACGGACTTTTACTACTATATTTCATCTTGTAAAACCAGATGTATTCATAGATACCCACGTAAGCAACGGTGCCGACTATCAGTATACCCTTACCCATTTGTTTACCCAGCACAACAAATTAGGAGGTGCCTTAGGAAGGTATTTAAACGAATCCTTTGTGCCCGCCCTAGATCGACGACTGGCAGCGGCAAATTGGGATACAACACCCTATGTTAATGTATTCAACAGCCCCCCAGATAATGGCTTTTCACAGTTTATGGATCACCCGAGATATTCTACAGGCTACACCACCCTTTGGGGTACCTTAGGAATGATGATTGAAACCCATATGCTTAAACCCCATAAAAAACGGGTAATGGGCACTTATGAACTTATTAAGGAGATGTTAGCTATAGTTGATGAAGACCATCAACAAATTAAAGAACTGCGTTCTAAATACAAAGAAGATACCTTAGCCATGGAGCACTATCCAAGGCACTGGGCTATTGATACGACGGCAACCACGCCTTTTCTTTTTAAGGGATATGCTGTAGACACTGTTATTAGTCCCGTTACGGGATTACCACGATTGAAGTATGATCGTACCCGACCTTTTGAAAAAACAATCCCTTTTTCTAACAATTATATAGCTAAAGATACACTTCGGGTCCCTAGCGCTTATGTTATAAGAAAGGGATGGCAAAAAATTATAGACCGATTAATAGCCAATGAAATTGCTTTTTTTGCTTTAGAAAAAGATACCATTGCTACGTTAGAACAATATCACATTACCGACTATCAAACCTATCAACAGGCTTACGAGGGGCATTATCCGCATTACAACACCAAAGTAACCGCCGCTACAGCGACCATCCATTTACAAAAGGGAGATTACATTGTCCCCACCGCACAAGAAGGCATTCGTTATCTTTTAGAAACGTTAGAGCCAGAGGCCGTCGACTCTTTTTTCAACTGGAATTTTTTCGATACTATTCTGCAACAAAAGGAAGGAATATCACCTTATGTTTTCGAGGATATTGCATTACAGCTTTTACAAGAAAATCCCAAACTGCAAGAACTTTTTGAGCAGCAAAAATTGGACGATCCAGAATTTGCAGCGAAGGCATTAGCGCAATTACAATGGATTTATGAACACTCCAAATATTTAGAGGCAGCCTACTTGCATTATCCGGTATACCGAATTAAGAGGGGTAGTAAAGCAGAATTCTTATTGAAGTGATTTAAACTTTTTCCATTTGCTAAAAAAATTTAAATCACTTCCTTAAAAAACTGAGTTCTCTTCAAAAAGAACACTAATATTTTTATAAGAATTGCGTAAGGCTTTTTTGGTCTTTCGGGGACCTTTCCATTTCACCTTGGTAATCCCTTCTTCTTTTTGCCCTTTCAAGCGTCCGCTATAGTCCGTAGACATCTCAAACCAAAAGACTTTTTTTAATCGGTAAACCCCTCCTCGTTTAAAAATATGATACGTCGTTTGTATAAACTTCCCTACCGATAAGTTGCGAACTCCAGTCTCCTCTTCCACTTCTCTAATAGCTGCCGCTTCAATAGACTCTCCTTTATCCAATTTCCCTTTGGGGAGATCCCATTTTCCATTTCTATAAATAAAAAGCACCTTTCCTTTTTTATTTTTTACGATTCCCCCCGCTGCTAAAACCATGGGGATTTTACTGGTAAATGCTTCCAAAAGATGATTGCCTTTATGGTAGATGTAGGCAGTGTCTAGTTGCCTTTTGGCCAATGCGGCTATAGCATTTTCAATGGCCTCGTCTTCGAGTTTAAACACTTTAGCCTTGCTCCCTTTCGGACGTTCATTAGTTAAAATCAAAGGAGATCCATTTACAAAAACTTTATACATTTGCGCTATGGTTTTGGATAGGAAAAGTGCAAAAAAAACAGCAGAGCTGTTGCTACAAATTAATGCAATTAAGTTGAGTCCTGAAAGTCCATTCACCTGGGCATCTGGATGGAAATCGCCTATTTATTGCGATAACCGAATTATGCTTTCCTATCCAACAGTCCGGTCGCTTATTAGTCAAAAAATGGCGAAACAAGTCACCGCATCTTTTGGCACTCCAGATGCAATAGCCGGGGTGGCTACCGGAGCTATTGGCATCGGTATCTTGGTAGCGAACTTGCTGGACTTACCCTTTGTTTACGTACGACCGCAACCCAAGTCGCATGGAAGAAAAAATCAAATTGAAGGTTTTTTAGAAGCCGGACAACGCGTCGTGGTGATAGAAGACTTGATAAGCACAGGAACCAGTAGCCTAAATGCCGTTAAAGCACTACAAGAAGCTCAAGCAGATGTTATGGGTATGTTGGCCATTTTTACCTATGGCCTAGCAACAGCAACGGAAAATTTTGAAAAAGCTGGCATCTCCCTACTGACTTTGAGCGATTACCCCCATTTAATTGAACAGGCAGTAGAGACTGATCAGATAACCAAAGCACAATTACAAACCTTAATGGAATGGAAACGCATTCCTGAACAATGGCCTCAATAAATGCAATTAGAAACGCCACCAACAACACTTTCCAAATCAGCAGTAACGGTTTATGAACTGCTCAGCGATGTCAAAAATTTTGAGCAGTTGATGCCCGATAGTATCGAAACCTTCGAAATGATCGATGGAGATACTTTTAAATTTGCCCTTAAGGGCATGCCGGAAATTGTACTGCGCCTAAAAGAAAAATACCCCCATAGCAAAGTAGTTCTCGGAGCTGCCAGTGATAAACTTCCTTTTACGCTAACCGCAGATATCACGGAAATTGCTGCAGAACAAAGTGAAGTAACCCTCCGCTTTGAAGGAGCATTTAATGCCATGATGGGGATGATGATTAAAGGTCCCATTACCAATTTTATGGAAACCCTATCTCAAAATATGGGTAATCTAGGATAAACGAATATCATCCGAGCGCTTTCAGAACTAAAAATATACCGAAAGTTCGATGCTTGATGAAATGCTGACTTCCTATAACCTTTGATCTTAAAAGCTTAAAGTTTTTGAGCGCCCGCTATCTAATATAACGGAAAAGACATTGCTTTTTTATTCAGGGTGATAAGATCTCAGTGCAATTGTTTTAAAAGAGAAATGAGCCATTTCACCAGTTGTTAATCGAACTTTAAGT
>JBCDGY010000229.1:0-5199 GCA_039414375.1 Bacteroidota bacterium | reverse complement strand
GCGCAGTCGGCGAAATGCCCTACACCGGGTAGCACTGACGTTAATCTACCTGAAGAAGAAGAGGAAGAAGTTGTAGCAGATCCCGACCTTACTTTGAAGGTCGAAAAAAGTACCGAGGAAAAACAAGAGGCTTCGGTCTCTTCTGCACAATTGGTAAAAGAATATGGTGCTTTTGACCCAAAGTTGGAACTTGGGAACTACAAGTTTCCACCTTTAAATCTTTTGGATGCCCATGGGGCTTCCGGAGGTATTACCATCAACCAAGAAGAGCTGGAAGAAAACAAAAACAAAATTGTTTCTACGCTCAAAAATTACAAAATTGGTATTGCCCAGATTAAAGCCACTATTGGCCCAACCGTAACCTTATATGAAATTGTCCCCGAAGCAGGCATTCGTATTTCTAAGATTAAGAATCTTGAAGACGACATCGCTCTTTCCTTAGCAGCCTTAGGTATTCGTATAATTGCTCCAATCCCGGGAAAAGGGACCATTGGTATTGAAGTACCTAATAAAAAAGCGACCATTGTGTCGATGCGCTCTGTTATTGCCGCTTCTAAATTTCAAAAAGCTGAAATGCAATTGCCAATAGCCTTTGGCAAAACCATTAGCAATGAAACCTTTGTTGTTGACCTGGCTAAAATGCCGCACTTGTTAATGGCTGGTGCTACAGGGCAAGGAAAATCTGTAGGGCTCAATGCAGTAATTACCTCCCTACTCTACAAAAAACACCCAGCTGAAATAAAATTCGTGTTGGTAGACCCAAAAAAGGTGGAACTCACACTGTATAACAAGATAGAACGCCATTTCTTAGCCAAACTTCCCGATGTAGACGAGGCGATTATTACTGACAATACCAAGGTAATCCATACACTCAATTCCATGTGCATTGAAATGGACAATAGATATGAGTTATTAAAATTGGCCTTGGTTCGCAATATCAAGGAATACAATGCTAAGTTCAAATTGAGAAAGCTCAATCCTAATGATGGTCATAAATTTTTGCCTTATATCATTTTGGTTATTGATGAGTTTGCAGATTTGATTATGACGGCAGGGAAGGAAGTGGAAGCTCCCATTGCAAGACTAGCGCAACTGGCAAGGGCTATAGGTATTCATTTAATAATTGCAACGCAACGACCTTCTGTAAACGTGATCACTGGTATTATTAAAGCCAACTTTCCAGCACGTATTGCTTTTAGGGTAACATCAAAAATTGATTCTCGTACTATTTTAGATGCACAGGGCGCTGATCAGCTCATAGGGCGTGGCGATATGTTGTTCACGCAGGGTAATGATGTTACCCGCTTACAATGTGCTTTTGTAGATACGCCAGAAGTAAGCAAGATTACCGAATATATTGGCTCCCAAAGGGCCTACCCTAGTGCCCATTTATTGCCAGAATATGTAGGTGAAGATTCTGGCACAGGAATTGATTACGATATTAGCGAACGTGATAGCATGTTCCGCGATGCCGCAGAAGTTATTGTAAATGCCCAGCAAGGCTCCGCCTCGTTAATCCAAAGAAAATTAAAATTGGGATATAACCGTGCAGGGCGTATTATTGACCAACTAGAAGCTGCGGGTATTGTAGGTCCTTTTGAAGGAAGCAAAGCCAGACAGGTTTTGGTACCAGATATATTGGCCCTGGAACAACTGTTGCAAAATGAAAAATAGCAATAATCAATATTGATAAAATAGTATACTCTTATGTTGAAAAATACCCTATCCCTAATCATGCTAGTTTGTACATGTATGGGAGCTACAGCACAAAATTCTCCAAAAGCTAAGGCACTCTTAGACAAGGTGTACAACAAAGTCACCGCTTATGACAACATTTATATTGATTTTAAGTACACTTTGGAAAATGCAGAAACCAGTACGAAGAGTGAAACAAAAGGTAATGCGACCCTACAAGGCAATAAATACTTGGTAAACCTTTTTGGCGCAACACAGTTATACGACGGAAAAAAAGTATACACCATCGTTCCTGATAATGAAGAGGTCACTATTGAAAATCCTAGTAATGGAGAAGAAACAGTAACCCCCTCTAAGATGTTAACCTTTTATCGCGAAGGACACCGATACCAATGGGATATCCTTCAAAATATCCAAGGGCGTAAAATACAATACGTTAAGCTGCTTCCTATAGATTCAAGTTCAGATATTAAATCCATTCTATTAGGTATTGATGTACAAACCAATCATATCCAAAGACTGATTGAGACTGGAAAAAACGGTACTAAAACCACAATCATTGTTAATTCTTTCAAAACGAATCAACCCCTGTCCAAAGGGCTATTTACCTTTAATCAGGCTAAGTATGAGAAAGAGGGATATTATATTATAAAGAATTAGTGCTTTGTTGCCAATTATAGACCGGTACATTTTATCGCGTTTTCTTTACAACTTTTTTAGTTCGTTCGCCATTTTAATGGTCATCTTTATTTTTCAAACCGTTTGGTTGTTTATAGATGACTTGGCGGGAAAGGATTTGGATATCTGGATCATTGGTAAGTTCTTGTTGTACTACATGCCAACGCTTATCGATAAGGTGCTGCCCTTAACCGTGCTCCTAGCCTCTTTGCTCACCTTTGGTTCTTTTGCTGAAAATTATGAATTCGCTGCGATGAAAGCTTCTGGCGTTTCTCTGCAGAAAGCGATGCGCAGTATCGTCTCCTTTGTACTGCTACTAGGCGTTGGCGCCTTCTTTTTAGCCAATAACGTAATTCCAGCTTCCGAACAAAAAATCTATAATATGCGACGAAATATCGCTAAAGTTAAACCCGCAGCAGTTATTGTAGAAGGGGTATTTAGCGATATCGAGGGCACCGATATGAATATGAAGGTTGCGCGAAAGTCGGGAGATAAAGATCAATATTTAGAAGATGTCATTATCCACCAAAAAGCAGAGAACAATCTCAATACGACTGTGATTAGAGCGGAAACAGGGGAACTTATCAGTAGTGAAACCTCAGACATTATTCAGTTGGTGCTTAATGATGGGTATTACTATGAAGAAATGCAGCGATCGAAACCAAAAGATCGTAGAAAACATCCTTTTACCAGGTCCGAGTTTGCCACCTATATTAAGAATATCGAAGTTTCTGACCTTAACAGTCAAGACATTGAAGCAGAATCAGACATCACTACGGACAAAATGAAAAACGTGGTACGCCTCACGAAAGATATTGATTCCTTGTACGATAATAACATCAAACAAATCAAAGCCTTTTCTAAAAACATTGCTATACGTATGGGCGCCTTTCCCATCAAAGAAGTGGACAGTGCTCAAGTAGCCAAAATCAAGAAAAATAAACGACCCGTTCCTGTAGAAAAAGAGGAAAGTGTGATTGACAAGGACAATCTCATAACCCTAGTGCCGGAATGGCAGCAGTCACAAGTGTACACTAATGCCAAAAACGCGATTGTTAACATTGTAAAAAGCATTGACGGAAAGAAGGAGGAAATGGACAAACGATTTGAAATTTACAATCGTCATATTTTGTCGCTACACAAAAAATTTGCGCTTGCTTTTGCTTGTATTATACTATTCTTTGTGGGAGCACCTTTAGGGGCCATCATTAGAAAAGGAGGACTGGGACTACCAATGGTTATCGCAATAGTTTTGTTTTTAGTGTATTACTTTATCGGTGTTTTTGCCGAGAATTCCGCAAAAAAAGGAGGCATCAATCCAGTTTTAGGGGCTTGGTTATCTACTATGATCATGTTTCCCTTGGGGGTATATCTTACAAAAAGAGCCACTGCCGATCGTGGTTTGATGGGGGATGGTAACCTTTTTCAATACTTGAAGGGCTACTTTAAGACTAAAAAGAAAAAAGGGTCATGAATCATACAGAAAAGGTGATGTTTAATTTGGATACGGTAGAAGATGCTATTACCGCCATAAAGGAAGGAAAGGTAATCATTGTTGTTGACGATGAAAACCGAGAAAATGAAGGGGACTTTTTAGCGGCGGCAGAATTGATAACTCCCGAAACCATCAATTTTATGGCGACCCATGGCCGAGGGCTTATTTGTGCTCCTTTAACCGAAAAACGTTGCCAGCAATTAGGCCTACATAAAATGGTATCACATAACACAGATCCATTAGAGACGGCCTTTACAGTTTCCGTTGATCTTCGTGGACATGGTGTTACCACAGGTATCTCAGCCGCTGATCGTGCTAAGACGGTTTTAGCATTAACGGAACCTAATACCAAAGCGCATGACCTCGCTCGCCCGGGACATGTTTTTCCGCTAATCGCTAAAGAGGGCGGGGTTTTAAGGCGTACAGGGCATACGGAAGCGGCCATAGATTTTGCTAGACTAGCAGGGCTTAAACCCGCAGGGGTGATTGTGGAAATCATGAATGACGATGGTTCCATGGCGCGTTTACCAGAGTTGCTTGAAGTGGCCCAAAAATTTGATTTAAAGATTGTTTCTATTGAGGATCTGGTGGCCTATCGTATGGAACACGATAGTCTTATTGAAAAAAAGAAAGACTTTACAATAAACACACGTTTCGGAGAATTCCGTTTGCGCGCCTACCAGCAGACTACAAATGGGCAAGTACATGTTGCCCTTACCAAAGGCAGGTGGAATGCAGGGGATGGTGTACTAACACGTATCAATTCTACGCATATTAACAACGATATCCTGGGAACCCTTACCAATAATCCGGACAACAAGCTCAACGATATGTTTCAAGCTATTAACAATGAAGGTAAGGGTGCCATAGTGTTTATCAATCAAGATTCTAGAGCTTTAAATTTACTGTCCCGTTTGGGGGAGCTAGAAAACCTGCAGGCTCAGGGTATTTTTAAAGCCCCAAAGATTGAAATGGACGCAAAAGACTTTGGCGTTGGAGCTCAGATATTACACGATCTCAATATTAGTAAGATACGGCTATTGACCAATTCTGCACAGACCAAGCGCGTTGGTATTGTAGGATACGGTCTTGAGATTGTAGACTATGTGGGATATTGAACCTCTTCCATAACATTTGATAATGTTGTGGCCGTTGTAGCACCTCTTTGTTGCACCTCTTCTTTAGTCCAACTTAGCTTTATCAAACAAGATATATTCCGCCCTACCCAATATTCCCTGAAAAAACATTAAGTCGTTACCCTATTTAGGGCAAGGACTGACGACAACAAAATCTATTCTTTTAATAGAACCGCTATTAGATTCATATTCTTT
>JBCDGY010000228.1:0-5206 GCA_039414375.1 Bacteroidota bacterium | reverse complement strand
GCGTCATTCCACGAAGAGACGGTATTTTTTGAAGCATTTTTAGTTGCTCCTCGTAAAGGTATTCTTGATATTCTTCCGTCCACAAGGTCAACTTATCTCCGTGGTAATTGTATAATGCACCGCCCCCAAACTCGCTTACAAAAAAGGGCTTGTCTTGCGGTAAATCCCAAGAAACCTCATTACACCGTTCTGGTAAGCCGGAATACCACCCGATATACTCGTTGCAACTTATAATGTCCACATCCTTTGCAAAAGGATCTGGAATTTTAATCGTATTTGCGGTACTCTTTTCGTCTCGCTCAAGCGCTGCACTTACAAAACGAGTATCGTCAATTTGGAGTGCTATGGCTTTTAAATCTTTTAAAAATTGAAGCCTAGAAGGCACCTCGGGCGTTTCGTTGGCTAGTGACCATATTATAACACTAGCACGGTTTTTATCTCTGTGAATCAAGGTTTCTAACTGGGATTTGGCTTGATTGAAGGTGTTCGGATTCTCATAATCAATACCCCAGTAGACGGGTATCTCCTCCCATATCAGAAAGCCCCACTGGTCTGCCAGTCTGGGCATATTCTCGTTATGTGGATAATGCGCCAAGCGTACAAAATTACAGTTCAGTTCTTTGGCCCAACCCAATAGCAGTTTGGCGTCTTCTAAAGATCTTGCTCTGCCTCCTCGCATGGGATGTTCCTCATGCAAGCTTATCCCCCGTAAGAATATGGATTGACCGTTAAGAAGAATATCCGCACCCGATGTTACTATCGTTCTAAAACCAATTTGGTCTTTGAGCCTGTCTTTCTCACAATTAAGGATAACCTCATATAACTTTGGTCGTTCGGGATACCATTTTTGCAGCTGCGCAGCGGGTATGGTAATACGCGCACTACCTTCAGCATTTAAAGTAAAAGTTTGCGAAATGTTGGCTTCCGGAATGGTGATGGTAAGTTGCTTACCAGCACCGTTGGCCACTTGAACAAACCCTTTAATCTTATCTGGATTTTTGGGATCTAATTGAATTTGATAGTCTTGAATATGGGTTTGGGGCACTGCCACCAATTTAACATCCCTAGTCATGCCACCATAGTTCCACCAATCGGTCGTATAATTGGGGACACGGTGTTTTTCTCTACGGTTTTCTACTCTAACGACTAAACTGTTTGTTCCAGATTGCAGTTTATCGGTAATCGTAAAATTAAAAGGATCGTAACCCCCCAAATGTTGCCCCACTTTTGCGCCATTCAAGTATACGTCCGTTTGGTAATTGGCTGCTCCAAAATAAAGTATCAATTCTTGACCTGCTTCAAGCTGGTAATCAAAAGTGGTGCGAAACCAGATAGCTCCTTCATAATAGGCCAGTTTTTCTGCTTGACTGTTCCAATCTCCAGGCACCATAAGTTCAGGAGCAGTATTAAAATTATACTCTATTCTATCCCAGCGATTTACCATTACCTTATCCGTATAATAGGGCTTGGCCGAAGCTTTAGTAGAAGCCAATTCATCAAAAGGCATCCAATTTCTATGATTGCGGTAGCCCGTGTCATAAGGATCTACCACATACTTCCAATTTCCGTTAAGGAGAGTAGTTGGTCTGTTATAGACATTTTGAAGTAGCGGCTCCTGAGCTGTCACCATAGCAAGGGTTAGCAGATAGCATAGAGCGAGGATGTGTAAATTTTTCATGCGTTATCGTTTTGTAGGAAGTGCTTGTCCATTGATGGTTGTTTGGGCAAACAGCAAGTCTTTGATTTCCTGTATTGTTTCAAAAACCGGAGCCCTTCCAATGGTGCAGTTTTCAAAATAGACACGGCTTATAGGATTCTCTTGCCTCCCTGTTAGTGTAATAGATTGATGTGTAGTGGTATCAATAGTGATGTTTTGAAAGTAAAAATCCCTGTAGGTGGTAAAATAGGTGTTACCACGCCAGCCTTTGTAGTTGGTGGTGAACTCAAAACCGTATTTGGCAATACCTACGGTAATATTGCGCATAAAAATGGAGGTGATAAAGCCTCCCCTATCTGGGTTACTTTTGAATTGAAAAGCATGTTTGCCACTTGAAGTTAGGGTACAGTTTTCAATAAACACTTGGCGAACACCCGCAGACATTTCTGAACCAATACAAAAGCCACTACCCACCGCCGTGTTAAATTGATTGTTTCTAATGATGATATTTTCTGATGGGGGATACAACCAACCATCTTGATCGCGCCCAGCCTTTATAGCAACACAATCGTCATGGGTATTAATAATACAATCTTCGATAAGTACATTTTGACAGCTTTCAGGATCTATACCATCGTCGTTGGTCGTACCGGCACCTATACGCAGACCGCGAATGGTAATGTTTTTTGACAACACAGGATGGACCGTCCAAAACGGGGCTCCTTTTACCGAAAACCCTTCTAGTAATATATTTTTACAATGGATCAATTCGATGGCTGAAGGGCGCAAGTAATGCCCTGCACCAAAAACACGTTCGGCAATTGGTACTTGGTCATTTCCCATTTGACGCAACACTTTTTTATCGGCCTTTTGTTTTTCTTTCCAAGTGTACCAGGATTTTTCTGCTTGCCCGTTAATTAATCCCTCACCAGTAATAGCGATGTTTTCAGCATCAATGGCATAGATCAACGGGGAATAATTCCTTAAAAAAGTACCCTCCCAACGTGACTTTACTACTGGCAGGTAATGGTCTGGGTTATGCGAAAACTGTAGTTCCACCCCTTTTTGAAGATATAGTCGTACCCCAGATTTTAAGAAAATACTACCTTTTACCAAGTACGTCCCACTATCAATAGCAATGGTACCCCCACCGGATGCTGAGAGCGTAGTAATCGCAGTATTTAAACGATTTCTAAAATCTGTAGTGTCCTGAAATACAATAGTTTGCTCTTTGAAAGTAGGGGCTTTGATAGCCTTGAGAATTTTGAGATAGGTGGTATCCCAAGCTTTCGCCATATGCTTTTCTGCATGTTCTTGAGTGAACTCCTTTTTTGCTTTGGAGGAACAACTTGCGCATAAAAAAATGGAAAGCAATACGAGCCAGTTAGCTTTGGGATATTTTAGTGACGAGATATGTTTCGTTCGCGATTGCATTTTATTGAAATTCAAATTGATGCACATCACTCAAAAAGCGTAATCCAAAGGCGGTAGCAATGTCGCGGTAAATCAATTTCATTTGCCCATTGGATTTTCCTTTTTGGCGTATTTCATAGTACCCTCCCGCAAGATTTTCGTCGCTGTGTTCCTGCGCGAACTGGTTTTTGAGGGTAAAGTCCAACGCCTTTTTGATATTTGAATTGAATTCCGGATGGCCGAGTTCAAAAAGTTTCAGCCATAGAATTCCAGCAAAAGAAGTGCCGGAGCCACAAGGAGAACGCTTATCAACGCTACCATCGGTATAGCTGATATAGAATATGACGCCATTTTCCTGCTGGATTTTGGCTAAACCTTTTCCTGTTTTTAGGGCTGCTTCAAGGTATTTTTTATTTTTCGAAAGGGTGTAAGCCTGTATCAAAGCCTCGGCGTTCCAGGTGTTGAAGCGCGCATGAATTTTACCGGTAGTGGGGTCGTTTGGCTCAAAATCCATCCAAAACCCATTGCTACTTTGCATTTCTACAAGACCATCACAGAGCTGTAAAAAAGCATTTTTATATCGTTGCTCTCCAGTGAATTCGTACATATCCTTCCAGAGATAACCTTCCGCATTTGGACGTGCTACCTGTTTAAGGGTAATGGGATGCTCTTGATGTTGCGCATGGGGACTTTTATCTTTCCAAATTGCTCCGGTTTTAGGGTCAACGATGTTGTAACTCAATTGGTGTTCGGGTAGATAAAGGTTTTCCAAAATCCACTTTCCAGCGGCGCTAGCTACCTCTGCATACTTTTTGTTACCCGTCGCTTCGGTAAGGTTAAAAAGTCCGGGGGTTCCATCCGTAATGGTGGTGGTATTGATGAGGTTCCCGACACTTGCCCCATGAATCGCGTTCATGTAACCCACCAAAGGGTTTCCTTCCGGAAATTGAAGGCTTACCCACCAATTACCAGCTTTCTTGGCAAATTTGAGTGCTTCCTCACTTTGGGTTACTTGATGTGCTTCTAATAAACCTTGTATGAGTTGCCCCGTGTGCCAAGCGGGTTCATATTCCTTCCATTTACCAGAAATTATTTCATAATCGCCACGTGATTTGCCGTTTTCATCAAGACAACTTTTACCTGCATGTTGAATACCGTGGCGTAATGAGCTTTCAATTTTGGATTGGTACGATTCATCCAAACCCAACTTAGTATTTTGGGCGCAAGAATTTAACGGTGCTCCCAGAATTATCATAAAAAAAGTAAGAAGCCTATTCATTGAATTTGAATGTTTACAGTATCAACGATGGCATTATGTTCCCAGAAGACAGGATAGTTTGGCGTAGCTTTCTGGATTGAGACATGTTTAAACCGAATGTTCTCGCCATTGGCCAAAATGATTTTAGCATCTTGCTGGGTAAAGTCAGAAGTGGATTCCCATTGTTTTATCTTTTTATTGCCTTTTGGTTTTTGCCATTCGGAGTTGTCCAAGTTACCGTCAAAAACAATACTTACGTTTTCAAAAAAGATATCGTTGGTATTCTGCTGTGGATGTCCAGAGAGATAAAAGATACCTTTGGTCTTAAAAGCGCAGGATTGGAATTTTATGCCCTCAATTCGACCTACTTTTGAATTTATTTTACGTTGGTGGATATCCATAAAAACAGCATATTCTTGGGCATGTCGCGAGCCAGTTTCCACATCAATATTCTTAAAAAGAACATTTTGGTAGGTACCGCCGTCCATCATGAAAATACCAACCGCGTAGCGTGTTTTTCGGATGGTAATATCTTCAAACAGAATGTTCTGGGTTAAGTTGCCACTGCCAGTGCCCAGTTTAAGCGCAGCATCATCACTTTCTAGATGGCAATTTTTTACGTGTACATTTTCAACAACTCTAGGTCTCGGATTACCATTTGAGTCCGTCCATAACTTTTCTTTCGAGGTCACTTTGAGACAAATGGCGTCGTCTCCTGTTCGGATGTCAGAGTTGGTTATGGTAATGTTTTTGGTATTGCGGATATCTATGCCGTCTGTATTCGGGCTTCTCGGGTCGTGTTTTTTAAGGATGCTATACACAAAGACAACCACACAAAAAATTAAATTAAAGGTATTATAAGGACTGTTTTAAAATTT
>JBCDGY010000227.1:0-5207 GCA_039414375.1 Bacteroidota bacterium | reverse complement strand
TTTTTGTATTGTAATTGGTAAAGGAGCAATTACTTAAGCCCCAACGATATCATTTCCACTTTGCTCTCAGCAATCTGCTCATTTATTTTTTGAAGGTATTGTTTCATCAATTGTTCAAGTTGCTCAATTTCGATATCTAACTCTTGGGTTACCTCACTAAAAAATTGCTGGGCTTGATCAGTGGGCGGGTAGTCTCCCCGTTGGGAGTCGGACATTAAAAAAGCCAGGCGGTTGTTAATACGGATACCGTAATTCAAAGGATCTTGTCGACTTTGGTTTTTGGTCATATGAATATTGTTTTCTATGACGTCCAGTTCCGTTTCAAATGCTGCTACTAAATTTTTCAAGGTAGGGCTTAATCCGCTTTTTCCATTGAGGTATTCCAAGTCTTTCTTAACAGAACGTATATCTTGAATAGCGCTATTGGCACGACTAACTTGGTTGCGCACTTTGATTAAAAAGTCAAACTGTTTTTGATAGTCTTCGGCGCTATTAGACAGCCTGGGGTCCTTGACAATGGTGAGGGTCTGTTCCATTATTTGTCCATTGTAATTGAGTTGCACGGTATAATCCCCGGGTACCGCTTTTGGGCCTTTATTAGGAGAGGAATAGAAAACCATGCCTTTAAACTCCTGGAAACCAGGATATCGCATATTCCAAATAAGCCGGTTGCCCCCTGAGGTCACTTGTAAAGGTTGATCGGCACTCGGATTCAATTTATCGGCTTTAGCAGTATTGGAAAACCGCTGGATTAGCGTGCCATCGGTCTCCAGAATAGCTATGGAAACCGAATCTGTGGGTTGTAGTTCCGCAATATAATAGTTGAGGATAGCACCATTAGGATGGTTTTCGCCTACCAGCTTAGGGTTAGGTTTGCGCCACCCATCCGATTGGTACATGCGATAAGCGTTATCCGGTTGATAGAGATAGGCATCGGATTCTGCTACGGTCTCTGTGAGTTGGTGTAGCGGGGTAAGGTCATCAATCATCCAAAAACTACGGCCATGCGTTGCCGCGATAAGGTCGTTATCTCGTACATGGAGATCTCTTATAGCGGTAATGGGAAGGTTCAACTGAAAGGAGGTCCAATGGGCGCCGTCATCAAAAGATACATACATGCCCCACTCGGTACCGGCGTATAATAGGCCTTCCCTTGTTTTATCAGCACGGATGGCTCTGGTGTAGTAACTTTTGGGGATACCCCGGGTGATTACCGTCCATGTTTTGCCATAGTCGTTTGTTTTGTACAAATACGGTGTATAGTCGCCAAACTTATAAGCAGTTGCAGCTACATATGCTGTTCCTTTCTTAAAAGGACTAGGATCTATACAATTGATCATATTGAGTTTTGGGCTTATGGCAGTTGGCGGGGTTACGTTTTCCCAACTTTCGCCATTGTTTTTAGAAACGTGGATTAACCCATCATCGCTACCCACCCAAATAACACCTTCTTCAATAGGAGATTCATTAATCGCGAAAAGATTGGAATAGAACTCTGCACCGGTATTATCTTGGGTTATAGGCCCACCCGAAGATTTTATGGTTTCTGCCAGTCCACGGGTAAGGTCTGGAGAGATCGTTTTCCAGCTTTGCCCTTCGTTGGTGGTAATATGTAAATAGTTAGACCCGGCATATAGTTTGTTCTCATCGTGAATACTAAACTTGACCGGGAAATTCCAGTTAAAGCGATATTTCATGACTTCCGCACCAGAGCCCGCGGGATTGTCGGGCCATACATTTATGGAACGAGTTTGGTCTACCGTATGGTCTTTTCGCATCATATAACCTTTGTAGGTGCCCCCATACACCAAATCGCTGTTTTGCGGGTCGGGCGCTAGATGGGCACTTTCCCCCCCGGCGGAGGGTTCCCAGTGGCGTGCCGTAATACTGGCATCTGAAGTGCGGTGTAAAATACGGACGGAAGTATTGTCTTGCTGAGCCCCATAAATGCGGTACGGAAAGTGGTTGTCTGTAGTTACGCGATAAAATTGTGCCGTGGGCTGGTTGAGGTAAGTAGTCCAGTTTTCGCCACCGTCGTTGGATATTTGTGCTCCCCCATCATCCGCAATCACCATTCTATTGTTGTTATTGGGATCTATCCATAAGTCGTGATGATCTCCATGGGGGGCATTTTTAAGGGTAAAGGTCTTGCCGCCATCCGTAGAAACGCCATAGCTTACATTCATAACATAGACTTTGTCTTTGTTTTGTGTATCTGCATAAATACGGCTGTAGTACCAAGCACGTTGCCGAAGGGCTCTATTTTCATTGACTTTAACCCAGGTTTTTCCAGCGTCGTCTGAACGAAAAACACCACCATCGGCAGCCTCTATAATAGCCCAAACTCGATTCGAATCTACAGGGGATACTGTAATTCCGACAATGCCCCATGGCCCTTGTGGTAGCCCTGAATAAGCAGAAATATCAGTCCAAGTATCTCCCCCATTGGTGCTTTTGTAGAGTTTACTATCTGCTCCGCCACTATCCATGCGGTAACCATTTCTTTTCATTTCCCAAGTAGCAGCATACATGATACGGGCATTATTAGGATCTAGAACAAGGTCTCCTGCACCTGCTTTATTACTTTCATAAAGAATTTTTTCCCAGTGTTGTCCCCCATCTGTGGAGCGATATACGCCTCGCGTCTCATTAGGTTTCCACAAATGACCTATAGCAGCCACATACACAAGATCCGGATTGGTGGGATGTATGCGAATACGGGAGATGTGTTCCGAATTTTTTAAGCCTATGAATTCCCAAGTTTCTCCAGCATCAAGACTTTTCCATAGCCCATGTCCTGAGGACACATTACCCCGCAAGGTTTGTTCTCCCTCTCCAACATAAATAACATTCGGATCTGATTCTGAGACTGCTAAAGCCCCAATAGATCCCCCAAAATAGCCATCGGAGATACAATTCCAAGTATTGCCGCCGTCTGTAGTTTTCCAGACACCACCCCCAGCAGTTCCCATGTAGTACAAATTGGGGTTATTCAATACGCCGGATACGGTTCCTGCGCGACCACCACGGAAGGGGCCAACCAAACGCCATTCCATTCCACTGTAGAGTGTTTCAGGATAAGGCAAGGTTGTATTTTTAATGGTATTTCGCTGGGCTATAGCGCTGCTAAATGCCAAGACCACAAATGCTAAGGTAAAGTAGACGGATAATGCTCTCATGTAGTGTTTCGTTGGACACTTAAATGTAGCCAATTTAAAATCAAAAAATAATCTTTTGTGCTTTGCCACCGAACGACAATGTCAAAGTCCGCAATTGCCATCGAAGATTCGGGTCCTCCTAATACTCTTCTAATTGCAAACCGAGTTTGGGATAACAATTAGGAGCTTTTAACAAAGGAGTTCTCCTTAGGAACATTCCCAATTATTTCCGTGTTTTGTAAAAAACCGAAAATCTTGCGTTCGATGGTATATCAAAGACAATGGCGTATGCGTTGCTTAATGTTATGGGGAATGGTTATAGGGGTTATGGGCTGCAAGCAGCCTATTAAAAAAATTACCCCTATTGAAATCGCCACCTATGGCGTGGAGGACCTACAATATCCTGAGCGTAAGATTGTAGTTTCAGAGATGGCACAACGCGGGTTTTTGGATCACTTTTTTTTGCCTTGGAACCGCAGTCCGGAAACCGTATTGGATACTTTATCGGCCTTTCCTGGAAAGGAATTGTCTTATTTACATCAATATCTTAATGATGATGGGTGGTATGGCGAACATAAAAAGCCCCATAAGAAAATCGAGCGCCTAGCCTTGGTGCGCAATGTAGATACCCTATCCTTCCCAAATACGATGCAAAAGGGTATTGTTACCGCACATACCAATTTAAGAAGGTTGCCGACCCATCGGCCGGGTTTTGCCACTTATTCCAACGCAGGGGAGGGCTATCCTTTTGATTATTTTCAGGAGACGGGCCTATGGGCGAATACGCCTGTACGCTTATTGCATATCACTATAGATCGCCAGTGGTGTTATGTGCTTAGTCCATATTACAAGGGATGGGTAGCTATGCGCGATATGGCGATTGTGGATGATGACTTTAGTGCTACATGGACCCAAAATGGGTATGCGCTGCCTTTGTCTGACACCTTGAATTTGCAGCAAAATGCTTCCTATGCCCCCAATGCCAAAATGGGAATGGTATTGCCTTATAAAGCATCACCTACGGAGTCTGATAAAGTATTGGTGTACTATGCTGTTGCAGATGTCGAGCGAAAAGCGCAAATACAAAGTGCTTTAGTGGACCGAAAAGGACTGGCCCTAGAAGGTGCTGCTCCACTGGCAGCCGATCTTAAAGGCTTGGTATCCCAATTGGTTGGTAGGCCTTACGGCTGGGGGGGTAGCCTAGAGAATAGGGATTGTTCCTCAATGATTAGAGACCTATGGGCGACCTATAAGGTGTGGTTACCCCGAGATTCTAAAGACCAGATTAATATAGGCGAACGCTTCGAACTGTCTGGAAGTCCGGCTGAGAAAATCGCGCTTATTCAAGAGAAAGGGATTCCCTTTCTCACCATATTGAGAAAGAAAGGCCATAATATGCTTTATGTAGGTAATACCCCTAATGGCGAGCCTTTAATTTTTCATGCCATATGGGGGTTAAAAACGGCGTATTCTGATATTGGGTTAACCAATGCCTTAGCAAATTATCCGATAGAAGGGCTCCATGAGGGAGAAGCGGGGCAGTTGTTAGGCCGTTATATTATTGGAGAATCGGTGATCACTTCTGTAAGAGCAGGTGAAGGAAATCCTTCGGTAGTAGCTTCTTTGATTGACGATATCTATGCAATGACCAATTTTTTGGAGTAAACTTCCCCAAAAGGTGTAAGTCAGTTACAGGCTTTTATGATGGCTAAAGTGTGGTACGCTAGGCCAGGCCCCTATTAACAGCATAAAAAGGTAATAACCAAAACCACAGAAAAAAGGAGCAAAACCATAAAAGAAGTATAGTTTTTTATTGGGTAATCTTTCGCATTCGTTGTATTCTTGAGAACTTTTTAAAAGTTAGAAAGTATACCTATTTCATGCATTTTAAAAACACCTACCAAATGAAAATCTACAAATGTTACCTACTCGTTTTGGTGATTGTATTCGGCTGTGAACAAGAAGCCTTAACGCCAGATAGTACTACTCCCGAGGAAGCGTTAGCCTTAGCACCTACTTTAACGGAAACGATACAATCCCAATTTAGCT
>JBCDGY010000226.1:0-5232 GCA_039414375.1 Bacteroidota bacterium | reverse complement strand
TTTAAAACATAGAAAAGCTATGAAAAATTATAAGTTCAACATCTTTTGCCTCCTTGTAGTAGTAGGCCTAATGGTATCTTGCAGTAATGACGAAAATGACGACCAGATAGATGTAATTACCCAACCATCTCTGAGCGATGTTACCATTTGGAATGGCCCAACGGTAACCTTCCTTAAAAGCGTGGGTTCTGATCCGAGCGTAGCAGAAAATCAAGATCGGATAACCAGTAGGGTGTGGATAACTCGAGCCAACGACGGAGGCCAGATTTACAATGCCGTTTTGGAAAGTAGTGCAGACAAAGATGCAAGTCCTGCGGGAACCCTTTGGGCAAGAGGGACGACGGCGAATCTACAAAATCTTACGTTTGATCGTTTTAGAGCAGCTGTAGAAAAGCCAAAAGATATTGTCGGAGAGGATCTTGTATTGCTATTGGAAGAAGATCGTATTGCTATCGACGTTAAAATTACCAGCTGGTCTCAACAACAGTTGGGAGGCTTCGCTTACGAACGTAGTTCGGCACCTGCCCCAGCAGAGTGATCCTTGGCTTATCAAAACCTAACCTTTTACAAAGAGAGAACTTCAACCGTTCTTTCTAATGTTAATGATATATCATAAGTTATGAGAAACGTGGTTTTGGTTTTGTGCTTGTTGTTTGTGGCCTACGTGCATAGTCAAGATTGGCAGTCTGATTTTAGGACAGCAATGCAAAAGGCTAAGGTAGAAGAGAAGCTCGTGTTATTGGTATTCTCTGGGTCGGACTGGTGTGCGCCTTGCATTCGCTTAGATCGAAATATTTGGCAATCAGACGCTTTTAAATCCTACGCTACAGATCATTTTGTACTCTACAAAGCGGACTTCCCACGAAAGAAGAAAAACGCGTTACCTGAAAAAAAGATGCAAAGCAATCGTGATTTGGCGGAGTTATATAACCCCAACGGCCATTTCCCTTGGGTCTTGGTACTTAATGAACATCAAAAAATTCTTGGTACCATAAGCTTTCAAAACCAAACCTCCAACGAATATATCGAACTACTAGCTGGCTATGTGCGATGAGAAACTGGTATTCTATTTGTTGTGCAATAGTGTGGCTGTCTTCCCAAGGGCAAGTACAACCCGATGTTACCGTTAAGCGTGCGCTTACCCTAATGGGCACTGCCTTTGAAATTAGCGTAGTGGCCCCATCGGAAGAAATTGGATACATCAATGTAGACGAAGCAGTTTCCGAGATTAAAAGAATTGAAAATATCATCTCTTCCTGGAATCCTGATTCTGAAACCTCAAAGATCAATGCCAAAGCGGGCATAGCACCTGTACCAGTAAGTTCCGAGCTTTTTGATCTAATCACCCGAGCAAAGACAATTTCTGAGATTACGGATGGCGCTTTTGACATTAGCTATGCTGCTATGGATCGCCTTTGGAAGTTTGACGGGAGTATGACTGCCGTACCTTCGGCTGAAGCGCTACGGCAAGCACTTTACAAAGTGGGTTATCAAAACATTATATTAGATAGCAGTACGAAAACCGTTTTTTTAAAACGACGAGGTATGCGCATTGGCTTTGGAGCTATTGGCAAAGGCTACGCGGCGGATAAGGTTAAAAAGCTATTAATTTCAAAAGGAGTAGTTGGTGGTTTAATTAATGCTTCCGGGGATTTAACGGCTTGGGGCACCAAGGCTAATGGGGAACCGTGGAAAGTAGGTATTATTGATCCTTTCCAAAAGCAAGAAGTTTTGGGTTGGATGCCGATTGTTGAGGCCTCGGTAGCAACTTCTGGTAATTATGAGAAATATGTGAAACTTGAAGGCAAACAATATTCCCATATTATTGATCCCAGAACGGGATATCCTACAGAAGGGGTGAATAGTGTAAGCATTTTTGCTCAAAAAGCAGAGCTTTGCGACGCGTTGGCCACTGCTGTTTTCATCTTAGGAAGGGATAGTGGTTTACATTTAATCAATCAATTGGATGGAGTTGAGGTAGTTTTAATTGACAATTCTGGGAAAATGCATAAGAGTTCGGGTATTTTTTTAGAAATTGAACAAAACAAGTAAGTATGGGACGATTTTGCTTGATAGCACTTTTAGTATGCTCAATCACTTCTTGCGCTGTAGTTAAGGAGTACGATAAAGTATACCTGAATGACGAAGCCATGCAACTCGGTTTTAGAAGTTCGGAACGTTTCGAGACAACTTTTCAAATCTATCGCGAAGCGGCAGCTGGCGCCAATGGCGGTAAATCTGGTGGTGGCTGTGGCTGTAACTAAGTATGAAGATTAGTTTTTAGTGCATTGTTTGGTAATAGTATCGTCTACGGCAGTATCTCCTTATCACGCTAAAAAAGTGCTTGTATCATGAAATGGATTGTTTGGTATTTTTTGCTACAGGCCCCTATTGTCCTACTAGGTCAAGATACCCTCACTACTTATAAAAAACGTATTCTGGAGGCTAGCGAGCTTGAAACCTTGTTTAGTTATTACAATCAAGATGGTCCTAATGCCGCGGTTACCGGCGGACTTGGAACCGAAGCGCTTACGGATGCCACTAGTACCCTGGTGCTTCGAGTGCCTTTAAATGAAGATGATGTACTCACGGTAGATACTGGATTATCGGCCTACACTTCCGCCTCTTCAAGTAACATTAACCCTTTTGATGGCAATAATCCAGCGGATGCTTACGATGCTTCCTCTGGTGCTTCCAGAACGGATATGTTAGTTTATTTTAATCCAACCTACACCCATAATTCTGACGATAGAAATCAATCTTGGAGTGCTAATGCCTATGTATCGTCAGAGTACGACTATTTCTCCCTTGGATTTGGAGCCGATATGGTACGCCGCTTTAACGATAAAAATACAGAACTGGCTATTGGAGCGATGGCCTATTTTGATGCATGGAACCCACAATATCCTATAGAACTTCGGCCAGCCTTTGAAGGTGCTGTTCAGGGATATACTCCAAATTTTCAACCATTTGTTGAAGAAAATCGCAATTCCTATTCCCTTTCTCTTTCCTTAACCCAGGTGTTGGGTAAAAAAGTACAGGCCTCTATTTTTATGGATGTGGTATTGCAAGAAGGATTGCTGAGTACTCCTTTCCAAAGGGTTTATTTTGGCGATAGAAAAGATTTTATTGTGGAAAATTTCCAGTTAGCGGACGATGTGGAGCGTTTGCCCGACGCTAGATTTAAATTGCCTATTGGATTGCGATTAAACTATTACCTCAATGACATTGCTGTGTTGCGAAGCTACTATCGTTGGTATACCGACGATTGGGGTATTACGGCACATACTGCGAATGTTGAATTACCCCTAAAATTAGGCGATCGTTTTACCTTATACCCTCAGTACCGATGGTACACCCAAACGGCTACCGATTATTTTTATGAGAAAGAGGAAGCCATTTCTAGTCTCAATTTTTACACGTCGGACTTTGACTTATCGGGTTATACGGCGCATCAATACGGTTTGGGGATTCGTTACCGTAACTTGTTCTCGCAAAAGCGGTTTTTGATATTTGGTCTGAAGGCAGTAGACCTGCGATATGCCCACTATCGCCGTGATACTGAGTTAAACGCCAATATCGTAACCCTAGCTACCACTTTTGTATTAGACTAGCTCTGGTCAATTTTGAATTCGATCTGCTCAAAAATTGTAATTTCGCAATCTTAGGAAGATTGCAACATGCTGGATAAATTGAATATTGTAAAGCAGCGCTTTGACGAGGTTTCAGACTTAATCATACAGCCTGATATCATTGCAGATCAAAAGCGATATGTCAAGCTCAATAAAGAGTATAAAGACCTTAAAGTACTGTCAGAAAAGCGAGATGCGTACATCAACGTTACCGATAATATTAAAGAGGCCGAGGCATTGCTCGCGGAAGGAGACGATCCCGAGATGGTAGAAATGGCCAAAATGCAATTGGAGGAGTCCAAGGCTTTACTCCCTCAATTGGAGGAAGAAATCAAGTTTTTACTCATTCCTAAGGACCCCGAAGATGAAAAGGATGTAGTCATGGAAATTCGTGCTGGTACAGGCGGGGATGAGGCGAGTATATTTGCTGGTGATCTATACCGCATGTATGCTAAATATTGTGAAGGAAGGGGATGGCGCACCAATATCATCGATTTAAATGAAGGTACCGCAGGGGGTTACAAAGAGATTCATTTTGAGGTAATGGGGGAAGATGTTTACGGTACCCTTAAGTTTGAAGCTGGGGTCCATCGCGTGCAGCGGGTACCACAAACGGAAACTCAAGGTAGGGTGCATACGAGTGCCGCTACGGTAATGGTTATTCCAGAAGCAGAAGAGTTTGATGTGCAAATTGATCCAAAAGAGGTTCGTATTGATTATTTCTGCTCTTCGGGTCCCGGTGGACAGTCTGTGAACACTACCTATTCCGCTGTTCGGTTAACACACTTACCTACGGGATTGGTCGCACAATGCCAAGACGAAAAATCACAACATAAAAATAAGGACAAAGCTTTTAAGGTCCTGCGTTCTCGATTGTACGATTTAGAGTTGGCCAAAAAGCAGGCCGAAGATGCGGCTAAAAGAAACTCGCAAGTGAGCAGTGGTGATCGATCTGCCAAGATTAGAACGTATAACTATCCGCAAGGGCGCGTAACCGACCACCGCATAGGGCTTACCTTATACGACCTGCAAAATATTATCAATGGAGATGTCCAAAAAATAATTGATGAATTAATGCTGGTCGACAATACAGAAAAGCTAAAAGAAGCCTCTGAACTATTTTAATGGAGATTGCAGCACTCGTTACGCAGATCAAAAGAAAAAAATCTTTCCTCTGCATAGGACTGGACACTGATTTGGAAAAGATTCCCCCTCATTTATTAGAGGACGAAGATCCCATTTTTAGTTTTAATAAAGCGATTATCGATGCGACACAATCCTACTGTGTAGCCTACAAGCCTAACTTGGCTTTTTATGAGGCCTATGGTCTACAAGGTTGGAAGTCTTTAGAAAAGACCATGGCTTACTTGAATGATCGTTATCCTGAGCAATTTACCATTGCCGACGCTAAAAGGGGAGATATTGGAAATACTGCCTATCGTTATGCGAAGGCTTTTTTTGAGCATATGGGCTTTGATGCGATAACTGTAGCACCTTATATATTGGTGTAAGCTAGGGCTGCAAATTTTTTTATCAACTCGCTGGTGAAGGGTTGTTCTTTAACCTGGCATTGATGGTTTAACAACCAATTAATAATTTG
>JBCDGY010000225.1:0-5238 GCA_039414375.1 Bacteroidota bacterium | reverse complement strand
TATCACTTTTTTACCCATTCTGCAAAGGTCTCAACCTACCAATTATTCTGGCTTTGTAGTCGGTACTTAGGGTATTTGGTTATTTTTGCGGCGATAACAACACAGGACTATGAAGACAATTGATGACTTCAATTTTGAAGAAAAAAAAGCACTTATAAGAGTTGACTTTAATGTACCCTTAGACGATGACTTTAAAGTAACCGACACGAGTAGAATAGAAGCAGCTAAACCAACTATTCTCAAAGTATTGGAAGATGGAGGAAGCGCAGTGCTCATGAGTCATTTAGGTCGTCCTAAAGGGCAACGCAATCCATCAATGTCTTTGCAACATATTTGTGAAAAGGTTTCTGAAATTATTGGTGTTCAGGTAAAATTTGTAGCCGACTGTATTGGTGAAAAAGTAGAGGAAGCCTATAAAGACCTACGTGATGGAGAAATACTATTGTTGGAAAATCTGAGATTTTATGCAGAAGAAGAGCAGGGGGATGCTGATTTTGCGAAACAGTTGTCGCAGTTTGGTGATATCTATGTAAATGACGCTTTTGGTACGGCACATCGCGCCCACGCCTCTACTACGGTAGTTGCTGAATACTTTCCAAATCAAAAGTGTTTTGGTTATTTGTTATCCAAAGAAATCAATGCTATAGAAAAAGTAATGCAAACTGGAGAAAAACCAGTTGCCGCTATTCTTGGGGGTGCCAAGGTATCTTCTAAAATAACGATTATTGAAAATATTTTGGATAAAGTAGATCACCTGATTATAGGTGGTGGAATGACTTATACTTTTATAAAAGCACAGGGTGGAGCTATCGGAGATAGCATTTGTGAGGACGACAAAATGGAGCTTGCCCTAACCATATTAAAACAAGCTTCTGAAAAAGGTGTTGAGGTACACTTGCCCGTAGATGTCATTGCAGCGGATGCTTTTGACGCTAATGCGCAAACTAAAACCGTGGCAGTGAATGAAATTCCAGATGGATGGCAAGGCTTAGACGCTGGACCAGTAACACTTCAAAAGTTTAAAGAAGTTATTTTATCAGCAAAAACTATTTTGTGGAATGGTCCAGTTGGCGTATTTGAGATGGAAGCGTTTGCTAAAGGAACAATAGCCGTAGGTACTTTTGTGGAAGAAGCCACACAGCTGGGCGCCTTTTCTTTGGTCGGAGGTGGAGATTCTGTTGCCGCGGTCAAACAATTTGGATTTAGTGACAAAGTAAGCTATGTGTCTACTGGAGGAGGGGCCATGTTGGAAAGCCTTGAAGGAAAAACCCTTCCTGGTATAGCAGCTATCCTGACAGCGTAGCGGCATATAGACCATTAGTGCTGTTGTTTTCGGGCTTATTTTAATTTTCCCTTCCTATTTTTGGCAAAAAACCGCATTTTAGACGTATTCAAACCAAAAGTGCATTCATGCTCCGATATTTGTCGTTCACCTTTTGTGGTGTCTTTTTTTTTAGCACCATCTTACATTCTCAAGAACCTAACTTAGAAGTCAACCCAAAAAAGACTGTAGCAGAAACAGATTCTTCCTTAGTCAAGGTCGATTTAGCACCTTTAAAGGACGATCTTGGAGTTGTACTTTCACTGCGACAAGACAGCACAAGATTTCGACTTAAAGACTTGAGAGAAGCCTATGAGTACGACAGCCTTTGGTTAAGAGAATTGGCAAAGAACAATGCCCAATTTGAAGTGATGCATCAGCCCATTGAAGATAAAGAATATATTGTAGCGTTGTCTACAGATACCCTAAAACAAAGGCTAGCACTGCTAAATGAAAAGACACCGTTCAACATTGCCTACAATCCTTCTTTAGAAAAAGTTATTCATTCCTTTTTGAGCAGAAAACGGGCTCTAATGGAAAAAATGTTGACTACTAGCCAGTTTTATTTTCCACTCTTTGAGCAAGAATTAGATAATTATAATATTCCCTTAGAGGTGAAATATTTGGCCATTGTGGAATCTGCTTTAAATCCAAAAGCCAAATCAAGAGTGGGAGCCACCGGTTTATGGCAGTTTATGTTCTCGACAGGGAAATTGTATGATTTGAATGTGAACAGTTATGTCGATGACCGTAGCGATCCTATTGCTTCTACCAAATCTGCTTGCCGCTATTTGGCCAAGCTCTATGACATTTTTAAAGACTGGGATTTGGCTTTAGCTGCCTATAATTCTGGCCCAGGAAACGTGAACAAAGCAATTCGAAGATCTGGAGGATATACCAATTATTGGAACATTCGAAGAAACCTGCCAAGAGAAACTGCTGGTTATGTACCTGCTTTTTTGGCAACAATGTATCTTTTTGAATATGCAGAAGCTCATGGTCTTAAAAGACAAAATGTTACTAGACCCTACTTTGAAACAGATACCATTCACGTTAAAGAATTAATCACTTTTGAACAACTTTCAGAAACTTTGGGCATTTCCACAGAAGAATTGGAAGTGTTGAATCCGCAATACAAACTAAATATCATCCCCAAAATCACAGGTAAGTCTTACACCCTTCGATTGCCAAAATACTACATGGGCAAATTTGTTAATAATGAAACTGCAATCTATGCATACGCCAAATCAGAGCTAGACAAGAGGGAAAAACCATTGCCTACCTTGGTAAAAACAAGCGATCAAATCAGGTACAAAGTACGTAGTGGAGATTATTTAGGTAAAATAGCTGAAAGATATGGTGTTGGTGTCAGCCAGATAAAGCGATGGAATGGCCTTAGAAGCAACAACCTTTCTATCGGCCAGAGATTAACCATCTACCCGAGAAGATCGCTTAAACGGGCTAAAAACGCCGTAACCAAGTCCAATAGTACAACTTCCACTGCGGCAAATGGGGTATCAAAAGTCCACGAAGTAAGGTCCGGAGATTCGTTATGGACAATTTCAAGAAAGTATCCTGGTATTTCAATAGAAAATTTAAGGGAGTGGAATGGTCTTAAGAGTAACAATCTAAAACCAGGGACAAAACTGAAACTCTGCGACTGTTCTTCGTAACTTCGAGAACATGAAAGCTAATATAATATGTGGGGCACTGATGGTAGCGCTTCTGTCTTGTGGAGAGCGCAAACAAAACCAGCAGTTTCAGCCGTCATCAACGGGAAGTATTAATGGCCTAATAGTGGTTATGGAAAATGACCTGTGGCAAGGGGTCGTTGGAGATAGTGTGCGAGCTCATTTTGCAAAACCGGCGTTGGGCCTGATGCCAGAACAACCGATTTTGTCCTTAACACAGATACCCCCAAAGGTCTTTTCAGGAGCTGTTACCCGAGCCAGATCGGTATTGTATGTAGCACAAGACACCCTTACTATCGCTCATATTAAAACGGATCTGTATGCCAGTCCTCAAAAAATAGCTGTTGTTAAAGGGACAAACCAACAAGAAATTTTAGTTGGTTTAGACCAATTGGCAGAAAACGCAATACGGTCCTACAAGGCAGTGGAAATAAAGGAGGCACAGAAAAGATTTCAAAAATCTTTGAATCGAGAAAAGGCCCTTCAAGAAGTTCTAGGAATTGCTATGAACATTCCCTCAGCATATCGAGTTGGTAAACAAGAAGAAGGTTTTGTATGGTTCGACCGTCAAATTCCTAAAGGAACACTGAATGTGATTGCCTACAGTATGCCCAATAACAGCTTTTCAAATGATTCTACCTTTGTTAATGACATTGTAGCTATGCGCGATTCTATAGGTAAAAGGTTTATTCCAGGACCAGACGAAGGCACTTATATGATAACAGAAAGAGCATTCGCGCCATATCTATTTCCGCTGGCTACCAATGGTCTAAAAGGTGCTGAGGCAAAGGGCATTTGGGAAATTAACGGGTACCCAATGGCAGGTCCTTTTTTAACCCATATCCTCAACGATACTATCAATCAACGTAAGGTAGTGGTCGAGGGTTTTGCTTTCGCTCCAGCTACCCAGAAAAGAGACTATATGTTCGAATTGGAAGCTATCTTAAAAACGGTGACCATTTCAAAATAAACCAAAAGGTGTTTTTTTGAAAAATGCTAGTTGATAGCACAATTACAGTTCTTGTTCCTCAGTAACGAAAATGAATTCTGATCTACGATTCAACTGATGCGCAGCTCTAGAACAAACTGAATTGTCTACACAATCATTCAACAACATTTCCTCGCCATACCCAATAGCACTTACAATTTGATCTTCTGCTACGCCTTGAGCTAATAAGTAGTCTTTTGAAGCCTGAGCACGACGTTCGGAAAGATATTTGTTGTAAGAAGCGCGGCCCCTAGAATCAGTATGAGACTCAATTTTGATTTTTAAATTGGAATTTTCAACCAAATAAGCGGCTAGTCGATCCAGCTCCTCTTTGGCATCGTCTCTTATTTGATGCTTATCAAAATCAAAGTAAACTGCTTCGGTTTTAAATTTCGCTCCCTCATTGCCCACAACGGCATCGGCAGGCATCAAATCTTGGGTTAAATCTATAGGCATATTTTCCTTAGTGATAATTGGCATTTGTACCTCTTGATAGTTATCACGACTAACATTCATCATGTAATTGTGATTAGAAATAAGGTTTTCAAGCTTAAATCGTCCTTCATCATCGGTATCTACCTCAACAATAACCATATTTTTAATATCGAAAAGTTGAACGGTTGCATTGGCTAAAGGCTCTTTGGTAATAGCATCAAATACCTGTCCTGAAATCGCGTTTTGATTCTCATTAAGTTCGGTACTCCGTTCGATTTCGAAATAGTAAATATCGTCGTCTCCTTTGCCGCCCAATCTATTGGAAGCAAAATAACCAACCTCATCATCTTTGAACATAATGGAGAAATCGTCCTTAACACTATTAAATGGTTCACCCATATTCATTGGGCGCTCAAACTCTCCACTCTCTGAAAGCTTACTTTGATAAACATCTAATCCACCAAGACTAGACTTTCTGTCCGAAGCAAAATAAAGATGCTCTTTGGTAACTGAAGGAAACATCTCTTTTCGATCTGAGTTCACTAGTGGCCCCAAATTTTTGGGATCTGAATAAGTTCCGTCCTCCTCAATATCCACAACATAAATGTCCGTATTACCGAATCCGCCTGGCATATCGGAAACAAAATACAGTTGTTTACCGTCTTCGCTCACTACAGGATGTCCATTGGAATAATCTACACTATTAAAGGCTACCTCTTTTGCAGGACCCCATTCTCCTGACTCTTCTTGGTGAGATACAAAAATGTCCAAGTGTTTTACTCTTTCTTTACTTTTAAGTTTGG
>JBCDGY010000224.1:0-5242 GCA_039414375.1 Bacteroidota bacterium | reverse complement strand
GGAGAATAGAATTATATTTTGGAGAAAAAGATGAGCATCTACCCTCGACAGAGTGGAGGAAGAACATGCAAATCAAATTCAATATGTTAATAGACAAAGGTCATATGGTTTTTGAATATCCGTTAAGTATCATAATCCTGTAATGCTTGCTATGACTATCCTGTCAAAGATTTTTTCACCGAAGTATCTTCTGTTGAGCTTGTAGACGAACTCGTCGAGATAGCTTTGGAGATATTTTCCTTTTATTTTATGATAATTGCCCAAGAGATTCTTTTTGGCGTTGCTTATGAAGATATGAACCCATTTTAGGGTCTCTTGAGTGGTTTCTCTGTTGGATTTCTCCGTGATATGGAGTTCCACATAGTCTGCGATATCGACGTAGGAAGTGCTTTTGTCAGTGAAAACGATGGATCTTTCGTCAAGGGATTCCCCTATTGCTCCATCCACGGTATCCGCAGTATGGTTCACAAGTACCTTGGCTTTGAAGTAGCGTACCTGTTTGGACTTATCGCCAGTTAGTGGGTTCTCTAACGGGGTACTCTCCGCCATTACCATGACGTTTTGTTTTCCTGCGGCCCCACGACCACGTTTGCCCTTATGCTTTTCGACCTCTCCCGATGCCACGGTGAAATAGCCCTCGTCCATCTCGATCATCCCCTCAAGGGTATAACGTGAATCCCTATTGCCCATGGCTTTCCTTAGCTTGTGCACCATGGCCCATACTGGCTCGTAACGCTTCAAAACCAAGTTGCCGCTGTATCTCTAGAGCCGAAAAACCCTTCTTGGTGGCTCCCATCAAGAACATACAGCGGTACCAGACTAAAAACGATAAATTGGAGCCTTGCATTACTGTCCCGCTACGCAGTGAAGTACGACTCCTACAGTTTTTACACTCATAGCTCCAACGACTCTTAATCCAGTAGTGTTCCCTATGCCCGCACCTTTGGCAAACAACACCTATCTTGTCCCGTTCCCCCTTGTAGTGCAGACGACAGCTCTCCTCAGTCCCGAAATTAGCAGTAAAAGTGAATAAATTCATATCGTATCTCGTTTAATATCAGACAAATATACAAAATTATGAGTGATTACGGATATTCAAAAAAGTAATATCTGGAGGGACACTTTCGCGCTTAATCATAAATTTTTTTAATACAAAAGCTAATTTATTTAAATAAAATTAAATGAATAATTCTATTCATCTTTGTTTTCAACAAAAAAACGAAGTGATCATGAGTACCAAAGTATTGACCCGAAAGGTGCACCATAAACAAACAAATACTCCGGTAAAATTAGCGGTGGCTATGGGGGATGGAATTGGCCCAGAGATAATGAAAGCTACCTTAAGCGTCTTAGAGGCTGCTGGGGCGCAAATAGAACCGGAATTTATAACTCTTGGCGAAAAAGTATATCAATCCGGTAACACTTCTGGGATAGCACCCGAGGCATGGGAAGCCATCCGAAGTAATAAAATCATTTTTAAAGCGCCCATTACCACACCACAAGGCAAAGGCTACAAAAGTCTAAATGTAACCTTGAGGAAGTCTTTGGGACTCTTTGCGAATGTAAGACCAGTTACCGCCTTACATCCCTATGTGACTACCCACTTTCCCAACATGGATGTGGTTATCATCCGCGAAAACGAAGAGGATTTATATGCTGGTATTGAACATCGACAAACCCAAGAAGTATACCAATGTTTGAAATTAATTACCAGACCCGGATGTGAACGCATTATTCGGTACGCTTTTGAATATGCCAAAGCTTTTGGACGAAAGAAAGTAACGTGTATGGTCAAAGACAATATTATGAAGTTAACCGATGGCCTCTTTCATCAAGTTTTTGATGAGATTGCTCAAGAGTATCCTGATTTGGAGAACGATACACAGATTATTGATATTGGATCCGCGCGACTAGCGGCCAAACCGGAAAACTACGACGTTATCGTAACCGCAAATTTATACGGGGATGTTATCTCGGATATTGCTGCTGAAATAGGAGGTTCCGTGGGAATGTGTGGTTCGGCCAACATCGGGCAAAAAGTGGCGATGTTTGAGGCTATTCATGGTTCCGCTCCTGATATTGCTGGTCAAGGTATTGCTAACCCGTCCGGTCTGCTAAATGCTGCTGTGGCGCTATTGTCCCATATAGGTCAGGTACAAATTGCGGACAAAATTAAGAACGCTTGGTTGCTTACCCTGGAAAAGGGTTTCCATACCGCAGATATTTTTAATGCCGAAGTAAGTAAACAAAAAGTAAACACTCAAGAATTTGCTAACCTCGTGATACAGCATCTAGGGGAAGTACCCCAACACTTGCCACAAAGCATGTTGTCTGCTGGCAAGGGAAGCATGCGCATACCAAAATATCAACGTATTACGCAACAAAAAGAATTAGTTGGGGTGGATGTGTTTCTAGACTGGCCGGAAACCAACCCCAATGAGTTGGGCGATGCTTTATCGGCTATGGACCCCTTTAAACTGAAACTTAAAATGATTACCAATAGAGGGGTAAAAGTATACCCCAAGGGCATTGAAGAAACTTTTTGTACGGATCATTGGCGATGCCGATTTGTGGGTACTGATACTACCTCCGATACCGTACAACCCTCTTATGTTACTATTAACTACGAGCAAATTGTAGCATTACTCTCTAAACTACATCACTTAGGTTTTGAGGTGATCAAAACCGAAAACCTCTATGCGTTTGATGGTGAGCGTGGTTTTTCTTTAGGACAAGGGGAATAGATAAATTAGTGTTCATACCTCTAATGAGCCGGAATTGAACCCTATTATTTGCTTCGATTTCGGCTTTTTATAGGAGAACCTAACCATATTTTAATAGCGTATGATCGTCATGCCCAATTTGAGTTTAATAGAAATGCGCTACCAATCAATATTTGGACTGGGGTAATACTGAATATTTCGGCGTTTCAGGTATGGTTTTTGAGCTGCTAGGCGCAGGCGATAGTCTTCCCAATGGCGTAACTCTTTCGGGGTCCAACCCAATTCGGCATAGCCAATAGCACGAGGAAAGGCCAAGTATTCCAGCGCTGTAAGGTCAGCAATAGTTTCGGACCAAAGGGGGGCTTCTAAACCTAGTATTTGGGCTTCGGGCAGATTTGGAATATACGTTTCAGGATCCCAATCATAGGCATCTTTTACGGTGATATGTCCCGCCCAATCCAAACCGTGTTTGGATAAGGAGTCATATTTCATATCTAGGTATATTTTTTTAGCCGGTGATAAGATCACTTTTAGTCCTTTTTGGGCGGCTTTTAAAGCAATTTTGGGGTCATTCCAAAACTGTACCACTGCTGTTGATGGTAGATCTGCCTGTGCAATTTCGTTCCATCCTATTACATACTTCTCTTTGCTATTTACTATATGTGTTACTTTTTCTATAAAGTTGATGTAGTCTTTTTTTGGGGTGGCCATACTCTCGTCGCCACCTATATGAAAGTAAGGTCCTGGTGTTAAGGTTGTAATCTCTTCAATAACCTCATCTAAAAATTGGTAGAGGGTATCTTTGCGCGTATCGAAGGAGCTGTATCCGACCTTCATATCTGTGCGAACTCTAGGGGTCTCCGCCCTACCTTTGGCATGGAAAATAGGATAGCTGAGGTTGGCGGCGTTGGTATGCCCTGGCATATCCACTTCAGGAATAATTACAATATGCCTTTCTGCAGCATAAGCTACTAGTTCCTTAAAATCTTCTTGGGTGTAGAACCCCCCCATACTTCCACCTACTTCTGTACGCGCTCCTATTTGGGTTAGCTTAGGCCAAGAAGCGATTTGTATGCGCCATCCCTGATCGTCAGTAAGGTGCAGGTGTAGGGTATTGTATTTGTAATAGGCCAATACTTCTAAAAATTGCTTAACCTCCTCAACGCTAAAAAAATGACGCGCAACATCTAACATTACCCCTCGATACGGAAAATTCGGGGTATCTCTAATGGTACCTGAAGGAAGTAACCACATGGGTAATTTGGCCAGGGTATCATTGCGCTGTTCGGGGATAAGCTGTTTAAGGGTTTGCATACCTCGGAAAGCGCCTTCTGCGGTACGAGCCTGTAGCAATACTGTATTATTGGTGATGTTGAGTCTGTAGGCCTCAGGAGATGTCATCGGTAGGGTATCACACTGTTGAAGGCGTATAGTCCGTGGAGCATCAACTTCCTGTTTTGGATTTATAGGGATTTTAAAAGGAAGTCTGGCGCTAATACTATTGGCCAAAAGTTGACCTACTTCCAAAAAACCTACCGTACTATCTGTGAATATTACTGTTTTAGCGTCTAAACCGAAGGCCGTACCTGTTGGAGTAACTTGTAGTGGTTTGGGAATTAAAGGGGCTTTGGAAAGATCAGTAACAGGATAGTTAATACGGGGTTGTGTTTCGGTACAAGCCGTGAGCAGTATCATGGACAGGCTTACCAAAACATAGATCCAATATGGTTTTACCTTAAAAAAACTCAAAGTGTCGTAACCAATCATGCGTCAAAGTAAAAAATTATTGGTGTTAAGGATGTATAGAAGGGTCTACTAGGGAACGCACGGCTTTGTACCAAATATCATAGCCCAAGGGATTCATGTGCAGTCCATCTTCAATAAAAATATTACTTCTTATTTTTTTGTCTTCTAGCATCGGGGTCCATATATCTACGAAATACAGCTGTGAATCTTGCATAGCAGTTCTCTTTATTTTTCGATTTAATCGTTGGTATTGCTTGCGTAACTTCCATCTGCTGGGGCTGGGTTTTGCCGAGATCAAAATAATTTCACGTTCTGGTGCTCCGGTTTTTAGTCTGGTAACAATTTCTTTCAAGGTTGCCAGTATATTTTTTGGTGTTTTCTTGGCTAATAGATCATTATCACCCTCATAAATAAATACTTTTTTTGGCTGATAACGCAGTACCAAAGTATCTAGGTAATGAAATAGGTGAGAGGCATGCGAACCTCCGAAACCTGCATTTAAAATATGATGTTCGGGAAAGCGTTTCTCGAGATCTGTCCAAAGCGCAATACTAGAACTTCCGGTAAACACTATGGTTTCTCGCGTTGCATCCCAAAGTTTGTCATTGCGTTGTATTATCGAATATACCTGATCTTTAAAGGGAATGGTATCCTGTCCAAATCCTATTAAAATAGGCCCTATCAGAGCAAAAGTCACTAAAAACTTAAACATGTTTTTCTTTTGAAAATACAAAGAAATTATAATGGTGAGACCTTTGCAAAATTCAAAGTAT
>JBCDGY010000223.1:0-5251 GCA_039414375.1 Bacteroidota bacterium | reverse complement strand
CCGTTGGGCTTTTGCCCGCGGCCTTTTTATAAAAGGAAAGATTATGGAATATGTGATTAATTACCTTTTTATTTCTGTTGGTTTTCTAGTTTTTTTGTTCGCCATACTCTTTGTTATTCATGTGTCTACTGAAAACCGAGAAATCCGAAAAAGGAAATAAGCCCAGTGCTAATCTTCAATTTTGGAATAAGGCATTTTGTGATTCGCAAAGTAGAATATGCGCTGCAACAAAATTCAATTATGAAAATAGAAAACTAGCAGTTACTTTTGCACCCATCTCATAGGGGTGCCCTATTCTACAGTAATTTGCGAAGAATAGTGCTGAGATTATACCCATTGAACCTGGGCAGGTAATGCTGCCAAGGGAAAGTGCATTTTAAATGTGTTTTCAGATAGTGATATACTTTCTGTTTAACACATGTCTTTTTTTAAGGCATATACAAATTCAAGTTTCACAAGAATAATACCCCTTTTATTCGTAAATTTTTTATGAATGGCAACAAGTCGTGCTATTATTCCAAGTTGGGCCAAAGGGTCCTTGCAAAGTCGATGTTTCAACATTGAGCATCAAAAAAAGAATTTCCAGAATATTGGTCTTGCCGCCGTGCTTGTTAGTTCATGCTTAACGGTCAAAGGCCAACAAATACAAGACTCTATACCGCAAGAGCAGATAGACCTAGATGAAGTAGTGGTTTCGGCATCTAGGGCAAATACGCAAATACCGGTAACCTATGCCCAATTAGCAAAAGCAGATATTCAGCGTGTTAATCTAGGACAAGATATTCCAGTGCTATTAAATTACCTGCCCGCAGTGGTAGCCACTACTTTTGACGGGACTGGAATAGGACCTACGGATTTTCGTATTCGTGGCGCAGACAACTCACGAATTAATGTTACCATTAATGGTATACCGTACAATGATGCCGATAGTCAAACCACTTTCTTCGTTAATCTTCAAGACTTTGCTTCTTCGGTAGAAAACATCCAAGTGCAAAGAGGTGTGGGTACCTCAACCAATGGGGCGGGAGCTTTCGGGGCAAGTATCAATATCTTAACTGATCGTGTTTCCGAAGAGGCCTTTGGACAGTTTGCTACTAGCATTGGTAGTTTTGGGGCCAACAAGAATACCGTTCGTTTTGGTACAGGCTTGTTAGGCGATCATTTTGCATTTTCAGGAAGGCTATCAAAAATAGATGCTGATGGCTATGTAGATCGCGCTTTTTCAGACCTAAGAAGTTATTATTTAGAAGGTGCTTATCAAGACGAGAATACCTTAATAAAGGCTTTGGTCTTTGGGGGAGAAGAGATTACCGGATTATCTTTTTTTGGATTAACTGCAGAACGTCTTGCAGAAAATAGAACATTCAACGATGACGGACTGTTTTTGGATGATAACGGAGAAGTACAGTTTTATGATGGGCAGACCGATAACTATAAGCAAGACCATTTTCAATTACACCTTACCCAGCAATTCGGTACTTTTTGGACAACCAATGTTTCTTTTCACTATACCAATAGTAGAGGCTTTTTTGAACAATACATTGAGTCGGACCCTAGCTTTTTCAATCCAGATCTTACCTTCTACGGTCTAACTACTTTCGAAGTAGGTGGTGAGGAGGTAACCCGTTCCGATTTGGTCACACGAAGGCACTTGAACAGCAATTTTTATGGTACCGTATTTAACACTCGGTATAAAAAGGAACAAATTGATGCTGTTTTTGGCGGTGGCTGGAATCGCTATGACGGAGTTCAGTTTGGAGAAATCACTAGTGCTGCCTTTGCACAACTCCCTGAAATTCCCTTCCGATTCTATGAAAATACAACCGATAAAACAGACTTTAATTTATACGGTAAGGTTGTTGTAGCCCTAAGAGAATCACTATCGCTCTTCGGCGATCTGCAACTGCGTAACGTTAATTATGAGGCCATGGGAGGCTTGTTTGACTCGAGTGTAGATTTTGGGGTAGATAAACGCTTTACTTTTTTTAATCCAAAAGCTGGTGTTACCTACAGATTCAATAAAAATAATAGCTTATATGGTTCATATGCCAGAGGCAATCGTGAGCCTGCAAGAGTCGATTTTGAAACAGGAGATCCAAAACCAGAAAGCCTTAACGATTTTGAGCTGGGTTGGCGCTATACTTCTCCAAATGTTAAAGTGAATACTAATATTTATTATCTCGATTTTGAAAATCAATTGGTACTAACGGGGCAGCTAGACGAAGTTGGTTTTCCCATAAGAACGAACAGTGGTCAAAGCTATCGGTTGGGATTAGAGATTGACGCAAGTTTACAGTGGAACCAATGGTCTGCAAGGCCAAACATCGCATTAAGTACCAACAAAAACCAAGGTTTTTTAACGGAAAATGGTGATGGTACTTTTACCGATTTAGGAGAGACCAATCTTTCCTTTTCTCCTGAAATTATCATAGGTAATGTATTGACCTACCGTCCCAACGATCAAGTTAGTGCTAGCTTATTTACCAAATATGTAGGGGAACAATTTATGACTAATGAGAATACCAATCCCATAGCAGCCTATTTCATAAACGATTTAAATCTGCAGTACACACTCCTAAACCTTCCTTTATTACGATCGGTGGTTTTTACAGGGCAAGTGAACAACATTTTTGATGTTACCTATGAAAACAATGGGTATGTATTTGGTGAAACCTCGTTTTTCTATCCTCAGGCAGGTATCAACTTTATGTTGGGAGCTACGTTAAATTTTTAATTAGAGATAATAACAGAATTCCCTGTTAAAACCGCTCTATAAGGTTTAAGGTTATAATAACGTACGCCATCATCTGGAGGGTTAAGCAATTGCCCAAAAAAGAGGTTGTACTCTAAGTCGTCACAAGGACAAGTAACATTTTGCCCTTCCAGCACCATAGTAGAACAATTACTAGGAGCTTGGTTAGGGCAGCTTGCTTCCCATGCTACAAATTGATTTCCCGTGCCTGTGCGCATGACAAAAGCACCCTTAAGGCCTACGGATGAATTGTCGATATAAACAGGGTTAGCAATATTGTTAAGATTGGTGTATAACGGCAGGTTCAGATTGAGTTCAAAACGAAAATCAGTATCCGGTAAAAATGGGTTTCTGTCCGTTCCTTCATTTTCACAGGAAACCATTAAGAGTATGATAATCAGACAAGAAAGCGGCTTCACAAATTCTATTTTCATCAAAAATGGGTAAAATTTGTCTATATTTGCGTTAAATCCTTTCTAAAAGCTGTTTTAGACAGTTCTCGTAGGGTATTTTTCCTTTAATATACCGTGTTGTCTTGGGAGGATGTTTTCCTTCTTGGATATTTTTTGTTTAATTGAATGTTATGGCTAAAGTCTCATACTATACAGAAGAAGGATTAAAAAAATTAAAAGAAGAATTGGATCAGCTTAGGGATGTAGAGCGTCCAAAAGCATCTCAAGCTATAGCTGAAGCGAGAGATAAGGGAGACCTTTCTGAAAATGCGGAATATGATGCTGCTAAGGAAGCTCAAGGGCTGTTAGAAATGAAAATTGCCAAAATGGAAGCCGTTGTAGCCAGCGCTCGCATTATTGATGAGTCTCAATTAGATAACTCAAAAGCTCTGGTCTTATCAACAGTGAAGATACGCAACCAAACCAATAAGATGGAGATGAAGTATACCCTAGTAGCAGAGAGTGAGGCAGACTTGAAATCTGGAAAAATTTCAGTTACTTCTCCCATAGGTAGGGGGCTACTAGGAAAGTCGGTCGGTGAAATTGCAGAGGTGGTAGTGCCTAATGGGACACTTAAATTTGATATTTTAGAAATAACTAGAAACTAAAGGGGGCCTGTATGACAGCATACCAAGGGTTGATTTATTCGTGCTAAGATGTCTAGTATATTTACCAAAATAATTAACGGCGAAATTCCTTCGTATAAAATAGCGGAGAATGATACTTGTTTTGCTTTTTTGGATATTAATCCCAATACTAGGGGGCATACACTATGCGTTCCCAAGCAAGAAGTAGATCATTTATTTGACTTGGATGATGATACTTATGGGGAGCTTATGGCTTTCTCCAAAACGGTTGGTAAAGCAATAGGAGCTGTTATTCCTTGTGAACGAGTTGGTTTGAGTGTTATAGGTTTAGAAGTACCTCATGTGCATGTACATTTGATTCCTTTGAAACAAATGAGAGACACTACTTTTCAGCATAAGGTAACGTTGTCTAAATCAGATTTTGAAGCTACTGCTGCGCAAATACGTGCTCAGCTCCAAAGCCCTCCTTCTAAATAAAAATAAATTCCTGTGCCAATTAACCCTAGTACTAAGATAAGCAGTACAAAAAATAAAGTGGTAAAGCGAACAGAAGGTCTATCCGGCCGCACTAGTTTGTTGTAATATTCAAAAACCCGCTCTATATCGGGTGTCCAGTTTACGGGATAAATAATAGACAAACATTTAGCGCATTGAATCTTGTGAGTGACCTCGCTGGTCGTTCTGTGATAGAAGGCGTTGTAAGTATGTTTCTGATAAAAGGTAAGGATCAACTCCTGGTTGTAACAAACCGGGCAGTTGTTAGTGATCTTAGCTTCCTTTATGACGATTTTTTTTTCTTTTATCATGATTGGGCAATGCGCAGCGCAATTTGCATGATGGTTCCTTCTTTATTTGACGAAAGTACTTTAATTTTTCCGTTGTGATACTCTTCTATGATTCTTTTAACCAATGAAAGTCCCAGGCCCCAGCCCCTTTTTTTAGAAGTAAATCCTGGGCTAAAAATATCTTGAAAGTTGTTTTTGGGAATACCGTGTCCAGTATCAGAAACCTGTACAAGAATATGATTGGCCAATTTTATGATTTGGATGGCAATAGTTCCTTTTCCTTTCATAGCATCTATTCCATTTTTCACCAAATTTTCTATGCTCCAGCTATACAAAGGTGGATTTAGAGGCAGATGTAAGGCTTCAATATCTGAGCTAAACGAAAAATGAATGAGTTTCGAACTACGCTTTCTTAAGTAATCACAAGTCTTTTTGGTCTCTAAAACAATATCGTGACTCGCTAAGGCTGGAATAGAGCCTATTTTAGAAAAGCGCTCCGTTATAGTTTGTAATCGAGAAATATCTTTCTCAATCTCCTTGGGAATTTCTGGATCAATACTTTCGTTTTTTAGCAGTTCATTCCAGCCTAGTAATGAAGTTAGTGGAGTGCCAATTTGATGTGCGGTTTCTTTAGCCATACCAGCCCACAATTTGTTTTGTTCCGAAGCCTTATTG
>JBCDGY010000222.1:0-5262 GCA_039414375.1 Bacteroidota bacterium | reverse complement strand
TTGAATTTTGCAAAGGTCTCTGACCATCTTCTTGTCTTACTGTAAAATTAAAAAGACCACCTAATAAAAGGCAGCCTCTTTAATTTGGGTTAGCATTTCTAATGTTTAAAAAGTTGGAGCTACCGCTTTAGTCCATACTCCTGAAGCTACTGTTTTTGCTACATAAGTTTCAAAAGAGATGGGCTTGCGGTTAAGGATTTTCTCCACGTCCCGAGATATCGTTTGATTCTCGGAATGTCCCAAAACTTCTGTAAAGAGGTAGCTCAATAGCCAAATGACAGATTCTGGAGCCCCAGCAGCTGCTAGTCCATTTTTAAAAGTGTCCATCGAAATGGGTTGGTAAGTGATTTTCCTCCCTAATTGCTTACTAATAATCTCGGTGACCTCCTCAAAAGTTAGTTTTTTAGGGCCTGTTACCGTTACAATTTCCCCATTGTAAGTGTCATCCAGCAATACTTTAGTTACTACATCCGCAATATCCTTGGTATCGGTATAAGGAATACGCGCTTCTGGCATGGGCAAAGCCAGATGTCCGGCTACGATATAGTCCTTGAAAGCCCCTTCATCAAAGTTTTGATTAAACCAAGATGCCCGTACCGTAGTGTAGTTCAACCCCGAATTGGCTACAATAGTTTCGCAAGCTTCGGCTTCTGTCTCTCCCTTACCAGAGAGTAAAACCATTTTATCCAATCCCGCTTTTAGTGCTTTTTCGGTAAGTGCACTAATAGCTTTTTTAGCTCCTGGTACCGCCAAGTCTGGATAGTACACCGCATACGCCCTGTCCATACCTTCCAAAGCGGCGTCATAGGTTGCTGGATCGTCCCAATCAAAAGACGGGTTGGTGGTTCTACCTACAACGCGCACCTGATGTCCAAGTTGGGTTAAGTTTTCGGCTACTAAGCGACCTGTTTTTCCTGTTCCTCCAATAATTACGATGTTTTCTGTTGTCATTTTTAATTGTTTTTAAATTGATAAATAATAGTATTTCAATGCTTTAAGTCTTTTCTAATGTTATTTGTCTGAAAATTGGATGCGTTTTCTTCGGGATACCCTAGCATACCAATACAAGCTTGGGATCGCTAAAAATTCCAGTGCGATAAGCCAAAAACCAGGATCCGTAAAAAAGTCATAGTGTGAACCTCCGTTTGGGATTATAAAAAGGGGCACGGTAATTAGTGCATCTAGGGTAGCTGCAGTTAAAAAGAAAGTTTGACCAAGCCAGTAGCCTTGCATTGCACTGTTCTTTTTGTAAAACTGTTTTGTGCCTAACCAAACCAATGGAATTACCGCAATAAAGAGTACCGTTTTGGCTTGTTGCACGGGGTTTTCCAAAATAGGGATATAGAAAGACAGGTTGTATAAACTCACCCCAATAATCCAGATGATAATTCCAATACTAATTGCTCTTAAGTGTTTCATAACTGTTCGTTTTTTGATGTGTATTTATTTTTATGTGCTTGTTCAATTCTTAAAATTTTGAATAGATCAGTCCAATAAGTAATAGTGCAAAGGCAGTAAGCGCAGCGATGGTGCGCTGCAGGTGCCAGCGATTCCAGGGCTGTTCAAATTTGGTCCTCAACATTTTGAGCTCATCGCCCGTAAGATTTTCCAATACGGTTTTGTCAAGTAGCTCATTAAGGGGGACGTTTTTGAACACTGTGATCAAGCCGATACCAATAAAGAATGGTACGGCTGCAAGGGCATAGCTCCAGAACACCGTGGGGCTTTCATTGCGATGCAAAAAGGCATTGACGCTTAGAAGTATCACAGGACCGAAAAAAGTAATGAGAAAACTACGATTAAGGATCGCTCGGTTCATGGCTTGAAAAGATTTCAAGAAGGTCAAGTCATTCAAACGACCTATTCCTGGGGTTATGGCGTTGGACCAGGTAAAACATAGCCCAGCTGTTAGTCCTGTTCCTAAGATGCCCAGTAGTAATACGACTAGTTTAAATTTGATTTCCATAAGGGTTTGTTGTGGTGGAGGATATCCAGGTTAATAAATCTTGATGTTTTGATGTTGTTACCGTAATGGTTTGGGGATACCTTTGCTTTTGGCATATAGGTGTTGCTATGACAATAGCTTCCAGATGAGAAATTTTGTTCTCAGTAGAGGTTGTGCCTATTCCATTTATAGTGAGAAAAGACAAGGAAATACGAATGATTAGTTTTACCAATGCGACCATCTTAGCAGTGTTTAATTTGATGGTACAAAGGTGAAAAGCAGTCAAAGCTAATTTTTGACCTTCACCGCCAACCTTTTGACATTTTCTGCCAAAACGGGCCAGTTACCTCTTCTTTCTAAATTCGGAAGGGTTAAGTCCTGACCATTTTTTAAAGGCCCTGTTGAATGCGCTTTGTTCAGAAAAACCTGTTAAGAAGGCGATATCCCCTATGCTTTTATTGGGATCCCTAAGCATATTTTTAGCAAGTTGTTCCTGGGTTTTTTTGATGAGATCTCTATACGTAACCCCAGCTTCCGAAAGTCTTCTGGTAAGGGTACGATTACTCATCGCAGTGAGTTCGCTGATATGATGAATACTGGGAATTCCAGTAGGGAGGGCATCTTTGATGAGTGCTTCTACATCGCGAACAAATTTGCTGCCTGGAATTTTAATGCCCTTGGTCTTTTCATCCACCTGCTGCAAAAGGTAGCTATTGATGCTTGCATCCGCCTTAGCGGTTTTTAATTCCAAATCTTCGGTGTGATAACTAATGGAATAGTGCGGTTGGTCAAATAAAATAGGGAATTGAAAAGCGGTTTCAAAACTCGATAGCTCTTTGGGTCCCTTGTGTTTAAAACTCACTTGTATTGGGGAAATGGCCTTTTCGGACATGGCTTGTAATACCACAACGGTAGCAGATAAGCTGGCTTCAGTAGATAATTCCATCCCCCTTCGATGGGCTTCCCGATTGAGGTGTACATGCGAAATAGCCCCTTCCTTCTGGATCTGCCATACAAAGGTGTTGGACAATAGTTTGAAATAGCGTTCACTACGGTCAAAAATTTCACCAACTCTAGAGCAGGTACGCCAAGATAACCCCAAAACACCATAATCTTCAATAATCATCTGTTGGCCTACGCGTACTCCAAAACCAGGGCCTAACCTATCGTCTAGTACTTCGTGAGCAGTTAAAAACTCATCGGCTGAAATAACTTCTAGTTTTTCCGCTTCTTGCATGGATGTGGGCCAATTGGCAAAGTCGTTTTGAGACATACCTTCGGCTATAGCACAACGTAGCATCTTAAGGTAGAGGTGGGTAGAAAAATATTTCAAGACTTTGGTTTTTCGGCGCTCTTTAAATATAGTAGAAAAATATCATGATAATTACCAACCATAACTAGGGTGTTCATTTTGAAAGTCGGGCTACAATGGTCTTTTCGAAGTACCTAGAATAGCACCCTTATCCAATAGTGTTGTTTGGTATTTGAGAATTTATTTTATACCTGTTTTAATGTATATGGCGGATGCTTTCCGGCATCTTTTGGGCATTATTGGATCGCAAAGGTTAATTCAAAATTGGTCAGTTTGTGACATACCCTAGCCGTAGGTTGTATCTTTTGTAACGATATTAATTTTATTTAGATTAATTTCAAATAATTTTGTTTGGGACGTTTCTTTGTTTAGTTTCGTGCACCTGAAAAAACAAGATTAAAATATCACTAATGAAAACTTTGAAATTTTTTGTAACACTATTTATAGCTAGTTTGTTGTTCGTTGCGTGTTCTGATGACGACGATAATACCCCGGATGAAGTAGCAACTTGTTCTGATAATATCCAAAATGGAGATGAGACTGGTGTGGATTGCGGTGGTAGTTCCTGTACGCCATGTGAAGTAGCCGTAACTTGCGATGACGGCATCCAAAACGGTGATGAAGAAGGGGTTGATTGCGGGGGAACGGCTTGTACACCATGTACTACCGGAGTTGAAATTCCTGACACCTATGTCTTTGAAAGAGATGGTGAAAGTACCGTGAGCTTTAGCGGCCAAACTACACGCTTAAAAATGGCCAAGGAAATCTTGGGTAAACTAAGAGACAATACCTCAACCGAGGCTGATATCTTGGCCGCCTATGACCACCAAGAGGGCACAGACAATTTTAGTGAAGCTGATTTGAATGCCTCCGATAAGCAAGTTCGCAACAAAACAGCAGGTTCTTACTTCTTTAAAAATTTAGTGCCAGCAATAGCCGCAACAACAGTAGTTGCAGATTTTGAAGGATTTATAGAAGGTCAAGTTACTGAGGTGTTCCCTGCTTGGAACAATGTAGCCGCTGAGGGTGTAGCAGGGCAACTACCAGATGGGAGTTCTACTCGTTATGTCAATGCACGAGGATTGGAATATGACCAAGCTTTTATAAAGGGCTTAACTGGTGCTTTTGTTTCTGATCAAATTGTGGGTAATTACACTTTTCCTGCGAATCTTGAACAATTTGAAGCTGCTAATGATTCAGGTACAATAGTGGGTGGGAAAGCATATACTGATTTAGAGCATGATTGGGATGAAGCGTATGGCTATTTCTTTGGCCTAGCTGCCGATGGAGCCGATCCAGTAGCTGCGTTACTAACTGGAGGAGATCCGAGTACGTTTAGCTCGGGTGATGATGAATTTCTTTACAAGTATATAGACAATGTAGAGGCTAATTTTGATGGTACAGCTCAGGCTATTTTTGATGCTTTTAAAGCAGGGAGAACAGCCATCATCAATAAAGACTATGCAGAACGAGATGCTCAAGCAGATATTATAAGGGAAAAAGTAGCCATGGTTGTAGCCGTACGCGCGATACATTACTTAAAGGCGGGACAAGATACCACTACGAGCCCTGGAACCAGACTGCACGACCTATCAGAAGCATATGGGTTTATATACAGTTTGCAGTTTCTATTAGAACCTGGCACTGATAATACCTTTTACTTCACTAGAACAGAAGTAGAAGGGTATTTAGATGCTATTTACAACACGCCAACCAACGGTTTTTGGGGCGTAACTGCCGGAGATTTGGGTACTGTAGCTGATGCCATCGCGGCTAAATTCAGTTTTACTGCTGCGGAAGTGGACTAATAACCAAACTCATAGGATTGATTGGTTTAAGTGCGATATAAATGAATTGAATAAAGGATGCAAGCGTAAGACGACTTGTGTCCTTTATTGCGTTGAGATTGCTTGTTTTTAAATTATTATTTATACTGTTATGAAAAGAAAATTTTACTGGATGTTGCCCGTTTTTGTGGCCCTGTTTATCTGGGCTTGTTCTTCAG
>JBCDGY010000221.1:0-5287 GCA_039414375.1 Bacteroidota bacterium | reverse complement strand
GAAACTAAAGACAATATTTTTCTTTCTTCTAGAAATTTAAAACAATCCGAAGTAATTACTAACGATCAACTGAGCACTTATAAGATTATGAATGCAAAGCGGGTAGTACTTCAAGAAGGAGCGTTGGAACAAATTGAGGCCAATCTAGAAAAATAATAGGAGATGAGTGTATTAATAAAGCCCATCATTACTGAGAAAATGACAGCAGATAGTGAGCTGTTTAATAGGTACGGCTTCTACGTAGATCCCAAAGCCAATAAGCTAGAGATCAAAACGGCAGTTGAAGAAACATATGGCGTATCCGTGCAGAAAGTTAGGACTATGAATTATGGGCCTAATAGAAAAACACGGTTTACCAAAACTGGTATTCAACACGGCAAAACCAATACCTTAAAGAAGGCTATTGTTGATGTAGCCGAAGGGGATATCATTGATTTTTACAGCAACATTTAATAAAGGGTTATGTCAGTTAGAAAATTAAAGCCCATTACCCCCGGTCAACGTTTTAGAGTAGTGAATGGATTTGACGCCATCACTACGGACCAACCCGAAAAAAGTTTGCTAGCCCCTCTAAAGAAATCAGGAGGTCGCAACAATCAAGGAAAAATGACCATGCGCTATCGCGGTGGAGGTCATAAACGACGATATCGTATTATCGATTTCAAGAGGGATAAATTTGATATGGAAGCAGAAGTGAAGTCCATACAATACGATCCTAACAGAACGGCATTTATTGCTCTTTTGGAATATAAAGATGGCGAGAAGCGGTATATCATCGCTCAGAATGGACTTCAAGTAGGTCAAAAGATTGTTTCTGGTGAAAAGACACAACCAGAGATTGGTAATGCGATGCGCTTGAGTGAGATTCCTTTGGGGACCATTATCTCCTGTATCGAGTTAAGACCTGGGCAAGGAGCTAACATTGCGAGAAGTGCAGGTACTTTTGCGCAGTTGATGGCTAAAGATGGAAAATTTGTGACAGTAAAGCTACCTAGTGGAGAAACTAGAATGTTACTGTCTACATGTATGGCTACTATTGGGGCGGTTTCTAATTCTGATCACCAACTACTGGTCTCTGGAAAAGCAGGGCGTAGTAGATGGTTAGGAAGAAGACCACGTACAAGACCAGTCGTTATGAACCCTGTTGATCACCCAATGGGTGGTGGTGAAGGTAGGGCTTCAGGAGGTCATCCAAGATCAAGGAACGGAATTCCGGCTAAAGGCTTTAGAACCCGTTCATTGACGAAAGATAGCAACAAGTATATTGTAGAACGAAGAAAGAAATAATAGCGTAAAAATGGCACGTTCACTCAAAAAAGGACCTTTCGTTCATCTTAGTTTAGAGAAAAAAGTTATGGCTAATGTTGCCTCTGGTAAAAAGACGGTAATTAAAACATGGTCTAGAGCTTCAATGATAACTCCTGATTTTGTTGGTCAAACAATAGCAGTACACAATGGAAAGCAATTTGTTCCCGTCTATGTAACGGAAAACATGGTTGGTCATAAGTTGGGAGAGTTTTCACCTACGCGTTCTTTTAGAGGTCACGCAGGAGCTAAGAATAAAGGAAAAAAATAATAGGCGATGGGAGTTCGAAAAAGACAAATGGCGGAACGAATTAAGGCAGAGAAGAAGTTATTGGCCTTCGCCAAACTAAATAACTGCCCTACTTCTCCCAGAAAAATGCGTTTGGTAGCGGATTTAATTCGTGGGAAAAAAATTGAAATGGCATTGGCCATATTGCGATTCAATCCTAAGGAGGCTTCTAGACGTTTAGAAAAACTATTGCTTTCTGCTATTGCGAATTGGGAAGCTAAAAATGAAGATGCTAGCATTGAAGATGCTGATCTATATATTAAGGAGATCAGAGTAGATGGAGGTACCATGTTGAAAAGACTAAGACCTGCTCCACAAGGGCGCGCTCATCGCATCAGAAAACGTTCCAACCATGTTACCTTGGTTTTGGGAGCACATAATAACGTAACAACAGAAACAACGGCTTAATTATATGGGACAGAAAACCAATCCGATCGGCAATCGTTTGGGAATCATCCGAGGATGGGAATCCAATTGGTATGGTGGTAATGACTACGGCGATAAGTTGGCCGAGGATGACAAGATTCGTAAGTATATCCATGCGCGTTTGGCCAAAGCTAGCGTATCACGGGTGATCATTGAGCGGACCTTAAAACTGATAACCATAACAATTACTACTGCTAGACCTGGTATTATTATCGGAAAAGGTGGGCAAGAGGTTGATCGTTTGAAAGAAGAGTTGAAAAAAATCACCAATAAGGAGGTTCAGATCAACATTCACGAAATAAAAAGACCCGAACTGGATGCCAATTTGGTGGCAGCTAGTATCGCGCGTCAAATCGAAAGTAGAATTTCGTATCGAAGAGCTATAAAAATGGCTATCGCCGCCGCTATTCGAATGAATGCAGAGGGTATAAAAGTGATGATTTCTGGTCGTCTAAATGGGGCAGAAATGGCTCGATCTGAGACCTACAAGGATGGTCGAATTCCTTTATCTACCTTTCGTGCTGATGTAGATTATGCTTTGGAAGAAGCGCATACGACTTATGGTCGATTGGGTATCAAAGTGTGGATCATGAAGGGTGAGGTTTATGGAAAGCGTGAGCTTTCTCCACTAGTAGGGCTCTCAAAAGGGGGGTCTAAAGGTGGAAAGCCAGATGGTGGAAAGCGACAACGAAGAAGAAAATAATTGAGTCTAAAGCGCAGCTAAGATGTTACAGCCGAAAAGAACAAAATTTAGAAAGGCCCAGAAGGGGAGAATGAAGGGGATTTCCCAGCGAGGACACCAGCTTTCCAACGGTATGTTCGGTATCAAGTCCATGGATTCCCACTTTATTACTTCTCGTCAAATAGAAGCCGCTCGTATTGCTGCTACGCGATATATGAAAAGGCAAGGGCAATTATGGATAAAAATTTTCCCGGATAAACCGATCACCAAGAAACCCTTGGAAGTACGGATGGGTAAAGGAAAGGGAGCTCCTGAATACTGGGTGGCCGTGGTAAAACCAGGTCGCATCATGTTCGAAGTAGCTGGAGTGCCTCAAGAAATTGCTAAAGAAGCATTGCGTTTGGCAGCACAAAAGCTGCCCGTCAAAACAAAATTTGTTGTAGCTAGGGACTACGCTGAATAAAGGGATTGATAATGAAACAAGCAGAAATTAAAGCACTATCGGTTGAAGAGCTTCAGCAAAAATTAGCTGAACTAAGAAAGGAGCATGCTGATTTAAAAATGGCGCATGCAGTAACACCGTTAGAGAACCCGATGCAGATACGAAAGGTCCGAAGAACGGTCGCTAGACTAGCTACAGAGTTAACAAAAAAGGAACAGCAATAACGATTGTGCCTTATGGAAGAGACAGCAACAAGAAACTTAAGAAAGGAAAGAATCGGGGTGGTTACCAGTAATAAAATGGAAAAATCCATTGTGGTTTCCGAGGTAAAACGCGTAAAGCACCCGATGTATGGTAAGTTCGTTCTAAAGACCAAGAAATACGTGGCCCACGATGAAAAGAACGATTGCAATGAGGGGGACACCGTTCGCATTATGGAAACAAGACCGCTTAGCAAAACGAAGTGCTGGAGGTTGGTAGAAATCATTGAAAGAGCTAAGTAATCATGGTACAACAAGAATCAAGATTAAAAGTAGCAGACAACACAGGGGCTAAGGAAGTACTTACCATCCGTGTTCTCGGTGGAACGAAAAGAAGGTATGCTTCTTTAGGAGACAAAATTGTGGTTACAGTCAAAGAAGCCGCGCCTAACGGAGCAGTAAAAAAAGGATCTGTGTCTACAGCAGTTGTAGTGCGTACTAAAAAAGAAGTTCGCAGACCTGACGGTTCTTATATCAGATTTGACGATAATGCTTGCGTATTGTTAAACCCAGCTGGGGAAATGCGAGGCACCCGTGTATTTGGTCCTGTGGCAAGAGAATTGCGCGACAAGCAATATATGAAAATTGTATCACTGGCCCCTGAGGTGCTTTAAAAGGAAGTCAAGATGAAATTGAAGATTAAAACTGGCGATACTGTCATTGTTACTGCAGGTGACCACAAAGGTGCGGAGGGTAAAGTGCAACGCGTAGATCGTGAGAAAAACAAGGCCATCGTAGAAGGTGTAAATCTTGTAAAGAAGCACGAAAAGCCTAGCGCTCAAAATCCGCAAGGAGGCATTATTGAAAAGGAAGCTCCTATTCATATTTCTAATCTTTCGTTGATGGAAAATGGAGCGCCCGTTCGGGTTGGTTATGCTGTTAAAGATGGCCAAAAAGTTAGAGTGTCTAAGAAAACAGGAGAAACTATCTAGTCATGAGCTATATACCAAGACTAAAGAAAGAATATAGAGAGCGCATTATGAAAGCGTTGGCAGAGGAGTTTGGATACAAAAATGTTATGCAAGTTCCCAAGCTACAAAAAATTGTAGTTAGCCGTGGGGTAGGTGCTGCTGTTGCAGATAAAAAGTTGATAGACCATGCTGTCGAAGAGTTAACCATGATTACTGGTCAGCGCGCTATCGCCACGATGTCTAAGAAGGATGTTGCTTCCTTTAAATTGAGAAAAGGAATGCCTATTGGTGCTAAGGTTACACTACGTGGAGAGCGTATGTATGAATTCTTAGATCGTTTGATTACCTCTGCGCTGCCAAGGGTACGTGATTTTCAGGGTGTAAAAGCAACTGGTTTTGACGGTCGCGGTAATTATAATCTAGGTGTTACGGAGCAAATTATCTTTCCAGAAATAAATATTGATAAGATCAATAGAATTAATGGTATGGATATCACATTTGTAACCTCTGCGGACACCGATAAAGAAGCAAAATCATTATTAAGCGAACTGGGTTTGCCTTTTAAAAAGAACTGATATGGCTAAGGAATCAATGAAAGCCCGTGAAAGAAAAAGGGCAAAGACTGTTGCGAAATATGCTGAGAAGCGCAAAGCTTTAAAAGAAGCAGGAGATTACGAAGCCCTTCAAAAGCTTCCAAAAAACGCTTCTCCGGTACGTATGCGTAATCGTTGTAAGCTTACGGGAAGACCTCGTGGATACATGAGAACGTTTGGCATATCTCGAGTAACTTTTAGAGAAATGGCCAATCAAGGACTGATTCCCGGTGTAAAAAAAGCAAGTTGGTAACCAATTGAATAAAGAATGCAGGATTGGAGTCGCTCGCGATTTTTATATCCGTAATTCAAAAAAGTAAAGATGTTAACAGATCCAATTTCAGATTATTTGACCAGAATTCGAAATGCCAGTCGTGCT
>JBCDGY010000220.1:0-5322 GCA_039414375.1 Bacteroidota bacterium | reverse complement strand
CAGGATTTTAGTGCAGAGATTCTGTAATTTCAAGGAGTAAAGTCTTTGGATTTGCGACCCTGGTTTGAGATTGATTTGGCTTCACCACTGAGTATGAGTGACAGCATGGCGAGGTAAACACTTTTCCTTATTATTGACCTTCTCAGACCTGGGAGGTAGCACTCAACTCAAAAACACTTTTCATATAAGTGGAACCTAATCTTGTTTAGCTGTAAATTTCTCTCATTTGTCTGTGTTTGAGTTTGAAATACAAACAATTATTGCATGTGAGTAAATATTATAGGGTTTGACCCAATGAGTGTCAATTTTGATGTCAACAAATCTTGAATATTTAAGTCGTTTATCAACTTTTCAGATAGCAATAACGGAACATTGTAGTTGTTGCATTGTTTTTGAATTCGAGCGGATGTATTGATAACATCCCCATGATAGGCCAATTGTTTCTTTACAAACCCAACCTCTGCTATCATAAGCGAACCGCCATGTATCCCTGCTTTGAACTTAGGGCAAATGCCATAATTATCTAGATAGTAACGATTCCTTGATAATAGCTGTTGTTGGAAATTAAAAAACAGGCCAATACAATTATTGTTGGTTATCCCCTTAAGATATGGCCAGGTCAGCACCACTTCGTCACCTACATATTGGTATATTTCGGCTTCGTACTTTAGTACCAACTTATTGAGATCATGAAAACAATCTTGGATGAACTGACTATATCGGAAGTGTCCTAATTGTTCGGCTATCGTGGTAGAATCCTTCAAATCCAAGAACATGAAGATGCGGTCTTCTTCCTTTGGTGTTCTGTACTTCCCTAATAGCATTTTAAAGAAGACAGCCTTACCAAATCGTTCGGCGGCTATTTTCATTAAAAAAAAGACAAAAAAGGAGCAAAAAAATATATATAGCATAATGGATTCAATCCGTTCATTGCTTAACCAAGACAACCAGCCTTCTTTGGTTCCATTTGATTGTGTAATGATTAAAGATAGTCTCAACAGCCCCAACGTAATAAGTAAATCCAGCATTATCTTTATAAACAACTGCAATCGCCAACCAAGGGATTTGGATACACTTTTTTCAAAGAAATACTCTATTGATGCATATACCATACCCAGCACAGCACCTAAAACGGTAAGGGTAGCCATATTGGTCAATATCAAGGCCCTGATATTGCAACTTAGCTCAATATCGGGAGCTCGATTAATTCCTAGATATCTAAAAACTGCAAAGAAGCCCAAACTTAATCCCCAAAAGAAGGCAGATATGGATACCTGTCTTAAATACGCTTTCGTGTTTATAGGTATTTTCATATCATAGAGTTTTAGAATTGAAATTGATTAAACAAGTAATATCACCATGATGATTTTAAGCAGTTCTTTTTGTTCCATGCTACGGTCTCAATAACATCTTCAAAATAGCTCCAGTAAGCTCTCCAGCGCTTTTCCAAGGTAATTTCATACTAGCTCGCAGTTCGCTAACTCTTTACCTTCGCCGGCAGTTCCTAGATCCCCTTTTTTGCAGCGATGTAGTTGTCAATACTCCATGCCCCACCTCCGGCAAAAAAGATATAGAAATACACAAAGCAGTACAATGCAGCCAGTTCCCCACCGTTGACAATGGGCAAAAAGGATTTGGTAATGAAAACCATACAGTAGGCCACGGCCATCATACCGCTGAGCACAAATGCGGTCCAACGCGTAAAAAGTCCAACAAACAAAAGTATCCCACCAAAAAACTCCAAAATTCCGGCCATTAGAAGAAGGTTTGAAAGTTCCCCGTGTAGATTTTCAGAAGGTGGATATCCTAGTAGCTTTTGTGTACCGTGCCAAAATATGAGAAACCCTACTATGATTCTCAATAGGGCCAAGACCCTTGAATGCCAAGTGTTCCAAAATGTATTCATTTCTTTGGTTCTTTAATGATAATCAAAGCTCAAGTACCAAATCAAAGGCAAAAATGTGCAGGTCCGTAAAACGGGGTGCTTCTCCGAAAAAAGATCCGTATGTTATCTCCGCTCTAAGTAAACCTGGAATGATTTGCCTATAAAGGACCACATCTATTTCTTGCCCAAGAAAATCACCTTCTTCTTCCGAAAAATAGGCGTGGTACCCCAACCAACCCCCAATGCCCCAGAATAAATCATCACACTCCGCGGAGAAGTAGGGGTTGTGAAGTCCATCCGCTGGAGGGTCAATGAACACATCGGATATTCGATGCAGGCGCTGTCCTGTGGAGAGCGGAAACTGGTACGACGCCTCCCCGTTATCTGAAGAGGCCAGTTCATAACCAATATTAAAAATACCAATGCTTGGAAAGGAGACCCCTATTTCCGCATTTAGCAAAAAGGCCGTGTAATCGGTTGGGTTGTCACCATAATCACTTTGGTAAGCAAATGCAGTTTTGTAGTTCAAGGCCAATTTGTCTTTTGGTAACGCCCCTCTGTCAATAGTGATTCCGTAGGTTTGGTTGGATACGGAAGGTGCATCGTCCTGAAAGTCAAGTAGATGTGTAAACAGTCCGAACCGTACTTTTTTGTTCTTGTAATAGCGCAACATGAAGACGTGTGAATCACTTCGCCAATCCACTTCCTCTGCGAGCAAACGATTGATTTGGTATATGTAGGCATATTCAAATGCCAAGCCCTTTTGGTCATTCTGAATCCTACCGTACAGCGCGTCGAAGGTTTGATCGTCCTGTCTTGCAGAAACCCTACCTATAAAACGTTCGTCCTCAACAATGGCTGCTTGCCTTCCCACTTTGACCTCCAGTTCCGTCTTTTCATTGAACGCGTCTTTATATGAGATATACATTTGGTTCAATTCCAATGTTTCCGGATCGGTAACATTCGTTAGGTCCGTTAGACCGTTCAAACCGTCGAAATAGTCATCGGGTGTGAGCGCTACCACACTTTCCCCTTCAATGTATATCTGAAAACCCTTGTAGGCCTTGGTAAGATAGCCGAAGTTTGTACCAAAGGTGTATGCTTGAGAGGCGCTGGCCGCGTCATCATTCGCGTGCCAGAACCTTAATTTACCGTTAAACACAAACTCACCAGAGCCAATGGCATTTGCTAAATCGTCCTTTTGGTCCTTTTCCTGACCACATATGGGGGTGCTGATAATTACAATTACGGCCAGCACCCAAGGTGTTATCACCAGTTGGCGGCGACAACTTGTTTTTATAGATGTCATTTTGAATAGATTTTTTAGTCTACGATAAGTTTTGGTGGGCGTTTTCCCTCAATGAAATCGCGTATTGCGATACTCACTTCTTCCGCAGCTTCGGTTGCAGAAAAGTGATTTGCCTCTACAAACTTTACGTAGCCATCTTTGACAAAGTCGGGGGATCTCGCATATTCTTCCTCCCTCTGGGCAGGGTCCTCTGTGGCTTGTAGGAAGAGTATGGGCATAGTCATATATTGAATCAAATTTTTCTTTCGATAGTCAAGCTCGATATCAAAACTGGTATCATAGGTCTGAGCTACTGCCTCAGCAATACCTTCTGTACCAAATTCTTTATAAAGCCTATCCATATGATCAGGAGAAAATTGCATGGATACCCATGCTGAGTTATAGGTAGCGGTAATCATAGTCCCATCCTTATAATTCTTTGGATCGGCTAAATTTTCATGAGACGGCCTAGGAAGGCCATGAGGTTCATTGAACGATTGTTGCATCCTAATCCAATTGGTAACTCTTTTATTGGCCCCTGGAACTTCCATCATATTGTCCGCTATGCAACTACCGCGATCATGGGATACCAAATCGAATTTATCAACACCCATTTTGTCCATAAGTTTTACGAGACTTTTGGCAACTCCTTGATGGGTCAAATCTTGCTTTAGGCTTTTGTCCGATTGACCGTATCCCAATTGATCTACAGAAATCACATAATAGTCCTTCGCCAAATCGACCATTTGGTCGTGAAAACCCCACCATGATTCTGGGAATCCATGGACCATTAAGATGGGTGACTTCTGGGGATAACCAGCAGTTACAAAATGCCATACGGAACCTTCTACCTCTACAAACCAGTGGATACCAAAGACGTTTTCTCCAAGAAATTCCAGCTCTCCGTGCTTATTAAAAGATCCTTTCGGAGGTTGTGCCGCTGGGTAGCGGTTCATATCCTTGGTGAATTTTGCCAGTTCATAAGGCTCATAGCTTATGGGTACCCCTGTGCCTACATTCGAAAGCTCATCAGGCATCGTTGCCAGAAGGTCCCCTTGATCTTGTTCCTGCGCGATAATGGAAGAACTCAATAATGCGCATAATGAAAAAAATATAACCACTTTTTCCATTGAATGATGTAATCTGTTTGTTTTTTTCATTTTGATATAGGTTTAACGTTGTTTATAGTGTTAAAGCTATTTTCAAAATTTCTTCTACAAAGCAAACTAATTTAAGAAGTAATTTTTTTTGATTTTTTTAACAAATTCCTTGTAAATAACTGAATTTCAAATATTTGTTATTTGACCTGCTTAGGACCGAAAAGGATGGAAAATTGGATTGATGAAAAACGTAGTAAAGCTAAAATGAGTTGGAATTAGACAAAAATCAATTTTATTATACCTTATTTTCAATTTACCGCGAATTTCTATGATTTAGCTTTTTACTCAGCCATTGAGGCGTAACTCCTAAGAAATTAGCGATTTTTTTCCAGGATACTTCATTAATGATTTCTGGATACTGGGAATAAAGAAAATCCAGTTTCGAATCAATACCCATGGCTTTTATAGAAATGAACATTTTATCTTCCAACAGATTTTCCATCAGTCTTTTCCTGAAATAAAGTCCTATACCATTGGAGTACAGGTAACTTTCATTAAATAAGGTTTTAGGTATAAATACTCCTTCAGTATAAGTAATGGCGGAAACTATGTCGTTTACAGTGCTTCGGGTTAAAAAACTTGAAATATTACTACATAGATTTTTAGACTTAAAGAATCGGGTTATTGTTTGCTCTTTACTATTGAAGTATTCGGTGACTACTATACCTTTTGTAATAAAAAGCATATTGACACAGATTTTTGAATGGGGAAAAATAACTCCATCTTTTTTGAAGCTAACGCTTTTCAAATGTTTCCTAAATTCCTTCCATTCTTCATCTACAGGTTTTTCAACATATTTATCCAATTCCAATTTAAAGAGTTCAATTGGCTCCAACTCCATAGATGATTTTCTTCTTGTTACCTATTCCTAAGTCGAATTTCTTTAAACTTCATCGGTGTATCTCCTGTCGCTCTTTTAAAGAATTTCGTAAGATTTGTACCCTCTTTAAAACCATATTCATATGCCATCTGCTTTATTGAGAAATCTG
>JBCDGY010000219.1:0-5336 GCA_039414375.1 Bacteroidota bacterium | reverse complement strand
TGGTTAAGCATATTACACCTGAAATAGATACTTATAATAACACTGCTAAACACAGTATATTCATAAAAAATGAGAATCATGTCCCGATTAGTATTCCCTTGTATCCCCCTATGGCTCCTGCTTACCCTTGGCGGTTGCGATAACAAAGACGATGATCCCTATAACCCTGTAGATGCCCTACCCGCCATCACACAATCTGGAGCGCAAACCTTGGGTTGTTTGATTGATGGGGAACCTTTTATTCCAAGTAATATCGGCACAAGAAGACCCTCTGCCTTTTACCAATTTGTAGATGGTACATTTACTTTAAGTATAAGTGGAGCCACCGGAGGTGGTAGTAGCAAAAGTATTATCATATCCGGTCTGGATATAAATGGCACTTCGGAAGATACATTTCCTTTGCAAGATAGAGGTTCAGGAAGGTATAGTGCACGCTATATTATCGGTGGTGGCATTGAAGAACAAGCAGAGACTTCTAGTACTAATCCCGGGGCTTTAACCATTACCCGTTTTGATCAAGAGGCTTTTATCGTTTCCGGAGTTTTTGAATTTACCGCGGTGGGTAGAGACGGTACCATCTATACCATAACCGAAGGCCGTTTTGATTTAAATTATACGAATTAGATAAAAAAAGGAGAAATTACCTAGCGGTCAATTCAAAATATTAAAAACAACTGAAATATCATAAAAAAATCACAGTTCCCAACTTAACATAAATACCGAGGCTTATGCGATAAACAACACTTTGAATTCCCTCATTTTCAGCAAACTATAAAATTACAAACCAATGAAAAAATTACTCTTGGTCGCCCTCTGCAGCGGCTGGGCCTTACTTACTTTTGCCCAAAGTGTAGATACCAGCGTGGCCAACCAAACCAATTATATTTTTGGCCTTTTAGACAAAAATCGCATCCCCTATAACATGCTACTCGACTATGGGTACGACTTTGTTGAAGTCCCCCATTATGATGGCGTATTGCGCTCCAACAACTACATCTACCCAGCGGTGTACCGCAATTTGTACAATAGCCTGCTGTCTATGCGAACGCGTACCGCTGTTCCAGAACTGGTAGCCCCTACTGCCATGGATGCGGCCTGGAAGGTAGAACGGACCAAAGAGGCCAAACGCGTAGGCCTCCAAAAAGGGAAACCCACCAGTGCCCTCGCCATTAATGGACTCTACTATAAATATGCCCGTATTCGAACCAATGCCTTGTCGCGTGGCGATATTCGTATACGCTATGGCCGCTACGACGATACCTACCGGCGTGGACAATGGCGCAATCCCTACTCGGTGGATGAGGCCTTTGCCATTAGCCTGCCCATAAGCCATATCTCCAGTTCGCAACTGTCTCTATTGTTAACCAACAACACCTGGCATACCAACCAAAGCAGCCAGATCCACAGCTTTACGGTAAATTTTGGGGATGGCAGTGGCTATAAAACATTTCAAATGGGGCAACCCATTACCCATACCTATAGCAGCGACAATACTTATACCATCACGTTTCGACTGCGGCTTAAAAATGGGCAATACAAATATTGCCGCAACCAACTGGTGGTAACGGGAGTGGCCCGCCAAAATACCATTACCGCCCGCAATCCCGATTGTGAAATAAAAAAAGAATACATTACGGAAACCCGGCCCTTTAGAGGGATAAAGGGTTCCGCTACCTTACAAATCGCTTATGCGGGAACCTGTAACCAGCTTACCCGCCCCCTAATTGTAGTTGAAGGATTGGATACGGGTTTGTTTCAGGAAGGACAAATTATTGGAGATAGTGATATTGAGAAATTTTTTACGGAAGTGAATAATTCTCAAAGTGATGCATTACGAAATCTGATTATCAGAGATACTAATAACGATTTTGATATTGTCTATGTCAACTGGGACAATGGGGTGGACGATTTGCGACGCAATGCCTATGTACTGCAAGCGGTGATCGATCGTGTCAATGAGATGAAAAGTGGTAACGCCCCCAATATTGTTTTGGGGCAAAGCATGGGTGGGGTTATCGCCCGCTATGCCTTGCGCGATATGGAAAATCGGGGGGAAGACCATGAAACCAGCTTGTATATCAGCCACGATGCCCCGCATCTGGGAGCACATGTGCCTCCGGGTTACCTCTATTTTGCGCGCCATCTATTGGCCGATGTGATTACCACACCTGTAGGGCAAATAGGGCTGCCTTTAGCCTCGGGAAGCCTTCCTGTGGGGGATGCCAAGGACCTTATTGACCAACCTGCAGTAAAGCAGCTGTTGATCAATTATGTGGATTCCAATTTTAAGATTAATAACGACGTGCATGACGCCTGGCAGCAAGAGCTGCGCCAGATGGGCTATCCCCGCCAAACCCGCAATGTGGCGCTAAGCAATGGGAGCCATTGTGCCCAAGGTTTTGGGGTGGGCAGCAACCAGCGCCTTTTTAAGCTCTCTGCTGAGGCCAATACCAACTTTTTAGGAGATTTGGCGCTCGGGGTTACCGGATTGGGTTCCTTAGTGGGTATCGCATTAGGGGATGTGGCCACCACCGCCTTGGGCTTTTTACCGGGTAAGGCATCCTTAAAAGCCAATTTTGAGGTAAAAGCCTTCCCCAATAGTGGCACGGCACGTATTTACGAGGGCTCTATTCGCTATTATAAAAAACTACTTTGGTTGGCAGATATCCGCCGTACCATAACTGAGCGAAACGCTTCCTCCCAAAATGGCGATTTGCGTTTTGATGATATCCCCGGAGGTCAGAATCCGTCTTTGGGTACGATAGGAGGCGATCCCGAGTTCGAATCCAATCTGTTGGGCAATTATGGCTATAATATCGAAGTGGTACCTCAGGTAGGGTTTATACCCACTGCCAGTGCCCTAGATGTTGGAGGTGGGGGCGTTACCCTTAACACCAGCGACTATAGAAGAAGTTATGCCGTGGGCAACCGCCCCACAGGCAGTAGGGCGATTCCCTTCCAGAACTTTACCAGTAGTTTTAACAATGCCAATACCAATGAAATACATTTGAGCTTTAACCAAAGAAATGGCAATTGGTTGGCCGATGAGTTGCGCAATGACCACACAAACTTCGACTGTACCTTTGTTTGTGGGGCTCCGGAAATAGTGGGAAGTAGTTACTTATGTACCGAAGACACCTATTCCGTAGACCTAGCTGGAGATGCTACAATACTGTGGAGTTCAAGTGACCTTAATGTGGCACGACCTGTAAATAGCCGGAGTGCCATCACCCGCTTTAGAACCCCAGCCAACAGTTACCGGCGTAGCGTTACCCTAAGAGCAACCATTAGCTCTTCGCAATGCGGCAATACCCGGGTACTTACCAAAACCGTTTGGGTGGGGCGGCCAGCGTCACCTAGCAGTTTAAGTGGCCCTACAGTAGTAAACACGGGGGCTTTGGTTACTTACAATGGAGGGGCTGCCCAGGGTGCTACCTCTTACGAATGGCGACTGCCCTACCCTTTTAAGCGGGTATCACAATTCGACTATTTTGGCAACGATTGGCAAATTCGCAGGAATACAAATTATCGTTTGGGCGCTCAAATGTTTACCGGCTATGGGAAAAGATCTGGTTTGGTACAATTGATGGGCGTAAACCGCTGTGGTAGGGGAGGTGCACGCACCCTTTCTGTACGGCACCGCAGTAGTGGCGGTGGCGGTGGTGGCGGTACCGGTGGTGGCGGTGGCGACCCAGGTGGCATTATGGGTGTCACCATGGACAATGGGGAAAATAGCCTGCAAACATTGGAGCAAGCAGTATTGCTATACCCCAATACCGCTACCGATTATGTAACCGTAGAAATAGTACACTTGGGTACCCTAGCCGATGCCCCAAGCCGTATACAATCCGTAACCATTTATCCGCAGCTTCAAAATGTGATTAGCAAAACCCAAAACTTTGGCCCTTCTGGAACTTCCAAAGCAATACTTGATGTTACTGGCCTACAAACAGGAGTTTATACGGTGTCCGTAGTAACAGACCAAGGTATTGCCCGAAAAACACTTTTGATTAAATCGTTCGTTTTCTAATTTTTGTATTTAAAAAAAGCCTTGGTGTATTCCAAGGCTTTTTCTTTGGGGTTGTCCCGTCCTGAAATAAGTTGACACAAAATCGACTTATTTTATGAAAGTAAATGAAATCAAGAAGAAGCGTACTCAGAGTGATTACAACATGGGCTTTAAATTGGCTGTGGTATCCCAAGTTGAAAAGGGCGATTTGACCTATAAACAGGCTCAGAAGAAGTATGGCATCCAAGGTAGGAGCACCGTTTTGGTATGGTTGCGGAAACATGGTAGTTTGGACTGGAGCAAACCCGCCCTGCTAATGAAATCGAAATCAAAAGAGACCCCTGCACAAAAGATCAAGCGTTTGGAGCGTGAGTTGGAGGATGAGAAATTAAAGAACAAGGTGCTCAACACGATGATCGATATATCCGATAGCCAATATGGTACCTCGATCAGAAAAAAGTATTTGTCCCAACAATCCAGCGCATCCGACAGGAACAAGGGGTGAGCCTCTCCCGTTGTTGTCGATTGTTCGGGATATCCCGACAAGGGTTCTACCAAAGTATCAAACGCCAAGAAGTACGGAGGCACGAGCTTTCTCGGATAAAGCCCTTGGTAATGGGAATTCGTATGCGAATGCCAAGAATAGGTACACGAAAACTCTATTACCTCTTAAAGAAAGAGTTTGACCAACAAGGGATAAAAATAGGTAGGGACGCCCTATTTGATTACCTGCGCTCGGAATCGATGCTGGTCAGACCAAGGAAGAACTATGTCAAGACCACCAACTCCAAACATTGGTTGAGGAAGCACCCCAACCTTATGAAGGATATAAAGCCTACCCGTGTGGAACAGTACTTTGTCAGTGATATCACCTACATTAAGAGTAGGGAACGCACCCACTACCTCTCCTTAGTCACGGACGCCTTCAGCAGAAAGATAATGGGGTACCACCTCAGCGATGATATGGGTGCTGAAAATATGGTCAAAGCCCTGCAAATGGCCATTGGGAACAGAATCACCAATGGAATATTGGTGCACCATTCCGATAGGGGTATACAGTATTGCTCGGCCCTTTACCAGAGGTTATTGGCCGAAAACGGTATCAGGCCTTCTATGACCGATGGATATGACTGTTATCAAAACGCGCTGGCAGAGCGCGTCAACGGTATCTTAAAGGATGAATTCCTTCTCCATCAATGCAATACGGGAAAGGAACTCAGAAAATTGGTGAAAGAATCAATTCAAACCTATAATGACAAAAGACCGCATCTGACACTAAACATGAAAACACCTAATTTTATACATAACAAAAAATCCTATGGAGCTA
>JBCDGY010000218.1:0-5350 GCA_039414375.1 Bacteroidota bacterium | reverse complement strand
GCCATCTCCCGCCAGTCCCGCGCCGACTGGGTCGCTGCCGACGAACTCCATCCGTCCGCCGCCCAGTACGCCGCCTGGGTAGACGTATTTCTTTGAGCCTATGAAAGACAACGGTTCCTTAGACCCAATAATGCCCAAAGAGAATTATATAGACTTAAACAACCTTTTTGGCAACTACTTCGCCAAGGCCATGGATAGTGTAGGATCTTTTTATTTTACCAAAGAAGTATTTGATGGTACCTATCCCGGGTATGGCTCGTCCTACCCTGACCTTCAAGGGGGGCTTGGATTGCTCTTTGAACAAGCCAGCTCAAGAGGCCATGTACAAGAAACAGCTTTCGGAAAACTTACTTTTCCTTTCACCATAAGAAATCAATATATATCCTCTATAGCCGCTTTAGAGGCCGCCGTGGCTAACAAGGCTTACCTCAGGAAATACCAACAAGACTTTTTTAAAAGCGCCTTAACCAATGCTGCTAAAACTAGAATTAAAGGCTACACCTTCAAAGAGGACTATGACCAAAACCGAATGAAAGCCTTTATCGACAAACTGTTGCTTCATAAAGTAGCGGTATACCGCACAAACGAAGGCTACACCGTTCCTACGCGGCAACCTCAGTACAGAATGGTACAGACTTTTTTTGAAACTTATGATAAGTATCGAGATAGCGTATACTATGATGCCTCAGCCTGGTCGGTAGCGAATTTCTATAACATAAAATATAAATCCGTATCTACCTTAAATCTTGGCGAGAAGGTCACAACTACTGAGGGTATGGCCACACCAAAACCTGTAATAGCATCCAATTATGCCTACATTATTGATTACGATGATTACAATGCACCGGCAGTGCTGTACTATTTACAAGATCATAACATAAAAGTATCAACAGCATTCAAGCCCTTTGAAATACAAACCGAAAGTGGCAAACAGGCTTTCAACTATGGTGCCCTAGTAGTGCCGGTGCCACTACAAAAAACTGGATCACAGAAGGTCTTTGAAGTGATTCAAAAGGCACAACAATTATATCAGGTACCGATTTATGCCGTTAAAACGGGATATAGCACAAGAGGCATCGACTTGGGAAGCCGAAATATACGCCCACTAACGAAACCAAAGGCTGCCATGCTTATAGGCGATGGGGTGAGTTCTTACGAGGCCGGGGAAGTTTGGCACTTATTGGATGCCAGAGTACAAATGCCCATCACAAAAATTCCACTGAGAAATTTAGAAAGGGTCAATTTGGATCGATACAATGTTTTTGTTTTGGTTTCAGGTAGGTATCAGCTATCAGATAAACAGCAGCGTCGATTGCAAGACTGGGTAAAAAAAGGAAACACGCTAGTCACCATTGGCAGAGCGTCCGAATGGTTGCTAAAACAAGAATTAGTTGAGGAGCAATTGATTGAAAAGGAAAAAGATACCTCGAATGTAGAAAGAAAACCCTATGTGGATGCCCGAGAGAATATTGGGAAGGATAGGGTAGGCGGTATCATTTTAAAAGTGGATTTGGATATCACCCATCCTCTAGCCTTTGGTTATCACGATACGCAAATTCCAATTTACAAAAACAACACAGTTTGGCTAAAGCCCAGTAAAAATACTTATGCTACTGTCGCGAAGTATGCCAAAAAAGCCCATGTCGATGGTTTTATCACTAAAGAGAATACAGAAACCTTTTTAAAACATGCCGCTTCATTAGTTGTGAGCCCCTTGGGTAGTGGCAGGGTCGTACTCTTTGCAGATAATCCCAACTTTAGAGGTTCTTGGTATGGCACCAATAGACTATTTCTAAATGCCCTGTTTTTAGGAAACCACGTGAATGTTCCCGAATAAATCGTTTCGTGATAATCAACTTTTAGAACAATTAGGCAGGTCATATCGCTATAAAAAGTACGAACGCTATAAGTCTGCTAATTGATATGTTGAAAGATAAAAATTGTAGTTCCCGTTCGCTTAGGCCATTTTAGCCCTTTGGTTCTTAATTGTAAAAGAAAGCGCCTTTTTGATCTTAGAATTTTTAAAACGGTATACTCGGGCTATTGTAGTATTGGTTTGCATCTTTTCAATAGTAATATCTAAAACAACATCTACAGTAGTTGTAACCACCTTTACCTCTTGTTTTTCAACTTGTGCCATTGCTGTGATAGCAAAGAATAAAACGGTGCAAAGGGTGATAATAGCTTTCATGATGTTGATCTTTAATACTGGGGTAAAGTTAGTATCAAGGTCAACTTAGGTAGAAGATAACTCGTCGTCTGAGGCCAATTTTTCGTTTAAAAACACAAAAATCTGTGAAGTGATTAAAATCATCGGTAACCGTAATTGCCCCTAAGAACAACACACCGATAAGAAATGCAGTTTACCGATTAGAAGTGGAATCGATAGGAAATGCATCTCGCTTTTTTGAAAGGTGTTTCGACAACCTAATATTGATTACAATGGCTGCGGCTACAAAAACCATACTACTGAAAAAACAGACTAGTGATAAAATGTCCATGGCGCTTTTTAGCTTAAATTGGTTTACGTGTAGTTCCTCGGTACCGACATCCGGTCCGTCTCATTGCTTATGATTGGCAGAGACGCAAAAGAGAAACCATATTCGAAGCCCTCCAAACTACACTACAAAAAAGCTCTTCTTCTGTAGTTTATATGGTTTTTAAAGGTTGGCACTTCTAAAGAAGATAGCCATATTCTTCTTACGCGAGTGCGTGCTAAAGTAAGAATTAAACCCCTATCAAACCACTAAAATCGTCCATCTCTCCATATTATCGATCAATGGCAAAATTGGCACCATAAGTTGAACAATCCTAAAGAAAAAGTTGAAAAAAATATATTTAGTCAGTAAAATCTTACATTTTATCGAAAACTGTTTACCATCCCTAAGATTTCCAAGGGATTAGGACAATTCGCCTTGAAAAAATCAAGATCTGCCTCTGCACAAACTCCAGGATAATCACCTTGGTAGTATGCTATATCTAAAATCGATTGAAAATGAAGATGAGACGCATATCCCCCGTTAATGTCAGGGGTGCCTAATGTACCAAGAACCGCTCCTTTTTTGACCTCATCGGCAAGACAGATATTTTCCAAAGATGCTAAAGAAAGATGACCATAAAGCGTAAAAAAAGCTTGACTACCCATTTGGTGTTTTAGAATTATCGTTGGGCCATAATTACCAGGATCACTGTGGTGGGCGAAAGAATGCACTACTCCATCATAGGGGACTAAAACCTTAGTTCCAGCGCTTGCCCAAAAATCAACCCCCAAATGGATGTTTCGATTTTGAGCACCAGAAAAACGTGGGGTTACATAAATTGTTCTGCGTTCCAAATAGCCCCCATATGCAATTTGTGCTTTGTTACGAGCGAGCACTGCTTCGATATAGTTTTGACAAACTTCAGGTTTTGACAGGTCTATGGCTTCCAGCTCAGGATTAGTATCTGATAAATCCAATGGGCAGTAGGCTTCAAGATTACTCCCAGGTTCCAAAATTGGGACAAACACCATATTTACTAACGCTTGTTTCTTTAATCTCTGTAATGAGAATAAATTTTGATTTTATAGAGGAAGGTATTTAAAACTGTCTTAATCAACAACCTAAAAAGACTGTCTAGCGATATATTTGTTAGTCGCAATATTATTTTAACCCTGTCTGTGTAAGGTTATAAGATGTGTCTTGACTTATTTTAAAACGATATTATGAAACAATTTTTATTATTCCTATTCGCCTCTTCTACCCTAATGGGTTGTGAAATGCGTGCAAAAAGCACAACGACTACTGCTGCCCTCGAGGTAACCAAAACACAAAAGACCCCCCTAACCACAGCGGAACTACAACAATTTGAAACCGCCTACTTTGCTAGTGGTTGCTTTTGGTGTGTAGAGGCTATTTTTGAAAGTGTAAAAGGGGTACAAGAAGTGATTTCTGGTTACGCTGGAGGAGATGAAGTAAGCCCCACTTATGAGCAGGTGGCTTATGGACGAACTAAGCATGCCGAAGCCGTGCAGGTCTACTACGATCCTAAGGAAATATCTTTCCTTGCCTTGGTACAAGTATTCTTCGGCTCCCATGACCCTACTTCCCTTAATAGACAGGGTCCTGATAGTGGAACACAATACCGTTCTATTGCTTTTTATAAAAGTGATGCCGAGAAAAAGACTATTGAAGATTATAAACGACTACTGGAGGGCCAAGAAGTATACGATAGGCCTATTGTAACAGAAATAAAGGCTTTTACCAAATTTTGGAAAGCAGAGGAATATCACCAAGACTTTGAACGACGCAACCCAAATAACTCTTATGTGCGGGCAGTTTCCATTCCACGCTTGAATCGATTTAAAGCTAACTTCAAAGATTTTCTAAAAGAAGAGGCCCACCAATAACGAAGGGGGTAAATGAGACGAGGTTAATTAGTCAACTATGGTAACCTCGCTAAATTCTGAGTGGATAGTAATCGATTTTTGAGATCCGCGTGACCCAAGAGATCCCTTATGGATAACATGCTCGTTGTTCTCAATACGGGTCATATCCCAATTTTGAGGATAATCTACCGAAGATTGAGATCCATTAATGTAAAGTGCTACCCCTTGGGTTGGCACTTTACACGCTACTTCTCCATTGGTAACCGAAATATCCAAATCAGTAAAAGAGGGTGCTATTTGATTGATTTTTAAAACGCCAAGGTTATGGTCTACCATAGCCCTATCATTCAATTTTTCAATAGTTACGTTTGAAGAAACTGTTTTTAATCGCAACGCTCCCACCTCATTAATGGCAACCTTATCGATATAATCTGTTCGGAGTTTCCCAAAATTCCATTTTTTGATCACTATTGGGGCGTATGCAGCTACAATATCAGTTTCAGTTCCCTCAATAGTATTGGCGCTAAAGCTGGTATGTCTAAGATTGGCTTTCAAGTTTTTAATGGCCGCTGCCATGATTACCGCTCCATGTTTTACATTCATTTGCAATTGAAGTGATTTGGGCATAGTAATGGTGATTCGCTTTTGAACTTTGCCCTTATTCGCACTATCTGCAGAAGCCCCAAGACGATTATCACGGTCGTTGTTCATTTTTATCATGGTTTTGGACTTTACACGCGCCTCCCTAGCCTCCAATTTAGCAGCGTTGCGCTCCTCCCACTTCTCAATAGACTTCTCCTTCTTTTTTTGCCATGCTTCTACTTTCTTCTGATATTTCTCGCTAAACTCCTTTTTAAAACCATCAGACCATTCTTCGAGATAGCTATCTCCGTCTTTTTCATATTCATCATAATCAAAACCTTCTACTGGCAAGGGTGGTAAGGGTGGTAAAGGAGGCAATTCAAAAATCGCGGCTAACTCCGG
>JBCDGY010000217.1:0-5443 GCA_039414375.1 Bacteroidota bacterium | reverse complement strand
TTTAGCCTTTTTAGGATTCACCGCATGTACAACAAATCAAAAGCAAATGACACCGAAACCACCAACCGCAAAGCAACATCCAAAACAATTAGAACTACATGGTGATGTTAGGGTTGACAATTATTATTGGTTGAAGGACCGAGATAACCCTGAAGTAATTGACTATTTGGAGGCGGAGAATGCCTATTACAAGGACATGACAGCACATACAGTCGACTTTCAAGAAACACTTTTTAAGGAGATGCGGTCACGGATTAAGGAAGATGATACTTCGGTTCCTTATATGCTCAATGGATACTATTATATTACACGTTACGAAGAAGGAAAAGAGTACCCCATCTATGCTAGAAAGAAAGGGAGTCTAGAGGCAAATGAAAAAGTAATGTTCGATTGCAATGCGCTCGCAAAAGGATTGGATTACTTTAACCTCAGAGGGATTTCTGTGAGCCCTAATAATGAACTTGCTGTTTACGGAATAGATACGGTATCTCGACGGCAATACACCCTTAAGATTAAAAATTTAATTACTGGAGAAATTCTGGAGGACCACATTGAAAATACTACGGGTGGAGCGGTGTGGGCTGCAGATAACAAAACTATTTTCTATACAAAAAAGGACACCGTTACTTTACGCTCCGATAAAATATACAAGCACACGCTAGGGACCGCTACGGAACAGGACCAACTGGTATATCACGAGAGCGATGACACCTTTAATACGTTTGTCTATAAAACAAAGTCAAGAGCGTATATTGTTATTGGCTCTTACAGCACTTTAACCTCCGAATATCGTATCTTGAAAGCTGATAGACCTGAAGCGGAGTTTCAGGTATTTTCCCCAAGAGTTCGCGGCTTAGAGTACGACATCAACCATTTTGAAGACCACTTTTATATTTTAACGAATAAAGATGGTGCTACAGATTTCAAGTTGATGAAAACTCCTGTGAACCATACCGAAGCAAAGCACTGGAAAGAATTTATTCCACATCGACCGGGAGTATTGCTTGAAGACCTCGAAATTTTTAAAAGCTATTATGTGGTAACCGAAAGGGTCAAAGGGCTAACAACATTAAAAGTTCATCGTTGGGATGGTAGTACGGCATACAACATACCTTTTGAAGGAGAAACTTATATCGCCGGAACTACTACCAATCTAGATTTTGAAACTACAAAATTGCGTTACTTTTTCAACGCAATGACGGCCCCTTACACCATCTTCGAATACGATATGGACACCAAGGCGCAAACAACCTTAAAGCAGCAGGAAGTATTGGGTGGGCAATTTGACAAAGCAAATTATCGGTCTAAAAGGATTTGGGCCGCTGCCAGAGATGGCAAACAAGTACCGATATCTGTTGTTTACCATAAAAATACCGCTTTAGATGGCAGTAGTCCCTTACTGCAATATGGTTACGGTGCATATGGTTCCACGATGGACCCCTACTTTTCTTCAACATTGTTGAGTCTTTTGGATCGAGGCTTCATTTTTGCCATAGCACATGTTAGGGGTGGGGAATACTTAGGTCGTTCCTGGTATGAAGAGGGTCGATTACTCAACAAAAAGAACACTTTTAATGATTTTATTGACTGTAGTAAACATTTAATAGAACAGGGCTACACTAAGGCGGAGCACTTATATGCTATGGGAGGTTCTGCTGGTGGTTTGCTTATGGGAGCCATTGTTAATCAGGCTCCTCAATTGTATAATGGTGTGGTGGCTGCTGTACCTTTTGTGGATGTGGTAACTACAATGTTGGACGAAAGCATACCCCTAACAACTGGGGAATACGACGAATGGGGTAATCCCAATAACCCAGAATATTATAGCTATATCAAATCCTATTCTCCTTACGATCAAGTCAAAGCACAGGCATATCCACACTTATATGTTACCACAGGTTTACACGATTCCCAAGTGCAGTATTGGGAACCTGCCAAATGGGTTGCAAAACTAAGAACTCTTAAAACAAACCGTAATCTTCTCTTTTTGGATACCAATATGGAAGCGGGACATGGAGGTGCTTCCGGAAGATTTGAGGCCTTAAAGGAAAGGGCTAAAAACTATACCTTTCTCCTAGATTTAGAAGGTAAAATTCCTTAAAATTAAAAATGCTATTTTTACGCCTGAAAATCTACTGGATAAGTAACCTAACTTGACGATGAAGAAAACCGTTGACGCTTACGATTCTATACTGGATTTGGTTGGTAATACACCGCTAGTACGTTTAAGAAAAATCACGGAACCTCTTGCTGGAAATTTTTATGCCAAACTAGAGGCTTTTAATCCAGGACATTCTGCCAAAGACCGTATCGCGGTTCATATTATAGCAGCGGCCGAACGTAAAGGGCTACTTCACAAAGACAGCACTATCATAGAAACTACCTCTGGTAATACAGGGTTTAGCTTAGCGATGGCTAGCATGGTTAAAGGATATAACTGTATTCTAGCGGTAAGTTCTAAGTCGTCCCCAGATAAAATAGATATGCTTAGGGCTATGGGCGCTAAGGTTTATGTATGTCCCGCACATGTTAGCGCGGAAGATCCAAGGTCATATTACGAGGTTGCCAAGCGGCTTCACGCCGAAACTCCTGGCTCTATATATATCAATCAATATTTTAATGCTTTAAATATTGAGGCACATTATCGATCTACAGGTCCTGAGATTTGGAAGCAGACCAACGGTCAAATTACACATTTAGTGGCTTGTAGTGGTACCGGGGGTACCATTTCGGGAACTGCAAGATTTTTGAAAGAACAAAATCCAAATATTAAAATACTTGGGGTTGATGCCTACGGTTCTGTGCTTAAAAAATACCACGAAACTGGAGAGTTCGATCAAAACGAAGTCTATCCCTATCGTATAGAAGGTCTTGGAAAAAATCTTATTCCGACAGCTACGGATTTTAACAGCATAGATCGTTACATCAAAGTAACCGATGCGGACAGTGCGCATATGGCACGAAATATAGCCCATAGTGAAGGGTTGTTTGTAGGCTATACAAGTGGTGCAGCGATGCAAGCGGTACTTCAATATCATACTGAGGGGGAATTCAATTCAGACAGTCAAGTAGTGATAATCTTTCCAGATCACGGATCTCGTTACATGAGTAAGGTTTTCAGTGATGAATGGATGACCAATCAAGGCTTTTTTGAGGGGGATAAAGCACCCAAACCAAAAAAAATAGAATACATCAAATAATTGGGGTATAATCTTTGTCTGATGTTGATGGCCCCAAGGAGTTTTTCTTACTCCCAACAGAAGTAGATTGTTAGCTCGTTATAATTGGCTATTTTTGCAGCCGGAGAAAAGATATAGGTAGATGCGTGACATTTTTGATAGAATTATTGAAAATAAAGGGCCGTTAGGGAAGTGGGCTTCTCAGGCTGAAGGGTATTTTGTTTTTCCAAAGTTGGAAGGCCCAATTTCTAATCGAATGCGATTTCATGGTAAAGAAGTAATCACATGGAGTATTAACGATTATTTAGGATTGGCCAACTTACCAGAAATTAAAAAGGTTGATGCCGATGCTGCCTTGGAACACGGAGCAGCCTATCCCATGGGCGCTCGAATGATGAGTGGCCATACCGATTATCACGAACAATTAGAAAAGGAGTTGGCGGCCTTTGTTAAAAAAGAATCTGCCTACCTGCTGAATTTTGGTTATCAAGGAATTATGTCATGCATTGATGCTTTGGTGGCTAAAGACGATATTATTGTTTATGATGTAGACTGCCATGCTTGTATTATTGATGGTGTACGTCTGCACATGGGTAAACGCTTTACTTTCAAACACAACGATGTTGAGAGTCTAGAGAAAAATTTAGAGCGTGCTACCAAAATGGCCCAAGAAACAGGAGGAGGTATCTTGGTAATTTCAGAGGGTGTATTTGGAATGCGCGGGGAACAAGGCATCCTAAAACAAATAGTTGCCTTGAAAGAACAGTATAGTTTTAGACTTTTAGTTGATGATGCACATGGCTTTGGTACTTTAGGAGCAACAGGAGCTGGAGCTGGAGAAGAGCAAGGAATTCAAGATGACATTGATGTATATTTTGCAACTTTCGCGAAGTCTCTAGCGGGAATCGGTGCTTTTTTAGCTGCTGATAAAGAGATTATCGATTTCCTGAAATACAATATGCGTTCCCAAATGTTCGCCAAGTCCTTACCCATGGTTTTTGTGAAAGGCGCATTAAAACGTTTGGACATGTTGCGTTCTATGCCGGAATTAAAAGCAAAACTTTGGGAAAATGTTAATGCCCTTCAAAATGGTTTAAAAGAGCGCGGCTTTAATATTGGTACTACCTCGAGCTGTGTTACACCAGTGTACTTGAATGGAAGTATCCCGGAGGCTATGGCTTTGGTAAAAGACTTACGTGAAAACTATGGTATATTCTGCTCTATAGTGGTATATCCTGTTATTCCAAAGGGATTGATATTACTTCGTATGATTCCGACGGCGACTCACACATTGGAAGATATTGTGGAGACGCTAGAAGCATTTTCGGCGATAAGAGACCGTCTTCAAAATGGTACCTACAAGCGCTTGTCCGCTGCTGTTGCAGCAGCCATGGGAGAATAATTATATTTTAAGAGTACTACCTTATAAAATTTAAAGGTCCGTAATAAACTAGGATATGGACAGCCTGAGAGAAACAACAATTCATATTATTGATTTAAGAATTCAGAAATTGCCTTTTATAAAGTTATTTATTGTATCAATTTCTTTGTTGGTATACGGTTGTATTGAAGACGATACTAACGTTGGCTGTGATGCGGACTGTTCAACCCTTAAATTGAGTTTTTTTTCAAATGAGGATGAACCACTACAAGGTGTAAAAGTCAATTTAAACTACAGAATTAGTAATGCAGGTCTCGGTGGAAGTATAAGGAGGATAATAGAGGTTGAATCCGATGAAAACGGTATTGTAAATGAAAGTTTCTTTATTGAAAACGATGAACTTGGACCAGCGGCAAAAGGGTTTTTTACAGTTGATATTGATGATGCTAAGTTAGATGTTAATCGATTCATTAGAACCGATAACCTAGTAGGTAATTCAAAATCGGACATAGGTTTCTCCATTTTTTCTATTAGTCAAAGAGACACTATAATTGAAAAGGATTATTTTTTTCCTAGAAAAACATTCATTACGGTCAATCTAAATAATTTCTTTCCCCTCAGTGATTCAGACAATTTTGAAGTGCGCACGTTATATCCTTTTGGAAAGAGAATAGGGGAAAACAGTTTAATTGATACTGAATTCTCTACTGGATTTAGCGGTTATGACACCTTCGAATCCCGGGTTAAAGACACAACTTTCAGGGTTTACGTAGCCGGAAATGAACAAAACATAATAAGAATCTTTAGAAGAAAGAATGAAGTTAATTCATCCGAAGATTTTCCGATGTTTATTCCACTTGATAATGATATTGAGCTTTCATTT
>JBCDGY010000216.1:0-5443 GCA_039414375.1 Bacteroidota bacterium | reverse complement strand
GTTCAAACTCCGAAAAGTATTGACGGACGTTATCGATACGCTACAGCAAAATGCTAAGGAAACCAATACCAAAGTAGTGCTGGAATACGATAACAATATTCCATTAAATCTGTTAGGAGATCCCCTAAAAATATCTCAGGTCTTTATGAACCTTATTGGCAACGCTATAAAGTTCACCCAAGATGGGCAAGTAGATGTTGCGGCCAAGCTAAAAAGCAAGGATGAAGACAATGTCACCGTCTATTTTGAAGTGGCCGATAATGGAATCGGTATTTCAGAACAGCAACAAAAGAATATTTTTGACAGTTTCGAGCAGGGCTCTATCCAAATCAATAGGGAATACGGCGGTACGGGACTAGGCCTGACCATAGTCAAGAGCCTCCTTGGTATTTTCAACACCAAGATTGGTCTTAAAAGTAAATTGGGAGAGGGAAGTACTTTCTATTTTGACCTAGCGCTAAAAGTAGAGGAAAATGCAGTGGAGGAAGAGATAGAAGTTGAAATGGAAGTTGAAGACTTTGATTTCGAAGGACTCCACATTCTTATTGTTGAGGATAACAAAATCAATCAGGTTATCACAAAAAAAATGTTGGCTAAGAAAGACATTACTTCAGATATCGCCAACAATGGTAACGAAGCTATTGACGCCGCGAAAAACAATACCTACGATTGTATTTTGATGGACATCCACATGCCAGGAATTAGTGGTACCGAGGCAACCATTCAAATCAGAAAGTTTAATCCGGAAATTCCCATTATTGCCTTAACTGCTATTTCCATGGAAGATAGCCTGGAAGAATTCTATGCGGCAGGATGTAATGCAGTAGTCACCAAACCCTTTAAGCCAGAGGTGTTTTACCAAAAAATAGGGGAATATGTCTTTAAGAGCAAGGTTAGCGACGATGCTTAAGCTGCTGGTGTAAGGCTGCTAACAAAAGCTGATCCCCTCCCTCTAAAAAAGAATGAGCCACCTTTACGTAATGCAATCCCGCTAATTTAAACTGCAAGCGTGCATAGTCTTTTTCAGTAGTAACAATATTGTTTTTGGTGCTGAGCAACGCCAATTCTTGGTTAGAAAAGTTATGGTGATCCGGAAAAGCCAAATGCTCAAATACCAATCCCTGCGCCTTTAGATAGTCCACCAAAGGTGTTGGGTTAGCAATCCCCGTTACCAAGGTAAACGGGCTTTGTTTCCATTGTTGCAAAGGTGTTTTAGTGTTTTCGCTGTACAAATAAGAATCATAAACCAAAGTGGCAAACACTACGGGCTGACTAGGATGCATCGCCAACTTTTGGGCCATAGCCTCCATGGCCGAGGCGGTGAGTGCGGCGGGACATTTGGTAACAACAATACAATCGGCACGCCTTGCAGCGTAACGGGCATCGCGCAAATCTCCAGTAGGTAGGTACCAGTCCTCAGTATAGGGCTTCGCAAAGGTGGTGAGTAAGATAGCAAAGGTGGGGTTTACCCGTCGGTGTTGGTAAGCGTCGTCCAGCAATATCAAGTCCGGACCAAGCTGTTTTTCCAATTCCCTGATGCCATTACAACGATCGGCATCTACAGCCAGGGCGGTATCGGGGAATTTCTGATAGATCTGAAAAGGTTCGTCTCCTAAAGTAGCCACGGTACTGTCCTTTTGGGCCAATACAAAACCTTTGGAGCTTCGCTTGTAACCACGGCTTAAAACCGCAAGTTTATACTTGGGCTGTAAGGCCGTTATCAAATACTCAATCATAGGGGTTTTTCCAGTACCCCCAACACTTAAATTCCCAACACAAATAGTAGGCGTCGCAAAGGCGGTAGACCGCAATAGGCCATAATCATACAGTATATTTCGGATGTTAACCACCAGACCATACAGCAGGGAAAAGGGCCATGCTATTCTTCGCAACCATCGCATGCGACGAATTTATAGAGACCTTTGCAGAATTCAAAGTATTAGGAAAGTTGGACGCTCGATAAAATTTTAACCCACAGCAACCTCTTGGTTGTGAGGACTTAAAATTTTCAAGAGTCCACAATTATTACAAAATTTGAACAGCACATCACTTTTTTACCTTTTCTACAAAGGTCTCAATATCTATCTTAGGCCCTAAAAGTACTACCATGACTGTTGCTCATATTGCCCAGCATTTGGAAACGCTAGCGCCCTTGCACTATGCGGAAGATTTTGATAATGTTGGCCTCTTGGTCGGTGATGCCAGCATGGAGGTCACCGGTATTTTGGTGACTTTGGACACCTTGGAGCATGTGGTAGACGAGGCCATTGCGGGGCAATGTAACCTTATTGTCAGTTTTCATCCCATTATTTTTAAGGGCCTAAAAACGCTTACGGGACGTGATTATGTAGAGCGCACAGTTTTAAAAGCTATTAAAAACGATATCGCTATTTTTTGTGTACACACTGCATTAGACAACAGTCCTTTGGGGGTCAATGCCAAACTCTGTCAGGTATTGGATATTCGCCAACCCAAAATACTACTTCCCAAAAAGGGAACTATTAAAAAATTGGTAACCCATGTACCAAAGGCGCAGTTGGCATCCCTACGAGAAGCGCTATTTGAGGCCGGGGCGGGTACCATTGGAAATTACGACCATTGCAGCTTTGCCCTAGAAGGGGAAGGCAGTTTTAGACCCGGAGAAGCCGCTAACCCTACGGTGGGCAAGCGAGGGGAAACGCATTTTGGTGATGAAGTACAGTTGCATATGACCTTTGCGGCGGCAGCAGAATCAAACATACGTAAGGCACTCTTCCACAATCATCCCTATGAAGAGGTAGCTTATGAAATCACTACTTTAGACAATACCAACCAAAACATGGGCATGGGCATGTTGGGCACCCTGGGCGCCCCAATGGAAGAAACAGCCTTTTTGGAACACGTTAAAGAACGCCTAAATGCCCGAGGCATAAGACACAGCGCCCTACTCGGGCGTCCGGTGCAAAAGATAGCCGTTTTAGGGGGTAGCGGTAGCTTTGCCATCCCCGCAGCCTTGAAACAAGGGGCCGATGTATTCCTTACAGCGGACCTCAAATACCATCAATTTTTTCAAGCCGAAGGACAAATCGTCCTTCTCGATGTGGGACACTTTGAAACAGAGCAGTTTACAAAAAATCTATTAGTGGATTTTCTTAATAAAAAAATTCCTAATTTTGCGGTCACTTTATCGCGAAGCGTAACTAATCCTATCAAGTATTTTTAATTTATGGCAACGAAAGAAACCACTGTAGAAGAAAAATTACGAGCACTCTACAATCTACAGCTTATTGATTCCAGAGTGGATGAGATCAGGAACGTAAGGGGCGAGCTTCCTTTAGAGGTAGACGACCTAGAAGACGAAGTATCTGGTCTTAAAACTCGGATCGATAAATTAAAATCTGATGTGGAGACCGTTAATTTTGAAATTACAGCTAAGAAAAACTTGATTGAAGAGTCTAAAGCTGCCATCAAAAAATACAACGAGCAACAAAAAAATGTACGCAATAGTAGGGAATTCAATTCTTTGAGTAAAGAAATCGAATTTCAAGAACTGGAAATTCAATTGGCAGAAAAGCACATCAAAGAATTTAAGGGACAGATAGATCAGAAAAAAGAGGTGATCTCTCAAACCAAAGAGAGCCTCTCAGAGCGTGAAACCCATTTGAAACACAAAAAAGGGGAACTAGATGCCATAATGGCAGAAACTGAGAAAGAAGAGTTAGCGCTACTGAAAAAGTCCGAAGAGTTTGAGGAAAAAATTGAAGAGCGTCTGGTAAAAGCGTATAAACGCATTCGCGACAATGTGAAGAATGGATTGGCCGTAGTGCCTGTAGAGCGCGGCGCTTCTGGAGGTTCTTTCTTTACCATTCCCCCTCAAATACAAGTAGAAATTGCAGCTCGTAAAAAAATTATTACCGACGAACACAGTGGTCGCATCTTAGTAGATCCTGTTTTGGCGGATGAGGAGCAGGAGAAAATGCAACAAATTTTTTCTTCTATAGGATAAGGAGCACTGCGCCATGCTGGGTAAGCTGTTGATATCCCCTACCCTTTTGGTCAAGCTGTTCTTATTATGTATTGCAGTTTTCAGTAGTCACTTGACGTATAGCCAAAAACTAGAAGACTACCGTTGGAAGCAACGGCTGGTATTGCTGATGCACCAAGGTAAGGAAAATGCAGCCTTACAGTCGCAACAAGAAGTACTCCAGACCCAAACTGCTGCCCTAGCGGAAAGGGAGATGGTGGTCTGGATGCCAACCGCCGCTGCGCAACCCGCAATTTGCCGACAACTGCGAATACCTCAAGATTTTGAGGGCCTACTCTTGGTGGGTAAAGATGGGGGGATAAAATATCAGGCTCCTTTTGTAGTACCGCCACAAAAATTGTTTGCGCTCGTTGATGCCATGCCCATGCGTCGCGCTGAAATACGTCGAAAAAAAGGACAATAGCAACCTAAGGCCAATTAGATTTTTCAGCTTTTTGGCAAAGGTATTTACGTATAAAACCGATCTCCTTAGCTCCCTGCTAAAGACTTTTTTACTGAACTCATTTAAACTCTTTCAATTGGCTAAAAAATCGATCTTTTTCACCCATTTTTCGTCTTTTTATCCTTCCGTAGCCCGGCTATGCAACTCAAAAAAGACTTCTATTGGTCAAAAAATCTCTGATTTTCGCTACAATCCAAAAAGTTCAAATGAGTTCACTTTTTTGAAGGTTTTTTGGGGGTGCAATGATCTTATTTCCACTAAAAATTGGGGTTTTGTAAGGGGCGTACAATGCATTTCATCGATAGAATAGCACACTTTACCCCCAAAATCTGCATTTCATCCAAAAACCGTCTTTTTCCTTTTTTTTGTAGTCTCAATCAAATAGCTTTGTTTCGTCAATATTTTTGCACTTCTATCGTTTTCTGGTGCGTAACTATCGACGAAGAGAACCCAAATCTTACAACCTATGCACGTGAAAAACTACCTCTGGGTAGCCTTTGCCTTATTGGCCATGGCACCCCTCCAATCGCAAAACTTATTAGATCCGCTATTGGCCAATTGGACGCCTGGTAATGGCAATATCAATGGCTTTAGCCGTTGGTCCTTTGGCCAATAACAACCGAGAGCAAGGTGCTGGCCCTTTTGGCAATGCGCTACTCTGGGTGGGCAAGGGTAACCCCAATAACTCCAACAACGGCGGTTTTGTTACCGATCCCCTGCCTATTGATGCCAGTAAAACCTACCGCCTTACGGTATGGATGAAGCGCAGCGGCTCCTTAGAGGGCAACACCTATTTTGGCCCTGGCCATTGGGGAGACGATCCCCGTATCATGGGGCATAATGGGCAGCCAAACCTCAATCCCTATTTCTTTAGCAAAGACCTTCCCGCATTGGACCAATGGTATCTGATGGTGGCCTATATCCATGACCATACCCAAAATCCCGCGCAGTATACCGGAGGTATTTACCATGGGGAG
>JBCDGY010000215.1:0-5446 GCA_039414375.1 Bacteroidota bacterium | reverse complement strand
TTTGGGCATATTAAATCAAACCGAAACTTCAAACGATTTACACATAGAGGATTAGAAAAAGTTGAATTAGAGTTCGCTTTACATGCTTTAGCACACAATATGAGAAAAAAAGCAGCCTAATAATCCAAATTAATTCTCTGCATAAATTTAAAACCAACTATAAAAACCGATATCACCTAAAATGAAAAAACCGCCCCGATCTGGTATCGAGACGGCTTCTTTTTTATATCCAAAAATGGAAAGACTTATTTTACTTCTTCAAAATCTACATCCTCCACATTGTCACCCTCAGCAGTAGCGTCACTAGTAGTATCACCGCCTTGTGGATCTCCACCTGCGGTAGCTCCACCAGCTTGAGCAGCCTCGGCCTGTGCCTTATACATTTCTTCTGAGGCAGTTTTCCAAGCTTCGTTTATCTTGGCAAGTGCTGGCTCAATTAGCGTAACATCTTTGGTCTCGTAAGCCTTTTTCAATTCTTCCAAAGCTTCCTCAATAGGCTTTTTCTTATCCGCGGATAGCTTATCGCCAAACTCGCTTAATTGCTTTTCGGTTTGGAAGATCATTCCATCTGCTTCATTAAGCTTATCCGCCTTGTCTTTCGCCGCTTTATCAGCTTCAGCATTGGCTTCTGCTTCTGCTTTCATTTTCTGAATTTCTTCCTCGGTTAGTCCAGAGGAAGCCTCAATACGGATATCCTGGGATTTTCCAGTAGCCTTGTCTGTAGCAGATACTTTAATAATACCATTAGCATCAATATCGAAAGTTACTTCGATTTGAGGCGTCCCTCTTGGTGCAGGAGGAATCCCATCTAAGTGAAATCTTCCAATAGTTTTGTTATCCGAGGCCATAGGTCGCTCTCCTTGTAGAACGTGAATTTCTACAGAGGGCTGATTGTCTGCTGCCGTTGAAAATACCTGAGATTTTTTGGTAGGTATGGTAGTATTAGCCTCAATCAACTTCGTATTGACGCTACCCATAGTTTCAATACCCAACGAAAGTGGTGTAACGTCTAGTAGCAATACATCCTTAACGTCTCCTGTCAAAACCCCACCTTGAATAGAAGCTCCAATAGCAACTACTTCGTCAGGATTTACACCTTTAGAAGGTTTTTTGCCAAAGAACTTTTCTACGGCTTCTTGAACCGCAGGAATTCTGGTAGAACCTCCAACCAAAATAATTTCGTCAATATCGGATTTAGAGAGACCCGCAGACTTTAAAGCAGTTTCACAAGGTTCAATTGTACGCCTCACCAAATCACCTATAAGCTGCTCAAACTTAGCTTTACTTAAGGTTCTTACCAAGTGCTTAGGACCTGAAGCTGTTGCTGTTACATAGGGCAAGTTGATCTCTGTTTGTGCGGAAGAAGACAATTCTATCTTAGCCTTTTCAGCGGCTTCGCGAAGTCTTTGTAATGCCATGGCATCATCGCGAAGATCCATACTTTCCTCCGCTTTGAATTCTTCGGCTAACCAATCAATAATCTTTTGATCTACATCATCACCACCTAAGTGCGTATCTCCATCGGTAGCCAGTACTTCAAAAACGCCATCTCCCAATTCTAAAATGGATACATCATGGGTACCCCCACCGAAATCAAATACAACAATCTTTTGATCGGTATCTTTTTTATCGAGTCCGTATGCCAAAGAGGCGGCGGTAGGCTCGTTAATAATCCGTTCTACGGTAAGCCCGGCAATTTCACCAGCTTCCTTAGTAGCCTGTCGTTGTGAATCATTAAAATAGGCAGGCACGGTAATCACTGCTCGTGAAACGTCTTGCCCAAGATAGTCTTCCGCTGTTTTCTTCATTTTTTGAAGAATCATAGCAGATAGTTCTTGTGGGGTGTACAAACGGCCATCGATATCTACTCTAGGGGTATCGTTATCGCCTTTGACCACATTATAGGGTACCCTATTCGCTTCTTTTTGAGATTCTGAGTATTTGTTACCCATAAATCGCTTTATAGAATATATTGTTTTGTGTGGATTGGTTACGGCCTGTCTTTTAGCAGGATCACCAACTTTAATCTCTCCTCCGTCTACAAAAGCAATAACCGATGGGGTGGTTCGCTTGCCTTCTGCATTGGGTATCACTACAGGCTCGTTACCTTCCATTACGGAAACGCAGGAGTTTGTAGTTCCCAAGTCAATTCCTATTATTTTGCTCATGCTGTCTTTTTTAATTGTTACCACTTATTGAAGTCAATGATTATGCCATCTACAACAACATGACAAGGTGACAGTTTTACGGAAATAAAATATGCTTATAGCAAGCTGAGCCTCGGAAAAAGGTCAAACAAAATAGCATTTGCGCATGGGCAACTTTCTCTTAAGCGAAATGGTCTAAATCTATGGCTTTGTGCTGTTCTGCTGAGGCATAGGCCGCCCAAACTAATTTTACCGTCTCAAAATTAGAGACCCCTCGATTATCGGAAACGTGCTTCCCTTGCATGTCCCAAAGAATATCCTGATTCGTTGGTACAATAGCGGTGTGAATTACCTGGTAGTCCGGATCTGCCCATTCATAATACGGCAAGTCCACCTTTTCTATTCTGGTACCTGATAGGGTGGTAACCCGAATTTCATTGTGAGGGCCTAATGCTATTGAACCTTTATCTCCTTCAATAACGGCATATAGCGTCGTAAAGCAATCGTGTTCCATTACCGAGGCGTAGGATAGTTCGCTATAAACAGTGGTACCATTATGCATACGCATCAATAAAGTAGCTACATCTTCTCCTTTGATCGCAGGATTAACAGTTTGGGTATTACAAAACAATTGACGGCATTCCCCAAATAAAAATCGGACCACATCCAAGATATGGGATCCCATATCTGTTAGAATAAACTTATCCAGTTCGGCCAAAAAGGGTTGGTTGTCAAAAACAGGATAGCCCGATAAAAAGGAAATACGACCTTTAAAAACGGTTCCGATTTCTCCAGTCTCCATTATTTTCTTGACTTGCTGTATTGGTTTTTCCCATCGGTAGTTTTCATGGATATAAAAATCAGCTCCAGCTTGGATCGTTAGATCAAGCATTTTTTTACTGATCTCCAAATCAGGGCCCATGGGTTTTTGACAAATAATTTTTGAAATACCTGCCTGTAATGCTTTCTCTACGAAATGGAGGTGTGTTTCTACATTGCTGACAATGTCTACAAAATCTAGTTGTTCTTCGGCCAGTAATACATCGATATCGTCGTATACTTTAGGGACACCAAATCGATCGGCCAGGGCGGTGGCCTTTTCCAATGTTCGGTTGTAAAGGGCCACACATTCCACTCCTTCCAATTCCAGCCAAGCAGCCAATTGAAATTGAGACCAAAAACCACATCCTATAATTGCAAATCTCAGTTTCTTCAACTTAGGTGATGTCTTTAATTTGTTCCAATACATTATCTGGTTCAAACACCTTCTTCCAGTCTTTATTGATCAATAATGGCTTACCGCGTTCTATGGCCTTATTAGCAGCATCGGAAAACACCGCTCCAGGAATTTCGTCATACAACACAGCCAACTGAATGTTGAGGTGCCCTAATAGAAACTCTTTAGCCGCCTCAGCAGGAACCCCACGGGAAACCACCTCATCCAAACCCTCGCGAACAATTACCTGTAAGGTAGAGCACAAGGTTTCCACCAAAGCCGGTTCCAAAAGCCCCATTTGTTCAGCCGTCATACGATAAGCTTTACTCACCGGCGCATACATTGTTTTGGCTAAGGTCTCTCCCATTTCATACATCGTATCATCACCATTAACTATAGCACAGACTACGGTTTGCTTCGCCAAAACCCCACCAAAATAGTCTTTTTGAGCATCCGGCGAAGGCTCCCAATTAAAAATTGAAGGATGTGCAGGATGTGCAATAAAATAAGGAACATCATCACGATGGTATAGTTTTCCAGCCAGTGCCACAGCGGGATCTAAAGTAACGGCTAGCGCACCAGGCTTCATCTGAGGAACGATTTGTGTGGAAACTCTACCTAAGATGGTATCAGGTACTGCCAAAATGACCATATCTGCCCCAGGAACGGTATCAGCTTCCTCAGAAACCGCAACTCCTAAATCTTGTAACCGCGCAACACCTGCTTCACTGACTTCCAAATAACGCATTTCATAAGGAGCGTCTTTTAAGTTTTGCGTTATCCGCATTCCCATTTTACCACCTGCCCCGACAATACATACACTTTTCATATCTTCTTTAATCTTTGTTTTAGTTGTTCTTTAATTTCTAATGTCCTACAAGTTCATTTATAAATGAAGTAGGCGATTTTATTAGTGGGCAAAATGCGTTTTCCAATAGTGCACACTTTCTTTTACCCAATTTTGTTCTTTGGTAATGGTCTGTTCCAAGTTAGCCTCGGGAGCAGGCCATAACTCCAAAGTAGCACTCAAACAATCTGCCGGCAAACAGGATAGCATCCATGCTAATGGCAGCTGTCCTTGTCCTAAGGGACGCCCTTCTACGGTAAAACCCATATTATGCCACACCCTTGCAATTTGATACTCCTTAAGATGCAGATTAATCACGTGAGGAGCTAGTGTTTTGGTTACTTCAGCCACCCCCTCCCCGGCTCCCAAGGAATTCACAGAGTCCAGACATATTTTAACATATTCCGAAGCAGTTTTTGTAATAATATCCACAAAAGTGGCTGCGGTAAAACGATCGTGATTTTCTAAAGCCAAATAAACCCCTGCTTTCTCAAAAGAGGGCATCACGGATTTTAATACTGAAATTACTGTGGTTGGTTCAGGTTCGTAATCCTTAGCATCGATCACTACACGTAAAAATGGAGACGCAAATTCCTTGGCGATATCCAAATAGTTTAAAATATGATCTGTTTCCAGTTTACGGGTACCCACTTCCACCGCTATGCCCTGTTGGTAGGCGTGATGTTTTAGATCATTTAGTTCTGTCGTGGTATAGTTGTGCAAGGGAATATTATCGTCCATTTGTACAAGAGTCAAGTCTAAACTCTTGGCCATATCTATAAATTCGAACGCAGAAAGTGGTTTTTTAGGCATTTTTCCAGGTACCCCCAAGCTCCATGCGAGGGCATAAGAACCTAAGCCCAAAGGCATTTTCGATTCCTTCTTAAGACCATCCATAGCTCGTATTTGTGGTACACTTTCTATCATAATAGGTATCCATTAGCTTCCGTTCCAAAATCAAGCCCAATACGCAAAGATTGTTTTGCCATTTGTAAATCGCATGCCTTTGATCACATTTTATATAATGAAAAAGTAGTATTTTCCGCTAAAAGTAAACAAAGGCACCCACAAGGGTTCCCACAAAATTGGCTGTAATTCCTCCTATTTTTTCTAGGGTTATCGCCTCTTATTTTGCATAGATCATGAATCCTGTCCTTAGACATATTAATACACAAACCCATAGCTCCTTTATCATTAAAGAAGCGCCATTTGATCTAAATACCGCTTTGCATTACC
>JBCDGY010000214.1:0-5470 GCA_039414375.1 Bacteroidota bacterium | reverse complement strand
TTTAGAAATAGATGTGAAGACAATGTGGATAACTTGCCTTTTGCAAAAGCTGGTGGTAGAAAGTGATTCAATCGATCCGTATGTAACATAAGGTAAGGTTAAATAGGAGTATTTTACCAGACAATAATTAGGATAGTATAAATAATCAACTACTATCGAATAGGAAGTGGTCAACTTACCCCAGTAATAGCAGATTTACATCAGACTGCAACTTAAGTCCTATTTTTGTGGTTTATTGGCATTCTTGTGGAGCAAATACCGGCAATAATAACTTCTTCGCTAGTCGTAAAGGACAGTCATCATTTATGGCATCCGCTTACGCAGCATAAAACGGCCCTACCCCCATTGGGTATTGTTAAGTCAAAAGGGGCTTTGTTGTGGGACGAGGATGGAAAAACGTATATCGACGGTATTGCGTCTTGGTATACTGCAATGTACGGTCATGGTAATGAACATCTGGTGACTGCTATGACCAACCAAATGCAAAAGCTGGATTTTGTGATGTTTAGTGGTTTTACGCATGAACCAGCCGTACAACTTGCTCAGTTGTTATTGCCTTTGCTTCCACCAAACCAATCGCGGATCTTTTTTAACGACAATGGATCAACGGCCATTGAAGCTGCCATTAAAATGGCCCTACAATTTTTTTTTAATAAAGGAGAAAAAAGAGACACGCTGGTAGCATTTGAAGATGGCTTTCACGGCGATACTTTTGCTGCTATGAGCGCCTCTGGACTATCTTCCTACAATGGCCCGTTTGAGGACTTTTTGCTCAAAGTCATTCGAATTCCAACGCCAACAGCTACCAATATTAATGCGCTGGAGCAGCAAATAGATACCATTTGCAACGACCACCAAGTGGCTGCTTTTGTTTTTGAGCCTTTGGTACAAGGGGCAGCAGGGATGAAGTTTCATTGCGCAACGGGCTTGGACCGGCTGATTACCCGTTTCCAACAACATGAAGTCATTTGCATTGCGGATGAAATTATGACAGGTTTTGGAAAAACGGGAAAAAACTTTGCCTGTGATCACCTGACCTCATTACCTGACATCTTGTGCTTGAGTAAAGCCCTGACCGCGGGTATGTTTCCTTTGAGTATCACCAGTACTTCTGAACGTATTTTTGAAGCCTTTCTAAGTACGGAGGTGTCTAAAGGTTTTTTTCATGCGCATACTTTCAGCGCCCATCCCGTGGGTTGTGCTGCTGCCATTGCAGGTTTGGAACTATTGCTGTCAAAATCAATGCAAGACAACATCGCCAGAATAACAGCAGCCCATCAACAGTTTCAAAAGAAAATCGAAGGACATCCTAAAGTAAAAGAAATACGTAGCCTGGGTGTTATTCTCGCCCTAGATTTGAATTTGAAAATGGACAGATATGGCCAGTTGCGAGACCAATTGTATCAGTTCTTCTTAGAGCAGGGGGTGATTTTAAGACCGCTAGGGAACACGGTTTACGTATTGCCTCCTTATGTAATTACGCCAGATGAATTGCAAAAGATCTATAATAGTTTACAATACCTACTGGAAACTTTTTAGCAAATCATGTCCGCCATTCAGATTACCGCACTATCCTCGGTGTCCGCTTTAGGAGGGGATACCACTACGATTCGCAAAGCTTATGACAATGAGCGTCATTACCTTACTGAAATGGAATCGGGGGAGGAACTATCGTGGGTAGGCCAATTACCACAAGGAGAAAGTGACGCTGCTGAAGCATTGCGAGGCTCTGATACACGATTTAAAGGTTTGGACGATACTGTTTTATTTGCCATGCTCACAGCCCGAAGGGCAATTAAAAAGGCGAAATGGCAAAGAGGAGATCATTTTGGAATCAATATTGGCTCCTCTCGAGGGGCTACTGCACTTTTTGAACGTTACTACCATCAGTTTTTGGATACTGGAACGGTTCCTACAGCAACCTCTCCAACCACTACTATGGGGAATATCGCCTCTTGGGTAGCGCACGATTTACAATGCCAGGGGCCCGCCATCTCACATTCTATTACTTGCTCCACTGCGCTGCACGCCCTTTTAAACGGAGTAGCTTGGTTGCAAAGTGGTATGTGTAATAAGTTTTTAGTAGGGGGTAGCGAGGCTGCCTTAACAGCGTTCACGATAGCCCAAATGAGGGCACTAAAAATCTATTCCCGAAAAAAGGAGGACCCTTATCCCTGTAGAGCACTCGATTTGAAAAAGACCGAGAATACGATGGTGCTTGGCGAGGGTGCTGCCATGATTTGCTTGGAAAAGGGCTTTAAGAAAGACGCTTTAGCTACTATTGACGGGATTGGATATGCCACGGAGCCTTTGGTACATGGTGTTTCGATTTCTTCGGATGCGCATTGTTTTCAGACTGCTATGGCTATGGCCGTGAAAAGTGCCTCGTTAAATACGGTGGATGCCATTGTGATGCACGCTCCTGGCACCATTAAAGGGGACTTATCTGAATATCGAGCAATTGAAAAGACTTTTGGTGATTATTTGCCTTACCTCACTACGAATAAATGGAAACTAGGACATACATTTGGTGCCTCTGGCGCACTCAGTCTGGAAATGGCGGTTTTAATGCTCCAGGGGATGGCTTCACCAACCATTCCGTATCTAACGGAGCGTTCCAAACCCAAGTCCTTTAAAAACATTATGGTAAATGCGGTAGGTTTTGGAGGTAATGCAGTTTCAGTAATACTCTCCAAAGGGAACACTTGATATCAAGTGTTTATAACAGTAGCATCAATTTATATTTCCTACTTTTGATTGTATGAGTACAACTAGACACGACTGGACCAAAGAAGAGATTCTTGAGATTTATAACAAGCCTTTAATGGAGTTGCTTTACGAGGCTGCCACTATTCATAGAACCAACCACGACCCTAACACAGTTCAGGTATCTACCTTGTTAAGTATAAAAACAGGGGGTTGCCCAGAAGATTGTGGGTATTGTCCTCAAGCAGCGAGATATCATACCGATATTGAAGGTAACGATCTAATGTCTGTTAGACAGGTAAAAGCTCAGGCATTAAGGGCAAAAGCCTCCGGAAGTTCAAGGGTGTGTATGGGAGCGGCCTGGCGTAATGTGAAAGACGGTCCAGAATTTGACCAAGTATTAGAGATGGTGCGTACCATCAATAAATTGGATATGGAGGTATGCTGTACTTTGGGTATGGTAACTGAAAACCAAGCCCAGCGTTTAGCTGAGGCGGGATTATATGCCTATAATCATAACCTGGATACTTCTGAAGAGTATTATAAAGAAGTAATATCTACTAGAGGCTACGAAGATCGTTTGCAAACCATTGAAAATGTTCGGAAGACTAATGTTACCGTTTGCAGTGGAGGTATTATTGGGATGGGCGAAGCCCTCACCGATCGTGCTGGGATGTTGGTAGCCCTCGCAACATTGGATCCACAACCGGAATCAGTGCCTATAAATGCCTTAGTTGCGGTTGAAGGTACCCCTATGGAATCCGAAAAGCCAGTAGCTATTTGGGATATGATTCGCATGGTTGCCACTACAAGAATTGTAATGCCAAAAACACAAGTGCGATTATCTGCTGGCAGAACAGATATGAGTCAGGAGGGACAGGCGTTGTGCTTTTTCGCGGGAGCCAATTCTATATTTGCAGGGGATAAATTGTTGACTACTCCAAACCCTAATGTGGATGACGATATGGCATTGTTTAAGCAATTGGGAATAACCCCTCAAAAAGCTTTTGAAAAGCATCCTCAACCAGAAACCATAGAAGCGGAAAACTCCATTATTGCACCACTAGGGGAAAAGCCCAAATGGTCACGCCCGGGACATCGCATTGAACGGAATGAGATAGCCAAAGATGCGTCCATGGCGCGAAAATAATCGGGCTAACTACACTTTTCTTAATTTAGTCGATCTAAACAACCGTAGTTTGGGCCTTAACCTTACAGAAATTCCTAGAGTGGCTATGCCCTCTCCTGATGTATTTTTGCGAGACTATTTTAAGCCTCAGCAGCCAGTTGTTCTTGAAGGGTGTATTAAGGAATGGCCTGCGTATCACAAATGGAACCTAGACTATATCAAAAAGGTTGCCGGCGATAAGCAAGTGCCGTTGTATGATGATCGCCCTGTGAGATACGATGAAGGTTTTAACGAGCCTCATGCGCGCATGAAGATGTCTGAGTATATCGATTTACTAAAGCAAGGCCCCACACCCTATCGGATTTTTCTTTGGAACTTGTTAAAGGAAGTTCCAGAAATACGAAAGGATTACTCGCTTCCTGATTTTGGTTTACGATTAATGAAAGCTTTACCGATGTTGTTTTTTGGAGGTTCAAACAGCCATACCTTCATGCATTACGATATTGATTTGGCCAACATTTTTCATTTCCATTTTGCAGGTAACAAACAGTGTATTCTTTTCTCACAATCACAAACCAAGTACCTTTATAAAATACCGCTTTCTCTTATCACTAGAGAAGATATAGATTTTGCTGATCCTGATTTGGAACAATGGCCTGCTTTGAGGCAAGCAAAGGGTCATATTGCTCATCTACAACATGGGGACGTGCTGTATATTCCGGAAGGATATTGGCATCATATGAAATACCTATCCCCTGGATTTTCAATGAGCTTAAGGGCAGTCGCTCGAAGGCCAAAACACTTTGCTAAAGCCTTATACAATATTCTTATTATGAGGCATTTTGACAACGGGATGCGCAAGTTGCAAGGGCAGTCTTGGATCGATTGGAAAAACGAGCAAGCAATTGTAAGAACTCAAAAGGCTGTATTATCCAAATGAGTTTAATTGCAAATTACACGTAGAAGCTTCGAGGAGACCTTTGCAAAATTCAAAGTATGTGGAAAGTTTGACGCCCGATGAAATTTTAACCCGAAGCAACCTCCTGGTTGTGAAGACTTAAAATTTTTGAGAAGAACGAAATTTTCCATAGTTTGAATTGTATATCACTTTTTTACCCATTCTGCAAAGGTCTCTCGAGATCTCTGCAGCATTGAGGTTATAGAAGTTCATTCACTTTTTCATATACCAAATGCGATTCCCATCCACGATAAATTAAATAATCCGCTAACTTTCGTTTTCGCTTTTGTAGAGGTGCGTTATTGATCTCGATGAGTCTTTTGTCAACCAAAGCATCAAATACTTCTAAGTACTCGTGAGGGTTAATTTCTTGAAGTGCTAAGCGTATATTGAACTCAGAAATATTTCTTTGTTTGAGTTCGGATATAATACGATTTCTACCCCATTTTTTTTGATGGAATTTACCCCTGGCAAAACTTCTCGCAAAGCGCTCTTCATTTAAAAATTTATGGGTTATCAAGTGCGCAACGATATGGTCAATGGCGATTGTACCCATACCTAGGCGTTTTAGTTTTTGAATGACTTCTTGATGGCAACGTTCTTGGTAGACGCAATAGTGCTCTAACTTTCTAGTTGCTTCGGTAACTGTAATACCTTTTTTTGAAGTCATATATAAC
>JBCDGY010000213.1:0-5479 GCA_039414375.1 Bacteroidota bacterium | reverse complement strand
GTTGGTTTTTATCTGATAAGCAAATCCCATTGCTTCTAAATCGCTGTAATTGATTTTGGCTTCTGATACGACTTCTTGAAAAGGAATTTTCATTTTTTCAAGTGCAGTCAATTCTAATACCTTGTTTTGTAAAAAAGCAATCTGTGCAGTACGACCTAATAGATCAAGGGAATCCCGTTCGCGAAGGGCTTGCATATATTTGAGTTCATCCAAACTACTATTTCGAGATTGGTTTACGGTTACTACTGTATTTTTCAACCCCGAATAATCCTTTAAGCGTGCATTTAAGATACCCAAAGTGGATTCTGGTATTTGATACTCTCCAAATGAAAACAATTCAATGCGGCTTTCTCCTTTTGGATCGTATTCCAAATGTACATTGCGTTTGAGGTAGGAGGCGTTAGGCAAGGTTTCCAGTTCGTTATGAATAAATTGCTGGGCATCCGCTGCAAAGCGGCTTTCCCGAAGTGCATTATAAAAGGTGAACCCTGCGGGAATCATAACCGCGAGCCCCACCAAAGAGGCGATATTGGCAATAAAACGTCTTCGCTTAGAGTTGGCATAGCGTACCATGGGAAATCGAAGATATTTGATCACCAAAAAGGTAGCGAGACCTATAAAGATGGTATTAATAGTAAACAAATACATGGCGCCAAAGGCATAGGAAAGCTTGCCTATAGCCAAACCAAAACCAACGGTACACAATGGTGGCATTAAGGCTGTAGCAATAGCCACCCCAAAAATTACACTGGCGATAGTACCCTTCTTAGCTCTAGCGATAACTAGAGCAAGCCCTCCAAAGAAAGCAATCAGCACATCTCGAATATCCGGCTTGGTACGCGCTAGAAGCTCTGAAGACTCGTCACGCAAAGGAAAAACAGCAAAGAAAAGATAGGCTGTTAATACACTTAGTACTACCATCACCACAAAGTTCTTCACCGAACGGCGAAGCAAGTCCACATCATTAATAGCCAACGACATGCCCATACCTAGAATAGGCCCCATAAGAGGAGAAATTAACATCGCACCAATAACAACCGCTGTAGAATTGGCATTTAGCCCTATCGAGGCAATAAAAATGGAGCAAATTAAAATCCAAGAGGTATGCCCTTTAAAAGGAATATCGGCAATAATTGATTCTTTGGTAGCTACCGGATCGGTATTGCTACGAATCTCTAAAAGCTCTAAAGTGAACTTACGGACGCTACCCAGTAACCCTTTAAAATCTTTTTTTACCTCATCAGAATTGGTTTCTACAGAATTTTCTTCTTCTTTGAATAAATTTTTGTTATCCATAGGTTATGCGAAATGTTCTCCAAATGTATCACTTACTTGGTTACGAACCTTTTTTATGTCTTGTTGTTTGGATTTGGGATAAATCAGCAATACCTCTTCTTTATCAACAATAATATAGTCTTCCAAGCCTTCTATAACAACCACCTTGTTTTTGGGAGAGCGAATCATGTTTCCTTTGGTGTCTATCAGTAACGTATTGGCATTAACTACGGCATTGTTGGTCTCATCCTTTTCCAACTTTTCATGTAGGGCACCCCAGGTACCAAGGTCGTTCCAATCAAAAGTGGCTGGCAAACTATAAATAGCCTTAGAGGGCTCTAAAATGGCATAATCAATGGAAATGTTTGCTGCCTGCGGATAGTATTCCTGTATAAAAGCAGCTTCTTTAGGAGTGTTATAATAAGCATTGCCTTTCGAAAACAATTCGTGTTGCGTAGGTTGGTGTTTGGCAAAGGCGTTCACAATAGTATTTACACTCCACATAAAAATACCTGCATTCCAAAGAAAATTACCTTGCTCTAGAAACGACTGAGCTGTTTCCAAGTCTGGTTTTTCCCGAAATTGCGCTACTTTCTTTAGCGCATTTGGATCTGTTTTTTCGTATTCTATATATCCAAAGCCTGTATTGGGATTTTTAGGCGTAATGCCTAAGGTACACAGAACAGCTTCGTCTGCACATTTTTGAAAACAGGTGGTTACATCTTCTTCAAAAGCCGCTTCATCTTCAATCCAATGGTCACTAGGTGCTACGATCATCACTGCGTCAGGATTCCATTTTTGTATTTTGAGCGCCGCATACAAAATACAGGGCGCTGTATTGCGCATGGCGGGCTCTAAAACCACTTGATCCTGTTTTACTTGAGGCAACTGTTCTAAAACCAAATCGTTATATCTCTCATTGGTAAGAATCAAAATCTGCTTTTCAGGAATAAATCGTGCCAACCGATCAAACGTTTTCTGTAGCAAAGTTTTCCCTGTTCCCAACATGTCGTGAAACTGCTTGGGGTTGTCGGTGGTGCTCAGCGGCCAAAAGCGAGAGCCCACACCCCCTGCCATTAAAACCGCGTAATAATTGTTCTTCATATTAAAAATGTTTTGCTATCGCGCTATAATCTGTTCAACGAACATGTTCCACTTCCGCATGAGGCTGAAAAAGATACAGTTTGCCTGTCGCCATTTCTATACACTCATAGCGTTTAATTCTTTTGTCGCCCTTTTTGAATAACTTACCGTTATACAGACGAAAAACACTACCCTTAGGCAATTCAAAAACGTAAGTATTTTCTGATTGTTGTTTGCTATCAAAGGCTTTTAATGCAATAGACAGTCGCGCATCCGTACTACTGCTGGCTCTGGGGTTTTTGAAATGTGTGGCCAGTAGTGGTAACAATTGAGATGGAAATATTTCCGGCCTTATAAAGGGCACCATTAACTCCTGAAAAGTACGTTTCCAAGCTGTACCATGAGGTTTAATGGTCCTCCCATAACGATCAAAAGCTACCAAATGTGCTATTTCGTGTATAAGGGTGATCAAAAAGCGATACGGATTAAGGGAGGCGTTAACCGTGATAATATGTTGGCCATTGGGTAACCTTCGATAATCTCCATGGCGTGTTTCCCGGTGATTGACAATTTTTAAGTGAATCCCGTGGTGCTTAATCAATTCAAAACAAGGGGCTACAGCTCTTTCGGGCAGGTATTTTTGCAAGGTTGCCTCCATGTACTTCGGATACTGTTGGTATTACGAAGTTACATGCTGAAAATGAAAATGGGTCGGTTACCTTTAGGAATCTCCCTATTTTTAATAAAATTTTCGGGTAGGAATGGTGCTTGATTGTTTTATTCATACCAACAGTTATGATTGAAATAGGTTTGTGAAGTCTTAGTAAGATTGGTAAGAAGTGAGATGCTAATTACATGACGGAAAGATCTCTTTATATGAGATACTGAAAATATTGGTAGTTTTCAGTTTATTCACTTTCAGTGAAAAACAAAATTTTAAACCAATACAACATCCAGGATTAAAACTTCGGCAAACAGTGGAACGATGATGGGGATATTTACTGTAATCACTCGAAAAATAAATAGGATCACATGAAATACAGTTTCCTTTTCTCTTTAGGTTGTACATTCTTATTAACCTGTTGTAACAAGGTGGCTGAAACCCCCAAAATGGGGGATTTATTGGCTGAAACCCCTAGTTTAGTGGGTAAAGAAGACTATTTACCCTCACCCTTTGTAACTGCAGGCAATCGTGTATACATGGTAGGGCATCAAGACGGTACATTCCCTTCCCTTGGTTGGCACATTAAAGGAGAAATGGGCGGTATATGGAACCACCCTATTAAATTAATGGATGGTTTTGACATAGACCTTCATTTTCGCGATGGTACAGACCGTCTGAACAAAGCTGATCGATTTACCAATTACCCTTTCGCCAACCAACATACTTTCCATTTGAAGGAAAGGGGCCTTACGATTGAGCGATGGCAATTTGTCCCCGATGACGTTGAGGGCTTGGTATTACAATTGGTTATCACCAATAATAGTGATCAATTACAAGAATTTAAGCTCATTTTTACTGGCCATACCGATTTACGCCCAACATGGTTGGGCGAACGTAACAATATGATTGATGGCCCGGACAACGGCAGATACCATCCCGCTTTAGGTGGATGGATCGTTAAAGACAGCTTAAATCCATGGTACGTAGCCTTCGCAGCAGATCGTAAACCTGGAAACCGCGGAACTATTACAAATACCAAAGAAGGGCTGGGAAGCTCCCATACCTTGGCTTATACTTTGACATTAGCGCCAAACGCAGAAAAATATATAAACATTGCTATCGCCGGCTCTTATAAGAATGAAGATCGCGCCCTACAGTCCCTACAAGACTTGCAGTACGATTGGCCAAAACGCTTTGAAGCCAAGCAACAGCGGTATCAACAATTAGCCAAACAAACCAAACTATCCGTACCAGATCCCAAAATACAAACCACTTTTGAATGGCTCAAATACAATTGTGATTGGTTGGTGCGCACCGTACCAGAAATAGGCACAGGTATTGGCGCCGGCATTCCAGACTATCCCTGGTGGTTTGGAGTAGATAGTGAATATGCACTAATGGGGTATATGGCTATAGGTCAAGAACAGCCTGTTTATAAAACCATACGCTTATTGGATAGTGTTTCCAATGTTGTGAATCGCGGTAATGGTCGAATTATCCATGAAATGTCTTCGAATGGCGCTGTTTTTAATCCCGGTAATATCAACGAAACCCCACAATTTGCTTCTTTAATTTGGCAGATTTACCAATGGAATGGAGATGATGCCTTTTTAAAACGATATTTCCCAACAGTTAGAAAAGGGTTGGCCTGGTTAATAGCAGATAACGATGACGACGGTAATGGTTTCCCCGAAGGCTTTGGCATGATGGAAATCCATGGTCTGGACAGTGAAATGATCGATGTGGCCTCCTATACCCAAAAAGGATTTGCCGACGCGGCGCAAATTGCTCGGGCCTTAGGCGATACCCTTTCTGCTAGGCGCTATACCAACAAAGCAAATAGGCTTAAGGATCAAATCAATACGCAATTTTGGTCGGAAGACTTTGGGGCTTATGCCGATTTTATAGGAACCGACAAGCAAGCGCTACATTTGCTAGAAGATGCTTTAGTGCGCGCTGACACCCTTGATAAACCGTGGGCAACTGCGGAATTGGAAGCCACGCGAAAGTATATTATTGAAAACCCATCAGACACAGCACGACCTTTTGTAATGCACCGTAATTGGGTTGTAAATACCCCTATGGAAGTAGGTCTTGCCGATAGTACCAAAGCCTTACAAGCCTTGGAAACTGCTAAGCGATATGTAAATCCCTTTGGGGTATTTGTAACCGGTATCGACCGTGATGCTTCGGCAGGTGCAGACGCCGGCGCTTACAAAGCCCCACCAATCTTTAACTATACTGGAGCGGTAATGACCCTCCCTACCGGTGTTCAAGCGCGTGCCGAAAACAATTATGGTAGACCTAATGTTGCTTTAAATTATTTAGAGCGTATGGTACGCTCGTTTAGTTACGCCCTCCCCGGTAGTATGTACGAAGTGTCTCCCGATTTTGGAATGATGGTCCAAGCGTGGAACATCTATAGTTTTGCCTACCCTATTGTCCATCAGTTTTTTG
>JBCDGY010000212.1:0-5543 GCA_039414375.1 Bacteroidota bacterium | reverse complement strand
TTTTTGGAGTAATGCAAAAATTGAAAAAGCTTAAATGAGTTTATGAACATCGTTCGAATCTTGATTTTTTAGCATATGGAAAAAGTCTGCATCACTTCGTTATTAAAATTCACAGGGAACTGCTTAGAAGTCGGAGTTTACCTTTTAAAAAGTTGAGAGTAGCCATTTTTTAGAGAAACACTAGCTTCGTAAAAAAGACCGTATTGCGATTTTTAAGTAAGACCCTGTGCTTCTTTTTTTGTGTTGCGCTCCATTCACAGCATACCCATAAAGTTGATAGTTTGTTGCGTCTCCTCGAGAAGCCCTCTTTGGCAGATACAACAGTAATACAATTGTATGTAGCAGTAGCAAAGGCTTATAGGCCAGTGGATTTGGATCAATATCTGGTTTATGCTAAAAAAGCGTTGGTAGGCGCTAATGCTATAGCAGATTACGACCTTGCTTTTGAAGCGATGGTCGAAAAAGGGCATAGCTATCGCTTGCAAGCTAAAAGAGATAGCGCTCTAATAACTTTTCAAGAAGCGGTCGACTTGGCAACAGCTAATACCAACATTGGGCAACAAGTAATTGCCAATAGGGGGCTTTTAGCCCTCTATCAAGAAGCGCGCTATTTGGAAGACGCTCTGGCTTTGTGTAAAAACAATATCCAACTTTTTAAGGGAGAAGCGCCAAGTGCCCAAAAGGGAAGATTGTATTATGATTTAGGGAATGTTTATAGAAGGATGGAACGCTTTGCAGATGCGGAATCGGCTTATAAAGAAGGCTTACAAATAACGCAAAAAGCCGATGCTGTACATGTAGCAATGTTGACTAGAGCAACTATGGCACTGGCGCAGATTGGGCTACGACATTTTGAAGAAGCGGAGCAAAATTTGACCATTTCTCTAGCCTATTTCTTGTCCCAAGGTCAAAAGACCAATGCCGCAGCCAATTACATCAGTCTTGGCAATCTGAACAGTGTTCAAAATAAACACCAAGCTGCGGTGCCCTATTACCATAAAGCGGGGCAAATCTTTAGAGAGGCGGGAAGAATGGCCAACTCAAGGGATATCTATCAAAAATTATTTATCAGTTATAGTATTTTGGGTGAAAAAGAGGCAGCTCATTTGGCCAATAAGCAATACAATACGTTAAAAGACTCCTTAGCCAACATGGAGCGCCATAACCTCGTGGCGGAATGGAAGACCAAATATGAAACGGAAAAAATTAAAGCAGAGAAAGAAGCCGCTCGGGCAGAAATTACTTTGGTAAAGGCCAATGGCCGTCTTAAAAATTACCTCCTTCTTGGCCTCGGAATACTGTTGATCACCACTGTATTATTTTATCAGATATACACCAAAAAAAGAGCAGCACAGCAACAGGCAGCGTTGGTTGTTTTTGAACTACAACAAGCTCAAAAACAATTGGCCCTAGAAAAACAATTTAGAGATAGTGAGCTCAAGGCTCTTAAGGCACAGATGAACCCTCATTTTATTTTCAATGCTCTCAATGCTATTCAAGAGTATGTGGTGATGAATAAAAAACGAGAAGCCAGTACCTATCTTCAAAAATTCGCTACACTTATACGTTCCTATTTGGATTTTAGTGAGATTGGTCAAAACAGCATCCACGACGAAGTAGAAAGTCTGACGGCTTATTTAGAATTGGAGAAACTCCGTTTTGAAGGCTCTTTTGATTTTGAAATTATCGTAGCTCCAGAGGTGTCTCAATGGTGGGAAATACCAGCCATGCTCATTCAGCCATTTGTGGAAAATGCTATAGTCCATGGATTACTACATAAAAAGGAGCAACGGCGTGTAGCAGTACAATTCTCCTTAAAAGCGCAAGACCAATTGGGGTGCACCATCACCGATAATGGGGTTGGCCGCGCCTATGCCCAAGCACGAAAGCAAAAAGGGCATCCTTCCTTCGCGACAAGGGCTACAACAAATCGGTTGCAACTTTTAAATTATCGAAATGAACGGCAAATAGGGATAAAAATCCATGATTTAGTCGATGAAGAGGGCAACCCTAGCGGTACCCAGGTCGATCTTATTATCCCCCTATCAAAACCCCTTTCATGAAAGCATTGATTATTGACGACGAAGCCAAAGCTCGAAATCTGTTGCGTGTTCTCATCCAAGAAAATTGCCCAAAGATCACCCAGATCTATCAGGCTGAGCGTTTGATGCAAGGCGTTACCATAATACAGCAACAGGCCCCAGAAGTTGTTTTTTTAGATATTGAAATGCCAGATCGTTCTGGTCTTGAAATCCTAGATTTCATTGATAAGGAAGTCCAAAACTTCGAAATTATTTTTACTACCGCCTATCGCAAATATGCACTAGAAGCGTTTCAACTGGCGGCTATCGACTACTTGCTAAAACCACTGGGGCCAGATCAGGTACGCAACGCGGTCAATAAGGCCATTGCCTTCATTGGCTCCTCAAAAATGCATGAAAAATTAGACGCCCTTAAGACTTTTTTGCAACAGCAGCGGTTTGAAAAGATTGCCTTGCCCGTATACGACGGAATTGAATTTGTTCCCTTTGATCAAATCGTTATGCTTAAGGCCGATAGTATGTACACCCAGTTTTTTCTTAAAGAAGGCAAAACGATTACCATAAGTAAGCCACTCAAACATTTTGTAGGTATTTTGCGGAAAGTCCCTAGTTTTTATCGCCCACATCGTTCGTATCTCATCAACTTACTACATCTTAAAAAGTATGTCAAATCCGATGGTGGCTATATCCAAATGGAAGGGGAGCTTACAGCGGCCATATCAAGAGAAAAAAAGGAAGAATTCTTAGCACTTATTCAACAGTTGTAGGTATATACAGTTGTAGGTATATAAGAGCTTCTTCGAGAAATCAAAACAACTTTAAAAGGTGAACCTTACCTTCTAGCTACCCGAAATTACTGTTTAGAAGTTTATAAAAACGAACGCCATTTAAGCAATTTATTTTTGCCTAGAGAACCCTTATGATCCCCATTCTTGGGGGTGTTATAGGGGTTATTTTTTTAGAAAATCTACAAATTATAAATCGTTAAAAAGAACGTATGGCATCTATGAGAATTTCGTTTAAACCCTTTTGGGCCTTTTTGGGTCTGCTTTTGCTTTGGTCCTGCAGTAATGATGATGACAACCCCGGAACCGATCCACCAATTCCAGCAACCATCACCATTGAAAACTTCAGCGCTACCCTTGCTGAGAATCCTAGCAATACCAATCTGGCCTTGGGGACTATTTCAGCAACTACCGATAGCGGAGAGATTATTTTTAGTCTAGAAGACCAGAATCCTGCAGGCGCTTTTGCTATCAATGCTGAAACGGGCGCTTTGGAAGTGGCAGATGTCGCTCTTTTTGATTTTGAGGTTAATCCCATACTACAAGCGACAGTCGTAGCCACCGTAGGAGATCAACGCAAAACTGCAACGGTGACTATTACCCTCACAGATGTGGATGAAACCGCTATTACCGCCGATAACTTTACGGCTAGTCTTGACGAGAATCCTACAAATGGCCAGGTCATAGGTACGGTGAATGCCAGTGCTACGGTAGGAGATCTCAATTTTACGATCAACAGCCAAACACCAGATGGGGCTATGGCTATCAATGCAACTACTGGGGAACTCACCGTTGCCAATGCTGGGGTTTTTGATTTTGAGACGAACCCCACCATCAGTGCTGAAATTTTGGTTACTGCCAATACCCAATCAGAAACAATAATCGCAACGATAAGCTTGAACGATGTAACCGAAGCCGTTGCGGGTTCCATACCCTTTATATTCACTTGGGAAGTAGGGGCCGGAGAGTCTATCAGATTGCCACGAGGGAGTGGTTTCACCTATGATTATACAGTGGACTGGGGAGATGGAACCATAGAATCCATAGATGCGAATACTGGGGGTACTACTCACGTTTACGCAAATGCAGGAGTTTACACGGTAGAAATAACAGGCTCCTATCCTTGGGCGCCTTTTAATAGTCTTCAGCTAAGAGATGCTATTAGAACGGTAGAGCAATGGGGTAATATCCAATGGGAGCAAATGGCCAATATGTTTCAAAGAGCAGGGAATTTAACCATAAACGCTACCGACACTCCAGACTTGTCTTTGGTAGCCGATATGTCTTCTATGTTCGAAGACACCAGCATAGGTAGTCCAGATTTTAGCAATTGGAATACTACAAATGTCACCACCATGCAAAGAACCTTTAAAGGGGCTAGTAGTTTTAATGGGAATATTAGTACATGGGATGTTTCCAATGTCACCAATATGGAGAGCATGTTTATTGATGCGCATAGTTTTAACAACGATATTTCTGGATGGAATCCTGAAAAAGTGACGGATATGGAATTCCTATTTTCAGGAGCAAGGTCTTTTAACCAAGATATCAGTAGTTGGAATGTGGGTCAGGTAACCACCATGTTGGGCGTGTTTAGTGGGGCGCAAGTCTTTAATCAAAATATCAATGGATGGGATGTTTCCAATGTGGAGAATATGGCATTGATGTTCCGCAATGCGAGTGATTTTAATCAAAACCTCAATAGCTGGGATGTAAGTAAGGTTACTAATATGCAAGGGATGTTCAATGGCGCCGATGACTTTAATGGTAATATCAACAACTGGAATGTAGCTAATGTCATCAACATGGCTTCTATGTTTGCGGCAGATGGGGGAAGTGCTAAAGGGAGCGCTGCTGCCACTAAGTTCAATCAAGATATTGGTGGATGGGACGTAAGCCAAGTGACCAATATGAGCCGTATGTTTGAAGACAATACAGATTTCAATCAAAACTTAAATGGTTGGAATGTCGGTAGTGTTACCAATATGGCGCGCATGTTTGAAGGTGCTACCTCCTTTGACCAACCTCTGGGAGATTGGAATGTTAGCGCGGTGACTACTATGAGTCGTATGTTTTTAAATGCGACCGCTTTTAATCAAAATATCAACGGTTGGAATGTGGCACAGGTGGAGATCATGGATAGTATGTTCAATGGCTCTGTAAGCTACAATCAACCTTTAAATTCCTGGAATGTTACTGGTGCCAGGAATATGTCCTTCTTATTTAGAAATGCTAATAGTTTTAATCAAGATTTGAGCAGCTGGGATGTTAGTAATGTGAATTTCTTTGTGTCGATGTTTGAACAGGCTGCTGCTTTTAATCAAGACCTGAGTGCTTGGCAGTTTAGTGCCTTAAGCAATCGTTTGGCGATGCAAGGTATTTTGGATAATTCTGGTCTTAGCACTCAAAATTATGATGCTTTGCTCAATAGTCTCGCTAATCAAGCAAGCGGTATGCCTTTAAACATAGATTTTAGGGGTTCTGGTTTGGTGTATTGTGCAGCAGCAACAAGCCATAATCAGTTAACCAGCACTTATAACTGGACATTTACGGATACTTTGTGTACCCCATAAATAGTCTTTGTTGTGTATCCTGAAAAGAAGCTGTCTCAAAACTGAGGCGGCTTTTTTTATTTTTACTTTCTGTTTTAGATTGTTTTTAGTATTTTAAAGTATTGATTATCAATATTATGAATACTAATTTCAAGGACTACAAC
>JBCDGY010000211.1:0-5569 GCA_039414375.1 Bacteroidota bacterium | reverse complement strand
GCAGCCAATCTTTCCTTGATATCATCGGCGGAGGTACCCAGACGTTCCAAGGCCTTGATCACCGCAAAGTCTTCTTGTCCTTTTAAAAGTAACCATCTGGGACTATTGGGAATTTTGAGCACCAATATGGTGTATATAATTGCGGGTAAACCTTCAATGCCAAGCATCCAACGCCAAGCCACCGCTTCTGAAAAAAGGGAGCCTAGGGCATAGTTGGATATGAAAGCGATCAAAATACCGAAAACAATATTAAACTGATATAAGGCGGTAAGCCTACCTCTATTTTGGGCAGATGATATTTCTGAAATGTAAATAGGAGCAGCTACCGAAGAAGCACCAACCCCAACCCCACCAATAAATCTAAAGAAAGAAAAACTAAGGGGTTCTGTTGCCAAAGCAGAGCCAACCGCCGATATAAAGTACAAAACGCCTATCCAAAACAGGGTTCTTCGGCGTCCTAGTTTTTCTGTTGGGATACCCCCAAAAAGCGAACCAAGCACGGTACCCCATAATGCCATAGACATGATAAAAATACCGTGAAAAGTAAAGATGGTGTCGCCTAAGAACCAATTGGTATCCCATAGCGCTTTAATGGGTTGATTGGCCCCACTGATGACCACAGTATCAAACCCAAAAAGGAAACCTGCAAGCGCTGCGGTAATGGAAATTCTAAAAATGCGACGGTCCATGAAATGATAGATTTCGCCAAATCTATTAAAAATTACAAGAGCGTTGCGATGTAGTCAATAACGGTATTTGTGGCACCCCTTTGCTGTTGTATGTAGTTGTTATTTAAATTGCCGACCTCAGTCATGGTATTAGGATTGGCCAAAAACGAATCTACGGTTTTTGAGAATTGGTCAGCTGTTTCAATGCTAAGGACTCCCTTGTTGTTTACCATATCTACGGCCTCATTAAAATCCTTGTATTTGGGACCAATAATTACTGGAATTCCAAAAACAGCGGGTTCTAAAGTATTGTGAAGCCCCGTGGCGAAACCTCCACCCACATAAGCTAGGTTGGCGTAGCGGTATATTGTGGTCAATAGTCCAATAGTATCAATAATAAGGACCTCGGCCGAGGGCAATTGTTCTGCCTTCATTTGGGAATACCGTATTACTTTTTTAGACAAGGCTTTCTGAAGGATATCGATATGCGCTTTGTTTATCTGATGTGGGGCTATGATGAATTTTAGCGGGTGGCTAGTTGCATTAATAAAGGGGATTAATATTTTTTCATCTTCGGGCCAAGTGCTTCCAGCGACGAGGCATGGTAGTCCTTGGGTAAATTGTTCTGCAAACGGAAGGGTATTGCCGCCTTCGGCTATTTGAGCAACCCGATCAAAACGGGTATCTCCGCTTATTGTCACATGGGCTAACCCTAAACTTTCCAGCAACTGTTTGGAATGCGCGTCCTGAACAAAAAAATGGGTAAAACAGGTTAACGCCCGTCTCAAAAACCCACCATACCATTTAAAATAGACCTTATTGGCTTTAAAAATTCCGGAAATAAGTAGGGTAGGCACCCCTCTTTTTTGGAGCGCGTTAAGGTAGTTGGGCCATATTTCATACTTTATAAATAGCGCTAACTCTGGGCGAACGGTTTCTACAAATTGTTCGGCCTTACGTCTGGTATCCATAGGGAGGTATACGGTACAGTGCGCTTCACTGTTTTGCTTTTTTACCTCGTACCCGGAAGGGGAGAAAAAGGAAAGCAATATTTTATGTTCGGGATATTGTTTTTTAAGAGCTTGTATCACTGGCAGCCCTTGTTCATATTCTCCGAGTGAGGCAGCGTGAATCCACAGGACGCGATCATTTCTTTGAAGCGATTCCTGAAGTGTAGCAAAGGTTTGTTGACGCCCATGTACAAAAAGTCGCATTTTGGGAAATACCAGAGCTAGTGGTTTTAATACCAGCCAAACCAACTGCACTATAAAAGTGTATAAAATCCTCATGGATCACTTTTGCGCGAAGTTACATTTCTTAGTACAAACCCTTTCGGCCCCCTCTTATTTGTTACTTTTGACCTAAAATTTAAGCAACTATGCGGAAGATTCAGATGGTCGATTTAAAAGGGCAGTATCAAGGTATAAAAGAAACTGTAGATAGTGGGATGGCCCAGGTTTTAGAATCTGCTGCCTTTGTAAATGGTCCAGAGGTACACGCTTTTCAGAAAGAGTTGGAAGACTATCTTGGGGTTAAACACGTAATCCCTTGTGCCAATGGTACCGATGCCCTACAGATTTGTATGATGGGTTTAGGGTTGCAACCCGGTGATGAAGTTATTACGGCTGATTTCACCTTTGCTGCAACGGTTGAGGTTATCGCCTTGTTAGGACTTACTCCGGTTCTAGTAGACGTAACTCCAGATACTTTTAATATAGATCCTGAAGCCGTTAAGCGTGCTATTACGCCTAAAACTAAGGCTATTGTACCAGTACATTTGTTTGGGCAATGTGCCGATATGGATGCCCTTCTCGAAATAGCCAAAGCTCATAAACTATTGGTGATTGAAGATAATGCCCAAGCTATTGGCGCAACGCACACTGCTGCTGATGGTACCAAGAAAAAAGCAGGAACCATGGGGGATGTTGCCGCTACTTCTTTTTTCCCGTCTAAAAATTTAGGATGTTATGGCGATGGCGGTGCTATTTTTACCAATGATGACGATTTGGCCCATACACTTCGCGGTATAGTAAACCACGGTATGTACCAAAGGTATCACCATGATGTGGTCGGTGTCAATTCCCGGTTAGATTCCTTACAGGCTGTTGTTCTGCGCGCCAAACTCCCTAATTTGGATGCTTACAATGCCCGTAGACGTGAGGCTGCTAAAAAATACAACCAAGCTTTTGCTGATGCGTATCAAATTACAACCCCTAAAACGGTCAATGGCTGCGAAGGTATTTGTGCGCAATGTGATTGCCACGTATTTCATCAATATACCTTAAGAGTTCCGAAGGAAAAAAGAGACAAATTAGTGCAACATCTCAATGAAAATGGCGTTCCATGTGGAGTGTATTATCCAATACCGCTACATCGACAAAAAGCGTATTTAGATGACCGGTATAAGGAGGAAGATTTTACAGTAACGCACCAACTTTCTGAGGAGGTAATCTCTTTGCCGATGCACACCGAATTAGATGATGAGCAAATAGCATTTATTACAGGTTTAGTAGTAGAATTTTTAAAGGATTAAAACCATGAAAAAAAAGATACTGGTCACCGGTGGTTTGGGATTTATTGGATCGCATACCGTTGTGGAATTGCAAAATGAAGGATTTGAAGTGGTTATTATTGACAATTGCTCCAATTCTTCAACCGAGGTGTTGGATGGTATTGTGGCCATTACGGGGAAACGCCCTCAATTAGAACAGTTTGATTTGCGCGATAAGGCCCAAGTACAAGCTTTCTTTGAAAATAATCAAGAAGTTAGTGGGGTTATTCACTTTGCTGCTTCCAAGGCAGTGGGGGAAAGCGTGGAAAATCCTTTGTTGTATTATGAGAATAACCTTGGGGTATTGGTATACCTGCTACAAGAACTTGTTAAAAAGGGCAACGCCCATTTTATTTTTAGTTCTTCTTGTACGGTATACGGTCAGGCCGATCAAATGCCGATCACAGAGGATGCTCCCGTAAAACCTGCCGAATCACCCTATGGCAATACCAAACAAGTAGGGGAAGAAATTATAAGGGATGTTTGTAAAGTAACGCCACAGTTGGCAGCAATAGCCTTGCGTTACTTTAATCCCATAGGAGCGCACCCTAGCACCGAGATAGGAGAACTTCCGCTTGGAGTACCTCAGAATTTGGTGCCATTTATTACTCAAACTGGCGCCGGTATTCGTGAGCAACTGTCTGTTTTTGGAGATGACTATCCTACCGCTGATGGTACGTGTATTCGCGACTACATCCATGTGGTGGATTTGGCAAAGGCCCACGTAGCAGCATTACAACGCTTGATTGATGAGAAAAACGATGCCAATTTTGAGGTGTTTAATTTAGGCACAGGTACTGGTAGTTCTGTATTAGAGGTGATTGAAAGTTTTGAAAGGGTTTCTCGTGAAAAGTTGAATTACAAAATCGCACAGCGACGTCCAGGAGATGTGATTCAGGCCTACGCCGATACGAAAAAAGCCAATGAAGTTTTGGGTTGGAAGGCAGGTTCTACCCTCGATGATGCTATTAAGTCGGCCTGGGATTGGGAACAGAAAATTCGAAAGCTCGAAAAAACTTCTGTATAATCCATTTTCATTGATAAACATCACAGCTCTGTACAAAGGATAGTTTAATCAAAAAGACCTCTTAAAAGAATAAGTCTTTTACAAGAGATTTTATAAATGGCAAAGGCTCCTAAAAACAATAGTTTTTAGGGGTCTTTTTATTTGGTTACCCATACAAAGTAATCGTATGTGCTGCTAACTGCTCTAAAAATCAAACCATCTCAAAAGCTATTATTAATTAAAAAAGCACATTCCTTAACCCAGATTTAGAGATAGTGAATTTATACCATCCACTGTCAACACACTGCTTTAATCTTGATTCAAATACAGCTGGTCAAAACAAATTTGTGTTTGTAAAGATGCTGTAAACTCAAAGCAATTTTGTGCCATCATAAAACTAACTCTAGAAATGAAAAATCAATTAAAAACTTTAGCCAAGCTGATGGTATTGTCAGTTTTTTTAAATAGTTGTGAGAAAGATGCCAACGAATTTGAATCAAATGAAATAGGTTCAGAAACCACAGAAACTATGGAAACCATAGAAGCCGTTGGAGCTGCTCAAGCCATTCCAGGGGAATATATAGTTGTATACAAAGAAAACAAGTCTTTGGCTGGAAAGGCGCTACAAATGAAAGCCAAAACCAATCAAGTCCTTTCTAAAAATGGCATAAAAGAAGACAAAGTAAAATATGTATATGATAAAGTTGCGCAAGGTTTCGCCATTAAAAATTTGTCTGAAGCGGAATTGGGGCGGCTTAAGGAAGACGATCAGGTAGCGTATATACAACCCAATTATATCTATCAACTGGATATTGAAAAAGGAACATCTGTAGCTGCTTCATCAAGCCATCAAAGCAAAGCATCTCTTAATGATTCAGAGCTTTCTAATGGAGAAATTTTACCTTGGGGCGTTCAAAGAGTAGGAAGCAGAGACGGCACTGGCAAAAGGTGTTGGATTATCGATAGTGGGATAGCATCTCATGATGATTTAATCATAGATACTGCAAACAGTAAGAGTTTTGTTGAAGGTAATAGCGATTGGAGAGATGAAAATGGGCATGGCACCCATGTTGCCGGAATTGTTGCAGCAAAAAAGAATAGATCAGGTGTAATTGGAGTTGCCTATGGTGCTACAGTAGTATCGATTAGGGTTGCGAATGCCACAGGCCAAGCTAGTATAGGCGCTACAATTGCTGCTGCGGATTATGTAGCTGGTAAAATCAAACCTGGAGACGTATGGAACGCAAGCATTATTTTTGATTTCTTCAATCAGAGTGAAGCAGTAGCCATGAAACAGGCTTTCACTAATCTTGGAAACAAAGCTCCTGGTGTAATTGCAGCAGG
>JBCDGY010000210.1:0-5618 GCA_039414375.1 Bacteroidota bacterium | reverse complement strand
TAATCTTCCATTGTAACTGTGTTTTAAAATTATACAAAAATTTAGGCGGGTCTTAAGACCCGCCTAAATTCTGTTTACACAGTTTATTGGATACTACCCATACTAAAAAGCTAGCTAGTTATAATCCAGCCCCTTTTACTAATAAATCAAATACTTCGTCTCAATATATCGCTTTCTTTTAACCCTGATCGGGATTTTATAGCTCGAAAAATCCCAAAGGATTTTTTACGCCGAAATCATAATCGAAACCAATATCTTCTATCTTTACCAATGTTAAATTTTAGCCAATGAAAACAATTGTATTGATGCTAGTCATGGTTTTATGCTTCGTGCAATCAAGTGCCCAAGAGATTACCATGTTTTCAGGATTTTTTGATTACCAATATTATCAAGACGACAAAAGAATCGCAAGAAAAGACTTGGTTAATCTATTGGAAACCAACCAGGAAGCCCTTGCCTATTGGAACAGATCAAAAACCTTTAACACTCTGTCGTGGTTGGCTTTAGCCTCAGAAATAGGATTTGGCATTTGGTACATTACAGATAATAAAGAAAGTAACAACGCTATTTCCCAAGTAGGACTCTTTGGATCGTTTGCTGCGGCGTTAACTTTTAGCTTCATTAGTCATTCCCAAAAGAAGAAAGCCATTCTGAAATACAATCAAGGCATAGAAGAGAAAACAGCCTTTAAAATCTACCCATCAAAAAAAGGGATAGGCGTAGCCATCGTTTTCTAAACTTTAAATACGGTTATCAATCGCAAGTGGTCTTAACACTTAAAGTTGCTCCGGCATCAATAGCTGCATTCATCGACATGCTTTCTTCAAAGAGTAACAGCTTATCGATTCCGTGAAAGTCAGATCGGGCGGAGATTTCGATGTTGTAAACACCGGCATTTTCAAAGGTCGCATACACTAGATGCCCATCGTGATCAGAAGTAAAAGCTTCCCATTTAAAAGCAGCATCATTACCACTACGATAAATCTTAAACCATCCATCGGAAGAGGAACCGTTGGGATTAGGGCTTTTACCAGAACCATTAGGATAAACCACACTACCGTCATCTTTTCTACCAAAAAAGTCATCTGCATCTGGAAAACGCAACCAAGAGTCGTTGTGCTCTGTACCATTATCCCCTTTCCTAAAAGACGAATTCCAAATAAAGCGATACGTACCCGGTTGATTGATTCGTATTGGAAAAACTACCATCCCGTTCCCGGGATCATTCATCTTCGGACTGCCTTCCCATTGCATAAAACCATTTCCGGAAGTGTCCTCTTGGTTATTTTTTAATACCCAGTCTTCAGAGAAAGTATTGTCTTCAAACTCAATGGCGATTATCCCATTCGCTTCCTCAAAAACAAAACCACTAGTAGTTGGGCAATCGTTTGTTGGATTGTCATCATCAGTGGAATCTGCGGAATCGCTATCATCAGAGGATTGATTGTCGGTATTGGACTCATCTGTCATCTCCAAAAGTTCAGGGAGTTCTTCATCATTACTGCAGGAAATTATAGCCATACTGCAAATCATTATAACACAAGGCAAATTACTGCGTAGGATATGGATAACATTAAAAGCGCTTCTCATGACCGATATTTTTTGGGGAATGACTTCTAAATGCTAACGCAAGCCGAGATAAATTATTACTAGCGCCTTAGCTATTGGTACTGATGCCTACAAAGTAAAATTACAGTCAATCACGGCTACCGCATAATCATAGCCGCTTCCTCTAGAACGAATTCGACAACCACCATACCCTGAAATAAACCCAATATATTTGTAAACTTCGTAAACCAATATTTTTCAAACTAGTCCACAATACGATGAATCCTGTTTCTCCAATGCTCAAACTCCTTTTTAGTCGCTATAAAGCTTTTTTACTTGCCCTATTTTGTGGTCTATCCCTATCATCCTGCTCAAAACAGCCCTCCAATGACATGGATTTGGCTGGGGCATGGGCATTTCAAACAGACCCTGATAACGTAGGTATTCAAGAGCAATGGTTTTCTAAAACACTTGCGGATCAGGTCACGCTTCCTGGCTCTATGGCAACGAATGGCAAAGGGGAAAAAGTGGACCGTAACACAAAATGGTTAGGTGATTTAGCTCCCAATAAGCAGGAATGGTACAACGATCCTAACTATAAACCCTACCTTGATAAGGCACAGTTTCGCTTCCCGTTTTGGCTTATTCCTGCCCGTTATTATACTGGAGCAGCGTGGTATCAAAAAGAAGTACAACTACCACAACAATGGAAGGGCAAGCGTATTACGCTTTTCTTAGAACGTTGCCATTGGAAAACGCAGGTTTGGGTAAATGACCATGCCGTTGGAAGTAATAACAGCCTGGGTACGCCCCATCGGTATGATATCACAGAATTTTTACGAGCAGGAAACAACCGCCTTGCTATTCGCGTAGATAATAGTATAAAGGACGTCAACGTTGGGGTGAATTCCCATAGTATTTCGGACCATACGCAAAGTAATTGGAACGGTATTGTAGGGGACATCAAATTATTGGCCTCCGACCCTGTTGCTATTGAACACCTTAAAGTGATTCCTAACATTCCAGAGAAGAAAGCCACAGTTGTCCTTAATCTTTTCAATAGTACATTGGAGTCCCAACGCCTCGCAATTTTATTGAAAGCGATTCCCTCCGATAGTTTAAAACAATCGCATGAGGTAAGAAAGACGGTTTCCCTATCTAAAAACCAAAAACATCAAATAACCATCGACTTACCCTTGGGAGACCATCCCTTGCTTTGGGACGAATTTCAACCCGATTACTACACCCTACAGGCGGTTATTGAATCGCCAACCTTTACCGGTAAAAAGGAAACTGTTTTTGGCATGAGAACGCTAAAAGCCTCTCAAAAACAACTATTTATTAACGAGCGCCTCCTATTTTTAAGAGGCACACTGGAGAGTGCCATATTTCCAAAAACGGGCTACCCTCCTACCGATATAGATTCCTGGAAACGCATCTTCAAAATTTGTCAGTCCCATGGTCTCAATCATATACGGTTTCATTCTTGGTGTCCACCAGAAGCGGCTTTTGAAGCTGCTGATCAGTTGGGGCTTTATCTTCAAGTAGAATGTTCTTCATGGGCCAACCAAGGGGTCACCATTGGTGATGGAGCACCTTTGGACCAGTGGTTGTATCAAGAAGGAGAACGTATGCTATTGGAATATGGCAACCACCCTTCTTTTACCTTTCTTTCCTATGGCAATGAGCCTTCCGGAGACCAAAAAGAAGTATTTTTAGGAGATTTTATAACACACTTCAAAGCAAAGGATCAAAGAAGACTATATACCAGTGCCGCTGGATGGCCCACAATTCCAGAAAATGATTTTCATTTAACGCATGAAGGGGCCAGAATTCAGGGTTGGGAAGAAGGACTCAATAGCATTATTAATAAAGAACCGCCGCGAACTGATTTTAATTTTGACGCAGCGACACAGGAAATGGAAGTCCCGCTAGTAACGCACGAAATCGGGCAATGGTGTGCCTATCCCAACTTAAAAGAAACTGAAAAGTATGACGGGGTTTTAAAAGCAACAAACTACGATATCTTCAAACGTTCCCTAAAAGCACATGGACTCGATACGCTAGCTACTGACTTCCTCATGGCCTCAGGAAAATTACAGGCACTCTGCTACAAAGCTGATATTGAAGCGGCCTTTCGAACGCAAGGCATTAGTGGGTTTCAATTGTTGGATTTGCATGATTTTCCAGGTCAGGGTACGGCCACCGTTGGGGTTTTGGATTGTTTTTGGGAAGAGAAAGGTTATATTTCACCAGAAGCTTATCGTAGGTTTTGTAATACCACTGTACCCTTGGCAGAATTTTCGCAGCGGGTATTCAAAAGTGGAGATCCCATTGAAGTTACGACTGAAGTAGCCCATTTTGGGGCGGGAATCCTTTCCGATGTAACGCCTACTTGGACCATTACCGATGTACATCAAAATAGCGTACAACAGGGAACACTTGCAGTAACTGACATCCCTTTTGGACATCCCATACCCCTAGGCAATATTGTTACCACCATAGCAACAGCAAAACCACAACAGTTCAATTTGGAGTTGGACGTTGCTGGATTTAAAAATGATTGGGATTTTTGGGTATATCCCGAGACAAATACGATCTCAGGGGATGTGGTTGTATCATCTGCTATTAATCAAGGCGTAATCGACACATTAAAAAAAGGCGGTAAGGTACTGTTGTCCGCTAAAAAAGGGACTGTTACAAAAGCCTTTGGAGGAGCTATCGGTATCGGCTTTTCTAGTATTTTTTGGAACACCGCTTGGACCGATGGTCAAAAACCCCATACGCTTGGCATACTTTGCGATCCTTCGCATCCAGCGCTAGCCCAGTTCCCCACGGAATACCATGCTAACTGGCAGTGGTGGGATGCCATGAGTCATTCAAACGCCATCAAAATTGAAAATTTTAGTACTGAGATTGCGCCCATTGTGCGCGTAATTGACGACTGGGTCTACAACCGAAGCTTGGCATTGCTCTTTGAAGTGAAAGTTGGTAAGGGGAAGTTACTATTCTCTGGAATAGACCTGTTAACCGGTCAAGAACAAAGATTAGAAGCCAAACAGCTGTATCATAGTATTTTGGAATATATGAAGAGTGAGCAGTTTGCCCCCGATCAGGATTTACCCCTGAGCGAAGTTATGGCGGTTTTTGCTGAATAATAGTAGGGAAGGTACAGTTTATAAATTAGCCGTAAAGGTTACTAAAAAACAGCTATTAAAACCTTGTATGATCAAAAGCCACAATGATCTTTAGAAAGAACTGACCACTATTTTACAATCTAGTCGGCTACAGGATATAAAATGCTAGCAAGTAAGCAGTACTTTTTTTGAGATAGATCAAGAATGATATAGGATTATTGATGCGGCAATCGAATTGAATTTTGCAAAGGTCTCCGCCAAGCAAAATTCATAAGCGTAATGACCTCCTGTACTTAGAAACTAAAAATAACTGGCCTTAAAAAAGTATATTGGACTAAAGGTGACTAAAGTCGAATTTGAAAGCCTTGAATTTGACTATATAGTGGACTATACAATGCGCAAGGAAAAAGAACTACGATTCGTTCAGCTTTTATTAGAATTTCAATATTAATCAATCCTTCAAATTGCTTACATCAATTATGAACTCGGGGTTGGTCAGGCGCCTTTCAATTTTTCGTACCACTTACGAGAAGCGATATTGGTCTCTACAAAAAGCGTGATCCCAATAAAAAACCTATCTTCCTAGACTTTACCAATGCTTACCTCATAAAATCCTAAACGGCATGATAAAAAAACTTTGGCTTTACACGCTGATCTTTTCAATAATTTTTGCAACCTCCTGTATTGACAAAAAATCTAAAACCAATTCTGTAACCATAAAAGGATGTTGGTCGCTTGCAAAGGCAGGAAATCGATACGCTATCCCTGGCCTATTCAAAAGAAGTAACACTAAGTATGCTTTTTACCCCAGACTCAGAGATAGCATATTATGATCAAAGCAAGCACCCTTCAGGTGCCATTAGTCTTAAAGATTTTAAACCACTTCGTCCTGCGAATATCTTAAAGGTATCAGATCGTTATGTTTTAGCCCTC
>JBCDGY010000209.1:0-5761 GCA_039414375.1 Bacteroidota bacterium | reverse complement strand
TACTTTAAAATACTAAAAACAATCTAAAACAGAAAGTAAAAATAAAAAAAGCCGCCTCAGTTTTGAGACAGCTTCTTTAAGTCTAAGTACGTTTAAGGAATATTATCTATTCGGCTTCGGTAAGGGGTAAAACCTCACATACCATATAGCCATCAGTAGCTGATGTATAGACCACATTATTTAAAATATAGCTATCATTTTCAGTGGTCTCCATTTGCGCAGCATCTTCGGGTAACTTTTCGATAACCGCCCCTACAGGTGCAGGAACGATTTGATATTCTCCTTCCGCTTCTTGGTAAAAGACCCCTTCCTCATAAAAGTAGGCCTGATTTCTTACACTTAACCGTATCGCATTTGCCGTCAACCTTGCAACCCTAAACCCAACAGGAGGAAAGATACGTTGGTATGCATTGTTCCTGGCAACGAAATACATCCCTCTTACAGGATAATACCGTTTACTACGATAAACCACGGCTCTAGTGCCTACTGGTAAAGTCGCCAAGGTTCTCCTGGCTACTCTTCTATTGGTACGTCTTACCTTTTTATTAACCCTTTTTGCTACCCTTATATTTCTTGCTTTCCGCCTACTTGCTTGGGCTTCTACATTTGAAGGCATAGCAACTAAGCCTAAAATTAAAAACGCAAAAAATAATCATTTCATCATGATATTGTTTATTTACATATTAAAACTCCTTGGAAAGACTCATTATTATCGCAAAGGTTTAATTATGGGGTACTATTTTTTTATAAGCGGTTTATTTAAGGCCAAGATTTATTCTTTTTTCGAATCTCTTGCTCCGAAATCAGCCTTATATTCTTAACCCAAGTGTACAGTGCTTAATTTCTTCCAATAGAAACAGATCGGCCATTTCTATTAAGTTGAAAGCACAACAGGAATTCATGACTACCATTTGAAACCGCTCCTAATGCGCCCATGGCATAATCATAAGAATAATAAACACCTATATTGTTTGTTATCCAGAAACCAAGAATTGCACCTAATGTTTCGTCGTTTCTATAGTTTGCACCAACCGATATCCGTTCTTGAAATAGTACGTTGGCCGTTAGGTTAAAAACTGTGGGACTATTGTTGTACTGCTGTACCAAAAATGTAGGTTTTATGCCCCAGTTCCTGCTTAGCTCAAAATGGTAGCCGCCCATAATATTGACAAGCGCAGCTTGCGTTCTAAAACCTTCCGCTATTTCGTCATCTTCGGTATTAAAAAGTGCAGGTGAGGATAAGCCAAAGAACCACTTATCAGCACTTATTAAAGTACCGATACCCAAATTCGGCGTAAAACTATTATCGCTGTTGCCTAAAACTCCTTCTGTCGGATTTGCAATATTTAACTCACTCGTATTCAACGTAAAAAACGAGCCGATAGCAGATAATGAAAAGCGCAGATCTAGGTTGGACCTTAACCTTATCTTGTACGAAAAGTGTGCAGATAAATCAGTATTTGCAGTAGGGCCAAAGTCATCATTTAATACAGAAAACCCTAAGCCAATTTTCGGGTTTAGTTGTTGCTCTCCAACAAACGAAATCATGCTAGGGGCGTTGTCAATACCTGTCCATTGACTACGGTAGCTGCCCGTTAGGTTTAATCCCTCTAGCGTTCCTATGTAAGCGGCGTTATATAACGCTGGATTTTGTAGATACTGCGTAGACTGGGGCTGTTGTTGGGCTATTAATACCAGTGTAAAAAAAAGCAATAATAAGCTGGTTTTTAGATCTTTTTGAGTTATTTGAAAGATACGCATCGTTTTGCTGGATTAAGATTTTTTAAAAGATTTGGAGATATCCTGTTTTTCTGAGCACCTTACCGTCAATGTCATAGCTAAGGATGTACAAGAATGTTCCGATCATTTTTTCTCCCGTTTTTTGTGAAGTGCCACGAAAGAGATTCTCGGGATTGGTATAGTTCGAAGTTTCGAATTCTAGAATGCCGTTTTTGTTGAATATTTGTAAATGACTATTTCCGCTTTCAGAAAGTCCGTCAATCCTAAGGAAATCATTTTGACCATTATTGTTTGGTGTAATAACATTGTAGACGACCACCTCATCAAAGCCAGTCGACGGATCGGTATCTTCACCATGATCATCAGGTATCATAGCCGCTGTTTTGATAGGTTCGAGATTGATAAGATCTAGGGCCATCGCATATCCATCAAAGGAACCAAAACTGGTGTTTACAAAGTTACCCTCGGTCATACCCCCGATGTAGAGCACCCCATTATTAAGCGAAGAATATGGTCTCTCTTCATGTGGCGTTCCATACTGGGCGCTTTGGAGTAAGTTAAGTTCGCTATCCAGTTTTTGCACGAAGATGTCACCCGTTCGTTTGGAGATGTCAGCATTAGTAGCTGCATAGTCGCCATAAGTATATCCGATCGCATAAAGATTGCCTTCCTCATCTATTTCAAGCTTGCGTATGGCATCTGACTTAGGAGTTCCAAATTGTACAGTACCTATTAAGGTCAAATCTGGTCCATACTTTGCTACATAAGCATCACCTTCACCGAGATGACTGCCTTCCAAATTACCAGTGGTGTATCCAGCGACATAGATATTACCTTCCTCATCGATCACATTGTCCAATACCCAATCAGCTTGGGATCCTGGTGAACCGAATACAATTGATTCTGGTCTTTGTGGAACATTTTCATCCAGATCTTCATACACCGAAACAAAGCAGTTCGCACCGCCACCGGCGATATACCAACCAGCGACCACTAGGCGATTATCAGATTCTGTTGACCCTTCATCCAAATACAGCCCGCCCCAAGCTTCTGCGGAAGCTGAAAATCCTTGTGCTACTGTCGGATTTAATTCGCGCCAGATATTGGACAAATCCGAAGTGCGATGCTTCGCAACTAGATAAACATCATCCGTTCCGCCATCTCCTGGAGGAGAGCCCTGTCCAGATACATAGAGGTTCCCATAACTGTCCAGAATAATATTTCCATAGCCATCTATACCCGAATTGCCCCACTGATCTGATGCCATCAAAGCACCCGTCTCTATATCTAGTTTAAGCAAAATACCATCCCACCTTCCTGCGGAACTGTTTCCAGGAATGGACCCTAAGGTTCGCCCGCATACGTATACATAATCTTCGTCTGATACGGCCTCAAAGAACAGTGATCCATTGGGTAGATCAGATTCATAGGTCCAATTGACCGTTCCATCTGAGTTAATTTGGGAGATAAACACTCGGTTTTCACTTGCCCCCGTGCCTTTGATATCACCGTCGGTACATCCCATAAGGTAGATGTTCCCAAGTTTGTCCGAGGCCACTCCTCCAATTACCTCTTTTCCATTGGTTCCGAACTGGGCGATGCCATTTGCCAACGAAATTTCTCCAGCTATAGGTTGGGCGAACTGAAATTGATCGGGGTTGTTTAAGGATAGTATTTCACTTGAATTACATAGCGATTTTGGATTTTGTGGAAGATTGCCACTAATGGGGGGTTCTAAGTCGTCGCATGGATAAATGAAAGCTATTAAATCCGGTGATCCTGTGCTGCTATAAAAGAGATAATAACCCTCCGTCGCGAAACCGTCTTCAAGGGTTCCATAGATAAGGGCATAATCTTCTGGGGCTCCTTTTAGTTGGATACCTCCGTTCGTATAATCAAAATGATGGATAACCGCGTAATCATTGTCGATATCATCACTACCCTTCGTAAAAAAAGGCAGTGCTATTTCTGCGGTTCCCAATATGATACGGTCGGTATCCGCGGCGGAATAGGCTTCGTTTAAATCGGTATTGAGTACTGACCGAATATATTTAACCGAGTTTTCACCTGGGACTGTTTCAGCGGGATCAACAGGCATAAAAACATCGCCTCCGCCGTTCTCCCCATCGATGTAATCGAAATCCATAATAGTGTATTCCAGATCATTAAATGGTGTGCCTGAGCCGAAAGTGGGACGCTCACCTAAAAGAAAGGGTACCAAATCCACGGCATCCCTTGGCATGGGTGGAAATTGACGGGCTGCGTCTAGTAAGTCTTCGTTGTTCTGTGAAAAGAGTACTGTGGGAAATAGAAATATCAAAACCGATATCACCAGATAATTTTTCATAATTAAATTTTAGTTTGGACTTGCGCCATTGAAAAAGGTTTAGTCCCAAACTATAATTTCATCTTGTGCGGATGACTTTTCTAAATTTTATGAGATAAGAATTTAACTTTCAAACGGAATACGGTGGAGGAATTTTATGCCCAAAAACACGCTCCTCTATTTGAGAAAAAAGGGAATCCCATTTAAAACCCAACGAAGGGTTATTGGTCATTTGTCTTTTCTTTAAAAGGAAGAGACCTTTACTTTATTTGAAGTGTATATCACCTTTTGCCCATACAGCAATAACCTAAGGGGTAGCCGAAAGTCTAAACCATTAAGAATCGAGCCATTGCTTAAAAGCAGCGGCCTTGTTTTTACCAATAATGATTTCCAGATCTGAGGGTGGAAGGGCTTCTATTTTTAACTGGCTTTTTCCAAATTTCACAATACGGTCGATAGCGGTTATGGCTACAATAATTTGACGATTAGCCTTAAAAAATGAGTTCTCGTCTAGGTACCCATAGATTTGATCTAGGCTTTCATTACTGGTTGATCGTTTCCCCGACCGCTGAATAATATGCGTGATGGTATTTTCAACATATATGTAGGCGATATCTTCCATAAAAACAGGTAGTATCTCATTGCGATGGTATGTGAGGAGCCTTGATTTCTCTACTTCTCTTTCTTCTTCTTGACCATGCGACTTTGAATTGTCGATTGGTGTTTTGTATGCTGCATGAATTACCCTTTTTTGATATTCCTCCAGACTATTGTTGAGTTTTTCTAAGTTAATCACCCCATCTTCCATGATCGTAGTGCGTTTCGCTAGTGCTGTTTCGTACATCCCACTCACATAGCGTAGCGTTCCTAGAACAAGCAGTAGGGCAAGCAGCCCAATAAAGGCCAATAACAAATGGGTATCGTCTAGTATTTTCTGGAAATATTTGCGGCTAGCGCCCATATTCATATAGCTCACAAGGATAAGATCAGAACCTTTAATTGGTTGCAGCAGCACTGGCACCGGAGCAGTATTTGTTTTTCTCATCTCATACAACTGCGCTGGAGTATAGGCAATTTCCATACTTCCTAAGGCCGAAGTCTCATCTTTCATAAGAGATCCCACCTGTGTAATATCAGGATGGGCAACAATAGTTCCAGACCAGTCAATAACGACTACAAAATAATTTTTGTTAAGCGTATTTGAAATGACGGTTTGAATGCCTTCTAAAACATGTGTTTTAGCGACACCATTTTTTAGAGATACTTGTGCGAATGATGCGAAATCATTGGTTTGGGTTTGTATTTCGGAGATATCAGTTTGTAAAATATGCTTACTGGTCCTAAGCTCCCAAAACGGAAGCACTGCTATTAACACGGTCAATAGTAAAACGACAAAGCTTAAAGCTAAAAAGGAATAAATTTTAACATTGTTCATGCTTTCAAAGATGTGCTTTAAAGTAAAGATATTTTTATATCTGAAGTAAAAATTGAACCCCTGTTTTTTCCGTTTTAGCAGTCAGATTTCATTTTTAACCTATAAACCTGAGTTCGATAATTATTGCAAATACAGCTTCACTTATTTTTGATTGGAAATTTTATAAAATTTTGGAGCGATATCTGGATATCGCGAGAGGATTTTGTAAGATTTACGGCGAAAAGAAGGAAGTCCTAAAGGAAATGCCCTAAATACTTCAT
>JBCDGY010000208.1:0-5772 GCA_039414375.1 Bacteroidota bacterium | reverse complement strand
CCCGCGACTACGCGCTGATCGCCTTCGGCGGCGCTGGCCCCCTGCATGCCAACGCTCTCGGTAAGCTCATGTCATCCTGGCCGGTGATCTCCAAAGGTACGCAAAGGGATAAAGCGGGGATTACAACTATTATTTATTGGTTATTTGTTACGACTTAACTTATTTGGCCTTTTAAAAGGAGAAGTCTACCCCGGATTTTTTCTGGTAGACGTTTTGCATTGCATAGGGCTTTCGCTAATCTTACTTATTGGGTTATACCTGCTTACCGCAAAGGCTAACCGAAGGGTTTTTTCAATACTCTTAGTGACTATTACCATTGTGCTCTTTCTATGGGAGCCGTGGTATAAGAACTGGTCCTTTTCGTGGATGCCTACTGCCATGGCCAACTATTTTACAAAAGCACATGGCTCAGTATTTACAATCATACCATGGCTTGGTTATACTACTTTTGGCGCCTTTCTCTCCTTACTATTTACAAAATACAGACAATCAAAATACCTATATCCCATTGCTATAAGCTTGTCACTAATCGTTGGATGCTACCTCATTTTTTTAGCATCTCCTTTGTTTGATGCTTTATATCAGCTCAGTGATTTTTCACTGTTTTTAGACATTCAAGCGAATAACTATCTATTTATAAGACTTGGAAATGTGTTGGTGATAATGGCTATTTTTATGTTATTCAGAGCGTTGTTGCAACATACTACCTTGTTGCGCATCGGTTCTAGCACCTTGTCCATTTATATTGTTCATTTTATCGTATTGTATGGTAGTTTTACCGGTTTGGGGCTCTACAAATTTTTTCATCACTCATTAAACCCTTGGATAACCGTAATTGGTGCAGCGTTATTTATGGTGGTTTGTACTTTTTTAGCGCTCCGATATGAGGAACTTAAAGCACCGTTCAAGCTAAAAATAGGGGCTACCGTACGCTACATACAGTTACAATTGCGATGGACTACTCGTAAAACCCTACAATTGGTTCGTGAACAGTTACTACCTAAATTGAGGCTCTTTCTTTTCCGCTTATTTGCTTCTTCTAGGAATTAAAAAACGCTAAACATGCAGCGCTCTGTCTCCAGTAGCCGCTAGTGCTGCCTCTTTTACAGCTTCGGCGTAGGTAGGATGGGCGTGACTCATACGGGCCATATCTTCCGCGGAAGCTCTAAATTCCATTGCAGTAACCGCTTCAGTAATCAAATCGGCACAGCGTGCACCGATCATATGTACTCCTAGTACTTCATCAGTTTTGGCATCAGCCAAAATCTTTACAAATCCATCAATATCCATACTGGCTCGGGCACGACCCAAAGCGCGCATAGGAAATTGCCCTACTTTATAATCCACTCCGGAGGCTTTAAGCTGTTCTTCCGTTTGTCCTACCGCAGCTACTTCTGGCCATGTATATACCACCCCAGGAATAAGGTTATAATCGATATGTGGTTTTTGGCCAGCAATAAGCTCTGCCACCATAGTTCCTTCTTCTTCTGCCTTATGGGCGAGCATTGCTCCCCGAACCACATCACCGATGGCATAGATGTTAGCCACATTGGTTTTTAGGTGATCGTCCACAGGAATTCTTCCCCTTTCATCAATTGTTACGCCTGCAGCCTCTAATTGCAATCCATCGGTATAAGGACGTCTTCCTATAGAAACCAAACAATAGTCTCCCTTAAAAACTACTTCTTGTCCTTTTTTATCATCGGCCAACACGGTAACCTCTTCGCCTTCGCGGACGACAGATTTTACTTTATGTGACAAAAAGAACTTTACCTTTTGTTTCTTCATCACCTTCATCAACTCCTTAGATAGCGAACCGTCCATCCCAGGAATTATACGATCCATATACTCGATAACGCTAACTTCGGCACCTAACCTTTTGTACACTTGGCCCAGCTCTAATCCAATAACACCACCACCTATAATAAGCAGGTGTTTGGGGATTTCAGGTAATTTCAAAGCTTCGGTAGAGGTAATAACACGGTCTTTATCAATATCGATAAATGGGAGACTCGCAGGCTTGGAACCCGTAGCTATAATGCTGTACTTAGCTCCTATAGTAGCTACTGTTCCATCTTCTTTTGTAATATTTACATGGGTCGCATCCTTAAAACTACCCAATCCATGGTATACGGTAATCCCGTTTTTATCCATTAAAAACTGGATGCCCTTTGTTGTTTGCGCTACTACCGCACTTTTTCTAGCAATCATCTGTTTGAGGTTTACCTTAACCTCTCCGGGAATATCAATTCCGTGTTCCGTAAAGTGCTTGATGGCATCTTCATAATGATGCGAAGAATCTAGCAACGCTTTCGAAGGGATACAACCTACATTCAAACAAGTGCCGCCAAGGGTGTTATACTTTTCAACAACTGCGGTTTTCATGCCCAATTGTGCACATCGTATTGCGGCTACATATCCACCTGGGCCAGATCCGATAACGGCCACATCATATTGCTCCATATTGTTCGTAGGAATTAGAATTGGTTTTGCTCAAATTAACCTCAAAAATACGAATGTTTTTTGGGACCCAAGGGTATTACTAAGCCGGTGATAGCGGAAATCTTGTTCCTAAAAAATATCCTATCCAAAGGCCAAAAAGTAAGGCAATATTTAAGAGTCCTTCAAACCACAAAGGATTGCCTAAAGCCTCACAGGGAACAGCCATAAAAGCCTTACCAATTACTACCAAAGACAGTGCTACATGGGGCATATAATTGTCTTGTAACACTAACATAACCGTTAAGAAGCCCGTAAGCGCTCCAGAGGCCAAAATTCCGAAACTCATAAATAGTAGCTGTAACGGTGAAGAAGTACAAAAAGTAGTATCCTTAAAAAGAATGTCTTGTACCAGTGTTGTGTACAACAACAACACGGAAATTCCTGCAAGACTGGCAAAAACAGTAAGGGCAATACGTTGTTTTGGTTTCATGAGGTTAGGATTTATGGGACCTATTTATAACATCAAGAGCGGCGCCAAATTGTGAAACTACTTTAGATTTAACGTCGTTTTGGGCAAACTTTAGCCTGCTTTTAGGAATTCAAGAGACTTTCCAAAAGCTATTGTGGGATTCATAAACCTGAGTTCGATCTGTTTAAACCTACAATACGCTGGAGCTCCTTTGTTCCTCAGCCGCATAAGATCTTTTTTGCACAACGGTATTCAAAATCGTAATATTAAGGCTTTACAAAATCCAACGTATGGCCAAGAAAGCAAAGTACCGACAGAACGAAACGATTGTAGAAAACCGAGAATTGAGTATTGGGGAAGCCCTTATCCCTATTGTTGCCTTGGTGGGAATGTTGGCCTACAATGTTTTTGTTTTTGGTGATATGGCTTTGGAAGGCTCCAACCAATTCATCTTACTATTGGGAGGAGCAGTAGCGGCTACTGTTGGTTTTTTCAATAAGGTCTCCTATAAACAAATGCTTGCGGAAGTAGCGGAAAATGTGCGCTCAACTACAGGGGCACTACTTATTCTTTTAATGGTAGGGGCATTATCGGGTACCTGGTTGGTTAGTGGGATTATCCCAGCTATGATTTATTACGGTTTACAAATTTTGAATCCCACCATTTTTTTAGGCGCTTGCATTATTATCTGCGCCATCATCTCTATTGCTACTGGAAGTAGCTGGACTACAGCCGCTACCGTTGGGATTGCCTTAATCGGAATTGGCGAGGCTTTAGGGATTTCTTTGGGGATGACTGCTGGCGCTGTGCTTTCTGGTGCTTACTTCGGAGATAAAATGTCGCCTTTGAGTGATACCACCAACCTAGCACCTGCCATGGCAGGCGGGGAACTGTTTTCCCATATAAGATATATGACCTTGACCACCATACCAACGATATCGGTAACGCTACTGGTCTTTGTAATTATTGGCTTTACCTTAGATACTGCGGGTGTGGCAGATACCGATGCCATACGTAATACGATTTCCAGCACCTTTAATATTAATGGGTGGCTCTTTATCGTACCCATAGTGGTTATTCTACTTATCGTAAAAAAGGCGCCGCCATTGCTAGGACTTTTAATTGGCACCCTATTGGGCGGGGTGTTTGCCCTTATTTTTCAACCGGACATTGTAACTAAAATTGGGGGTAGCCAAGTTTTGGACTTTAGAACTGCATATAAAGGCATCCTAAATGCGATCACTACAAAAACCTCCATCTCCACTCCTGATCCTGCCTTAAATGATTTATTTTCTTCTAAAGGAATGAAGGGCATGTTAGATACGATTTGGCTGATTGTGTGTGCTATGGTTTTTGGGGGTATTATGGATGGGATAGGGGCCTTAGAGCGAATTACAAAATCGCTATTGAATTTGGCTAAAACTACTTTTGGTTTATTTGCTAGTACTGTGGGTAGCTGTTTGGCACTCAATGTAACGGCATCCGATCAATATTTGGCCTTAGTAGTACCCGGTAAAATGTTTTCAAAAGCCTATCGGGAACGAGGACTTGCTCCCGAAAATTTAAGTAGAACCTTAGAAGATTCTGGCACCGTTACCTCAGTTTTGGTCCCTTGGAATACCTGTGGTGCCTATCATAGCGGGGTTTTGGGTGTAGCTGTTGGAGACTATTTCTTTTATGCCATTTTTAATTGGTTAAGTCCGTTTGTGACCTTACTTTTCGCCGCTTTTAACATCAAAATCAAACAATTGGTGACTCCCGCTTCATCATAAACATGTTTAACCTTTCTGTTGTCATAAAAGCATTATTTTTAGAATATTGAAAAAGTATAAACGAGTTCATCAAATACATTAAACATTATGGCAACGGTTACGCTGAAAGGCAATGAAATACATACTATCGGAAATCTACCTGAAATAGGGAGTATCGCACCTGATTTTTCTCTGATTAAAAATGACTTGGGACAGGCTTCCCTTGGCGACTACCAAGGAAAAAAAGTGGTGCTTAACATCTTCCCAAGTATTGACACTGGTACTTGTGCTCAATCGGTTAGGCAGTTTAATCAAGAAGCTGCTGAGCTGGAGAATACCGCTGTCTTATGCATCAGTAAAGATTTACCTTTTGCCCAGGCGCGTTTTTGTGGTGCCGAAGGAATCGATAAGGTGGAAACGCTTTCTGATTTTAGAGAGGGTAGTTTTGGAGAAACTTATCAATTGTCTTTCGTAGATGGCCCCTTACAAGGACTTCACTCTAGAGCAGTGGTTGTTTTAGATACCTCCGGAAAGGTAATCCATACGGAGCAGGTTAACGAAATTGTCGACGAACCCAACTACAAAGCAGCACTTGAAGCGTTGGCGAACAGTTAGTCTTGTATTCATAATCGATCGCTTTAAAAGTGTTGGTTACGCGCTCAAAGGCATTGTGGAAGTAGTACGTACCGAAGCCAACTTCCAGGTTCAAATAATTGTTAGCACAATTGTTATTGCAGCAGGATTTTATTTTGACCTCACCAAAATTGAATGGATACTGCAATTATTTTGTATCGGTCTCGTTTTAGGGGTGGAAAGTCTAAATACTGCCATAGAAAGGCTTAGCGACAAGGTTTCACCAGATTTTGATCCCCAAATTGGTAAAGTCAAGGATCTTTCTGCCGGAGCCGTACTGCTAGTTTCTATAACTGCTATTATTGTGGGACTCCTCATTTACTTACCCAAAATATTTTAAGGGGTAATCAAAGCGCTTATGGCTTGAGATCTACGGAATAGTTAAAAAAGTGGTTTGCTATCCCAATTACAGAAAATGGCCGACATTCAAAAAAATTAAGGCCTTATAACCCAGAGGTAGCTTCGGGTTTAAATTTT
>JBCDGY010000207.1:0-5774 GCA_039414375.1 Bacteroidota bacterium | reverse complement strand
CAGCCAATGGGACAGCGAGGTAGATTTAAATGCTTATCGCCATTCAACTTTTTTCAAGTTGGTTTGGAAAAATACCAAAGCCCTATTTCGAGAACGCCCCGAGGCATGGAGTGTTATTCAAAAGAACCCTTGAATTTCTTGTAATGTGGGCATTGATTAAAAAGGAATTACAAGCTTTTTTCGGTTCTACCTTGGGTTACTTGGTCATGCTCTTATTCTTGGTGTTGGTCGGATTATTTTTGTGGGTTTTTAAACAAGGATTCAACATTTTTGAACAAGGTTTTGCCAACTTGGTACCCTTTTTTGATTTAGTACCCTGGATATTTCTTTTTTTGATACCGGCTATTACTATGCGTAGTTTTTCAGAAGAAAAAAGAACAGGCACCTTAGAACTACTACTATTAAAGCCACTATCATTAACTGAAATAGTGACAGGAAAGTTGTTAGCCGCTTTTCTTTTAGGCCTGTTCACGCTTTTGCCAACACTTACTTATATTTTGGCAGTATCTAGTTTAGGGACAACAATTGGTAATCTAGATATGGGGTTGGTATCGGGCGCCTATTTCGGTTTATGCTTTTTACTCTTGGTATATGTGGCCATCGGGATTTTTAGCTCTTCTATATCCGATAATCAAATTATCGCTTTCCTGATAGGAGCCAGCCTGTCGTTTATGGTTTATTACGGTCCGGAAGCGGCAGCCACACTTTTTTCATCAGGAAGCCTGCAAGAGCAAATCATTGGAATTGGTGCTAAGGCGCATTTTGAGAATATCGCTAAAGGCATTCTTACGGTGCCCGACTTGATTTACTTTTTGAGTCTGGCCGTGTTTTTTGTTGTGTTGACTACCTTAACCTTAAATTCTTCAAAGACTGCTTCATGAAGCGTTTTTTACACATCGGATTGGTCATTGCAGGATTGGTAGTTATTAATCTTCTGGCAGGCTTATTTCCTTACCGGTTTGATTTGACTGAAGACAAACGCTACACCTTATCGGAAGCAGCCGTTGCTACGGTATCGGACTTACAGTCTCCAATTACGGTAGACATTCTGATGGACGGGGACCTGCCTGCTGAGTTTTTGCGGCTTCAAGACGAGGTTATGCTGCTACTAGATCAGTTTAAGGCTGAAAATTCACGGATTAGCTATGCACTTGTTGATCCATTAGAAAACCCAAATAACCGAGAACAGACTTTACAAAGTTTACAACGACAAGGCCTTAAACCAGCTAATATTACGATACAAGAGGAAGGAGAAACCTCCCAAAGACTTTTTTTCCCTTGGGCGATAGCTCGGCAGGGTAAAAAAACAGTTAAGGTCTCGTTACTAAAGAATACTTTAGGAGCCACAACATCGGAACGTATTAATAATTCTGTGCAACAATTGGAGTATGCTTTTGCAGATGCTTTCACGAAATTGGGGCTTTCAGATAAAAAAAAGATTGCCGTAATTAAGGGCAATGGGGAATTACAAGACATCTACCTCGCCGACCTGCTAACCGATTTAAAAGCCTACTATAATATTGGCGCGATTACCCTAGAAACAGTAGATCGCAATCCTAAAGCACTATTGTCGCAATTACAAAATTTTGATTTGGCCTTAATCGCCAAACCCACATCGCCATTCTCTGATGCTGAAAAATATATTTTGGATCAATTCATTGTAAATGGTGGAAAATCTGTCTGGCTTATCGATCAGGTTGTCATGGAATTAGACAGTCTTTTCAATGCCAAGGGTTCTAATATGGCCGTTGTGCGCGATTTAAATCTCAAGGACTTCTTTTTTAAATACGGAGTACGTATCGAACCGATATTGTTGAACGATTTGTATCACACACCCATTGTGGTCGCTGCTGGGGAAGCCAATGATTCTCAATACAATCCTTTTCCTTGGATCTATCATCCTATGGTATTTTCACGGCAAGATCATCCTATCAATAAAAATATAACTCCACTACGACTGCAGTTCGCCAATGTGATTGATACCTTACAAAATAGCAATACTAAGTCCATTCTGTTGCGCTCTTCCCCGCTTTCTAAAAAAGAGGGTGTACCGCAATCAATAAATCTAGATCAAATCAATCGTATCCCCAAAAAAGAGGATTATACCAACCATGAAGGTTATCCATTAGCGGTACTTTTAGAGGGTAACTTCAGTTCTGCCTTTAAAAATCGGATTAAACCTTTACAGTTACCAGATGCTAAAGAACAAGGACCAGATAATAGTATGTTGGTAGTTGCTGATGGCGATATTGCTAAAAACCAACTTAAAAATGGTGCTCCTTTGGAATTGGGGTATGATAAGTGGACCAATAGCTTCTATGGAAACAAAGAGTTTTTAATGAATAGTATAAATTATATGCTAGACGATAAGGGACTTATGAACATCCGCAACAAGAAAGTAGAAATACCCTTGCTCGATGTTCAGAAAGTCGTTGATCAAAAAAGCAAATGGCAACTGATAACCATTGGAATACCAGTCCTTTTTATTCTATTGGGAGCAATGGTTAATCGTTACCTGCGTCAATGGCGGTATGGTGCCTAAGTGTTGATAATTCGGTTTCTTGGACAACAGGTTTTAAAATATCTTTGTACTTGGCCTTAAAAGCTTGCGTTTCAACGTATCTTTAACGCCTGAAAATACAAAATCGGTTTCATGAAGTTTATCGTATCCAGCTCCTATTTACTGAAACAACTCCAAGTGCTTGGTGGAGTTATTAATTCGAGCAATACCCTACCTATATTGGATAATTTTCTATTCGATCTTCAACAAACAAAGTTGATTGTGTCTGCGTCCGACTTGGAAACAACGATGAACACAACTTTGAGTGTAGATTCGGATTCTGAGGGCCTTATCGCAGTGCCTGCGCGATTGCTTCTCGACACTTTGAAAACCTTTCCTGAGCAACCTTTAACTTTTGTTGTTGCAGATAACAATACTGTTGAAATTAGTTCTAACCATGGTAAGTATGCCTTGGCTTACGCCGATGGTAACGAGTTTCCCAAACCAGTTACCCTTACTGATCCGAGTACCACTACAATCATGGGAGATGTTTTGGCAACCGCTATAGCCAAAACCATCTTTGCTGCTGGTAATGATGATTTGAGGCCAGTAATGAGCGGGGTCTTTTTTCAATTTTCTCCGGAGAGTCTCATTTTTGTGTCCACCGATGCGCACAAACTGGTAAAATACGAGCGCTCCGATCTAAAAGCCTCTCAAGTTGCTGAGTTTATTATGCCCAAAAAACCGTTAGGGCTCCTAAAGAGTATTTTAAGTGGTTCGGAGACCGAGGTTACCATCGCCTACAATGAGAGTAATGCTAAATTTATTTTTGATGATACGGAATTGGTGTGTAGACTAATTGATGGTAAATACCCCAATTACGAGGCTGTTATTCCTAAAGAGAATCCCAATGTACTGTCCATTGCGAGGAACCTATTCTTAAGCTCGGTTAAACGGGTTTCTATTTTCTCGAATAAAACCACCCATCAGATCCGATTGAAAATCGCTGGGGCAGAATTGCATATTTCGGCAGAGGATGTGGACTATAGCAACAAAGCGGAAGAACGATTGAACTGTGCTTATCAAGGAGATGACTTGCAGATCGGGTTCAACTCCAGATTTTTGGTAGAAATGCTCAATAATCTCTCCTCTGATGAAGTTTCGCTAGAAATGAGCCTTCCCAACCGAGCAGGGATTTTAACCCCGTCTGACGGTCTCGATGAAGGGGAAAAGGTGACCATGTTGGTGATGCCAGTTATGCTAAACAACTGATATTAAAAATTACTCCGGGTTCTTTTTATACTTTTAATTGATGAACCACGAGGATACTATAATTGCGCTGGCTACGGCGCCCGGACTAGGTGCTATAGCTGTGATTCGACTGTCCGGACCAGAGGCACTTACTCTTGTAGCACCTCATTTTAAAGCTAGGAGTGGCAAACAACTGTTGCAGCAGCACAGCCATACGATTCATTTGGGCCATATTGTTGATGGGGATACCGTTTTGGACGAAGTATTGGTTTCCATTTTTAAGGCCCCCCATTCCTATACCGGCGAAAACGTAGTAGAAATTTCTTGTCAGGGCTCTTTGTATATTCAGGAACGAGTAATACAACTATTTCTCCGCGCTGGCTGTAGGATGGCCAAAGAAGGAGAGTTTACCCTTAGGGCTTTTTTAAATGGAAAAATGGACCTGAGCCAAGCAGAAGCGGTGGCAGACCTTATCGCAAGCGATAGCGAGGCGTCACACCGATTAGCACTACAACAAATGCGGGGTGGTTTTAGTACTCAGATACAAGCCTTACGCCAAGAACTCCTAGATTTTGCATCTTTGATTGAACTCGAATTGGATTTTTCTCAAGAAGATGTGGAGTTTGCCGATAAGGCCGCCTTTAATAAACTACTAGATCACCTTACCAAGGTATTGGAACGACTTATCGATTCATTTGCCTTAGGCAATGTTTTAAAGCAAGGTATTCCTGTGGCTATTGTGGGCGCGCCTAATGTAGGAAAATCTACCCTACTCAATGCCTTGTTAAACGAAGAGCGTGCTATTGTGAGTGATATTGCGGGCACCACCAGAGATACCATTGAAGATCAAATATCCCTAGGTGGAATAACTTTTCGATTTATAGACACCGCAGGTATACGAGCTACCGAAGATCAAATCGAGCAAATGGGTATTGAGCGTACCCTCGAAAAAATTGAACAAGCTGCTCTGGTCTTGTATTTGGTAGACGCTACCGCTACAGAGGCTATTCCAGCCATTCAGGAGGCAAAAGACACCTATATTGAAAAACCGCTGCTAATCGTAGTAAATAAGGTTGATGAAATCGCAGAAGAAAGATTCTCCAAATTTAGCGAGGCCGCAGATCAGGTACTACTCCTTTCCGCTAAATTTGGAACAGGTATCGAACAACTCAAAAACCAATTGTTGGTATTAACAAATACAGGTTCGCTAGGTAAAAACGATACCCTAGTGACCAACAACCGCCATTACGATGCCTTACAAAAGGCTTTAGCGGCCATTGTTAAAGTTAAAGAAGGACTTGCTGAAGAACTACCCAGTGACTTAATGGCGATCGATCTTAGAGAAGCTTTGTACCACCTAGGGGAGATCACGGGCCAGGTAACCACAGATGATTTACTAGGGAATATCTTTTCTAATTTTTGCATCGGGAAATAGCAAAAACCGCTGTGCTATCATACGATATCAATAGAGTGGTGACGAGATCATTATTCATATCTCGCATATTATATTCTAGATAAATCAAACATTCGTCCTTTAAAAGAGCATGAAGGATCTTATATCAAATAATTCCTTAATGCTCTATAATTGGCCACAACTTCCTTCTTGAAGGAAAAAAGAAATGGGATAACAAGCCAATCTTCTAAGAAACGTATGCCTTTGAGAAACCTAATCCGATTTTAAAAGCAAATATTTACAAAGGTTACAGAGTTCGGTCAAAACGAGTCAGTTCAAATAGAAACTAAAGTAAAAACTTTCTTTGATGGTAAGCATAACCATTCAACTCTCTTGAATCCTTGACTTTAAAAGATTATTCGATGCTTTAAATAGCTGCATAAAAGACAAGGTGAGCACAAGGGATGTCGCAAAGCCCATTATAGCTACCGTAAAGAATACAATGGCCTCGAATTGCATGTTTTTGAACCAGATTGAAGATAATTCTGAAAGAAAAGCTGGACTAATTTCAGTCGAATACAGGGTGAAAAACAAGGTAAATAAAAGCGTCGCTGTAAAACCAGTTACGAT
>JBCDGY010000206.1:0-5820 GCA_039414375.1 Bacteroidota bacterium | reverse complement strand
GGACGGTCTATTTTTTTGATAATCTGTGAAAACAGGGTAATATTATCCATGAGAGGTAAGGTTTTTTTGGTGTCAATCCCAAAAGTAACTCTTGGGTCAAAAAAACAGCCTCTCATTTTTTATTTAGGACGCTATTGATTTCGTTGCGTTTTCTCCCAATACCTGGATTGATAGAAAGTTTTTCAAAGAGTTCAGTAAGACCAATGAGGTATTTAAGTGCTTGGGCATTTCCAAAGTTATGCTCCCCAAATTCGAAAATCTTGTCAATATGCCTTACGGCCTCCTGGGAAAGCACGTAGATCTGAGCCATTATTTTCTTTTGGACGCGATTATCTCAGACATTGAAAGTTTACTATCAGGCCCATTCCAACCCTTTTCAATTTCTTTTCTAAGGTCTGCAATCACCTTTTCTCGATATATACTGTGCAATCGCAGGGCATCTCTGATTACTTCACTATTATTCTGGTATTCACCTGAAGCTACTTGTTGATTGATGTATGCTTCTTGTTTTTTAGTAAAACTGATATTCATAGCTTAACATTTAAGCTAAAATAATAACTATATCCATAAGTAGCAAATGTGGACATTAAGAAGGATTTTAAAGGAGACCCTAACAACGATAATTGTACCGTACATCAACAACGCTGTAATAACTACCTCTGAGGAAGCTAAAAAAGCAGTTCTACCCTTGTAAAGCTACCTCTTGTACTTTCTGTTGTTGCGAATACGGGTAATCAGATAAACCACAATAACGAGAAAGGCAACAATAGGCAATACTAGATCGCTATTTAAAAAGGAGAGTAGGTCCATTTATTTTTTAAATTTTTCCAACGCTTTCTTGGTGGCCTCTGATAGGGCTAGTGATCCGCTCATTTCGGCCCTTTCATTTAAGAGGTGTTCCCAATGTGCTGTGCCTTCCCAAAGTACTTGTTTCATTAAAGACAAGGCTTTTGGGTGGTAGGTAGCCAACTTTTCAAGATGCAAATCTAGTTCCTTGTCCAATGTACTTACAGTATCGTGTACTTTGGCATACAATCCCTTCTCTTTGGCCCAGTAGGCATTCTTCCATTCCGTGGGATAAAACGCTAATTCGGCAAGTGCTGCTTTTCCTATTTTACGCGCTACTGCTGGAGCAATTACGAAGGGTCCGATACCTACGGCAATTTCAGAAAGTTTGATAGCAGCATCCACTGAGGCATGTACATAATCACAGGCCGCAATAAGGCCTACACCTCCTCCAACAGCTTTCCCTTGCACACGACCAATGATTGGTTTGGGGCATCGGCGCATGGTATTGATGACCTTTGCAAATCCACCAAAAAATTGCTTCCCTTCTTCCATATTGGATACAGCCACTAGCTCCTTAAAAGAGGCCCCAGCGCAAAACGTACGGTCTCCCTCAGATCGCAATACAATAACAGCTACTGCCGTATTGTTTGCCAGCCGCTCCAAAGCGGTAGACAAACGATCTAAGAGTGACATCACAAAGGAATTACTAGCAGGATGGCCAAATTCTACATGCGCGATTTGATTTTCGATACGGGTATAAAGGCTTCCCTCTGCTCTTGTGGTAGGCATAGGCTAAATTGTTATCATACCAAGTTAAGGTTTTTGCAGTAAGGGGCTAAAAGTAGCTCTAAATTTAAACACAAGGGGCACGGCGCGCAATACCATCCACACTAAGAAAGCGATCCAGATGGCGTGCAGTTCCCATCCAAAAAGGCGCCCTACATAGAGCGTCGGCACAAAACCAAAAAAAGTAGCGATCAATAATACATTACGCAGAAATTTCATTTTGCCCATTCCTTTAAAAAGGCCGTCAAATAAGAATGCCACAGTATTGATGGGAAGCCCGATAAGCACCAGATAGAAAATACGATTAAAAGCTTCTAGTACTGTAGGGTCTTTGGTAAACAAACGTCCAATAGTCTCATAACCCAAAAAACCGAGCATTAGCAAAAGCAAACTAACTCCAAATCCGTAGATGTTGATTTTTTTGGTGAGCCTCCATAAGTTACTGTAGTCTTTAGCCCCTAAAAGTCTGCCGCCCATACTGTTACCTGCTGCGGAATACCCGTCAATAAAAAAGGCTGTAAACAACCAGATGTTTACAGCAATGGTGTGCGCACCAATAGCTGATGTTCCAAGGGCTGTCGCCTCGCGAACTGCAAGTAACAGAGCAGTGTTTAAAGCGATTGTGCGAACAAAAAGATTGAGACTCATAAATACCAGCCCTTTGAGTTCTTTATTTATAGGAAAGGTTAGCTTTAGATCGATGTTGGTACGAGATCTTAGTAATACAAATGCCATAATTGCCATGATGGCCTGAGCAATTAGACTTGCCCAAGCTGCACCTTCTAGATACAATGCAGGTATTAATCCTGGTAATCCATAAACAAGAATTATATCTAAAATAATGTTTATTCCAGCTCCAGTTAATGCAACTAACATGGGGTAAAAGGTATTCTGAAGGCCCCTAAAAATTCCAAAAATGGCAAAGATGAATAGCGTTAAAGGGAAACCCCACACCCGAATCTTATAATAGGCAACACAATAGGTTAATACCTTGCCACTTGCTTCGAATAACTTGAAAATATCTTCAATAATAAAGATAGTAGAGCCTAAGATGAGTCCACTTAACAATAGATTCAGAAAAATAGCTTGAGCGGGTAAATTGGACACCTCATTAAGCTTATCAGCCCCTAAATACTGCGAGATTATGGCCGAAATGGCACTTCGAGTTTGCCCTAAAACCCAGATTAACATAGATAGAAAAGAACCTACTATACCCGCAGCGGCCAACGAGGCTACCCCATTAACTGGAATATTTCCTACAACAGCGGTATCGGTAATAGATAATAATGGTTCTGCGATCCCTGAAAAAGTAGCAGGGATTGCCAATCGATTGATGTTTTTAAAAGTAACTGAAGTTTTTGAAATCATTAGTGGTCAGAGCACTAGTTCATAACAATAAAATGGGTGTTCGCTTTGTTTTGGAAAAAAGATGCTTCCAAGACGTTGGTACCCTCTTTTTTCGTAAAAAACCTGATTTCTCTGGTTTTGTGAAAAGGTATCAAGGCGAACTGAAGCATGTCCCTGTGTTTTGGCTTGGCTTTCTGCAAATGACATCATTTGTTGGGCAATGCCTTGTCCTTGATGATCTGGATGCACGAAAACCCTATGGATATAGGTGTGGCGCTCCCCTTGGGTTAACCAGTTGATGTCCTCATATTCTTGATCTTTAACAGTAGAAATTACAATACCTGCAATAATGGACTCGTTGAGCGATGAAACATGTAGCTCATTGCGTGATACATCTTTTTCAAAAGCAGCTCTTGAGGGGTAATGTTCGTTCCATTGAAATATCCCTTGGCTATACATATGCTGGGCGCAGGCCTTTGTGGTTAATAGAATTTTATCAATATCAGACATCTTTGCTAATCTGAGTATCATAGCGGTTTGATTAAATCGTAAATTTATACTTTAATCATAATAAGCAAATCATGAATAATATCTTGGTCCCTTATGGCAACGCCCCAGTATGTAAAGAAACGTTGGCCTACGCTGTTGATTTCGCGGCGGAGTTTGGTGCTAAGGTCTTTGTGATGGATGTATTGAGTGTGACTGCAGGTACGGGAACTTTAGGAAATGTTGAGGCTAAGGTAGCCTCCTCCAGTCGCGAGAAGATTAAAGAGATTGTGGCTCAAGTGCATACCAAAGGAGTTGATGTAAAAATCGCGACATACAATGGAGATATTGTTGATGGTTTGGAAGAAATTGACAAAGAACTCGGTATCGATCTGATTATTATTGCGCCAAAAAGTAATGATATTAATGAAGAACTGTATTTGGGATATACTTCAGGAAAAATTATCAAACAAACTAACATTCCTACACTCATAGTCCCTAGAGAAACCCAATACAAGCCTTTGGAGAATGTTTTGGTGGCCTTTAAATCTGGAATTTTAAAACGGAGTAAAGTCTTACATCCCCTCATTACGATACTGTCCAAGTATCGTGCTATGGTTAACCTTTTGTTAGTGAAAACCCCAGGCTATTCTGAGGAGGACCTTCAAATCAATACGGCCTTGTTAGATTTGAGTAAAAATCTAACAATCAGCGAGAATCAAACCACATATTTGGGAGTTCTTGAGCATTTTCAAAAGAAAGAGCCCGATTTGTTATGTGTTTTTAGAAGAAAACGAGGCTTCTTTAAAAAACTATGGGAGAAGAGCACTATTTCTAAGTCGGACTTTTTTGTACCTGTACCCGTTCTAATCTTAAGTGCAATGAAATAAGGGTTTTGATACTCCCTTAAAAAGTAGTTTCTTTGCCAACCATTTGGGGGATTAGCTCAGTTGGCTAGAGCGCTTGCCTGGCAGGCAAGAGGTCACCGGTTCGAATCCGGTATTCTCCACTAAGCATCCATTTTTGGATCCACCGATCGTTCGTAAATGAGTGTTCTGCTTTACCGAAACGCTTTTCGAATTGCAAAACAGGAGAGCCCCAAGGGAACTCGAATCAAACTCGTTTTTTTAAGACATTCCTAGTCAGGCATAACCTTAACAAGTCCAATGCTGTCCTTATTTTATGGGTCTAAAGCGTACTTAGGACGTTTCTAGAAATGCGTCATTCTACTTAAAAATGCCTCTTTTTTTGAATTGGAAACCTGTACATGATCGTCATTGCTCATGATGATATAGCCGCCTTGAGACTTAATGTATTTTTGAACTTCCTTAAGATTAACCAAATAACTATTGTGCACCCGCATGAAATCGATATCGGTTAAAAGCAATTCAAATTCTCTCAAGTTTTTGCTTACTATAATTTCTTTATGGTTCTTGATACTTAACATGGTATAAGCCCCATTAGCTTTACAATAAATAATATCTCTTGCTTTGATAAACTCCAAACCTTCTAATGTGGAAAGGCATATTTTACGGTCTCTTAAGTTTTTGTCCTGTATGTTTTCAACCAGATTTTTAATCTTAGATAGATATAACTTGGTATCCTTCCCTTGTCTGGCCTTATGTAGTGCTTTTTGTAGTTCCTCGAGATCTATGGGTTTTAGTAAATAGTCAATGGAACTAAACTTTATGGCCTTAATGGCATAGTGCTCAAAAGCCGTGGTGAAGATAACTCCGAAATCAGGATTTTCGAAGGCTGCTAGAATGTCAAATCCGGTGCCAGAATGTAGTTCGACATCCAAAAAGACCAAATCTGGGTCAGCGGTTTTGATCAATTCAATAGCGTCTTCCACCGTTGAAGCATGTCCAATAACCACAACATCTTCACAAAATTCAACCAATAATTGGTTCAAAGCGACAATACTGTGCTTTTCATCTTCTACAATGACGGCTTTCAGTTCCATATCAATCCAAATGAGGTTTGAAAATACGTAAGGAGACTTTAGTTCCCGAGGGTTGACCTTCACTGTCAAACAATTCTTCTATCTGAACCTTAGAGCTTCCTTTTAGGTTTTGATTGTTCATTAAAGCAATCCTTCTCTGGGTGATTGACATCCCTTTAGATTTATGGTAAATATTTTTCTTCTTTTTTAATTCTCGAGCTGCGCTTAGGCCAATACCACTATCCTCAATAACACAAGTGATAAAATCATTGGCGTCGCTAAATGAAATGGTTATATTTTTTTCCCCTTCGGTTTTTGGCGCTAAGCCATGTATGATGGCATTTTCGATGTATGGCTGTACCAATAGGACTGGAATTTCGAGATTGTGGATGTCCAACTTTTTGTCTACGTGGATTGTATAACTAAAGTTTTTATCAAACCGTAGACTTTCCAATTCTAAATACAGCTTT
>JBCDGY010000205.1:0-5836 GCA_039414375.1 Bacteroidota bacterium | reverse complement strand
GTCATTTATTGAGTTAAACTCTTTGTCATTATATAGTCTACAAACTAAAGTCTTTTGTCCATTTATAATCTTTTCGTCGCATTGCTCTATTGCGCCAGAATCATTAATATGTAAAGTGTGGTATTTCATTTTTCAGCTTGCAGGTAACTTGTTTATATAGATGTAAAATACATCGATATACCATTAAAATAGGCATAAAACTGATAAAAGAGGTTCCTATTTTAAAGCCTATAATCACAAAAAGCTCCTTTGGGAACAATACGGAAATGGTAAGGAAAAAATAGGCTTTGGTCCCGTGGGGCAGCTAAAAGGAGTAATATAGACCAACAAAAAAGCCGAGATCATCTCTCGGCTAAACTGTACTCGGAGCGGGACTTGAACCCGCACGGCCACAATGGCCATTGGATTTTAAGTCCAACGTGTCTACCAATTCCACCACCCGAGCTTCTGGACTTCTTAAAAAAACCTACATCGCGACGGCTGTACGTCTTGTGCTGAGCGCAGTCGAAGCAAGTCGAAGCCGAGTAGGGTAGCAATTGAGCGAAAAACGGGATTCGAACCCGCGACCTCCACCTTGGCAAGGTGATGCTCTACCAACTGAGCTATTTTCGCAGTAAAAGAACACACACTTTTTTAGTGCGGACGCAAATTTAATACAATTCTGGAAATGGTAAAGGATTTTAAAGGTCAAAAATTTTGATCCCGCGCTAGAATTCAATCGCTTGTACAAAGGAGACCTTTCCCAAATTTGAAAGGCGCATCACTTTTTTGCATATTCTCCGAAGATCACTAGGGTATGCTTAAAATCAATTCAACACGCAACTAAGAGCTGGCCTTTTGGGAAACGCCTAAAAGCCGTTTGATCTCATTCAGTTTCATCAAGGCCTCTACCGGAGTTAGCGTATCAATATCCAGTTGTAAAATGTCTTGTTTGAGTTCTTCTAATAATGGATCGTCCAAATGAAAAATGCTCAGCTGCATTTCGTTCTGCACCGCTTGTAGACTTTTACTGGTTTGGTCGGTAGCATGAGCCTTTTCTAATTTCACCAGGATTTTATTGGCTTTCGCCAAAACTTGCTGCGGCATACCCGCCATTTTTGCAACATGAATACCAAAACTATGTTCGCTACCCCCAGGAACCAATTTGCGCAAGAACAACACATTGTCTTTTAGCTCTTTTACGGCTACATTGTAGTTTTTGATACGATCAAAAGTCTGGGTCATATCATTGAGCTCGTGGTAATGTGTAGCAAAAAGGGTTTTGGCATGTGCGGGATGCTCGTGTAAGTATTCTGCAATGGCCCAGGCAATAGAAATACCATCATAGGTGCTAGTGCCGCGTCCAATCTCATCTAAAAGTACGAGGCTACGTTCCGAAAGGTTATTTAAAATAGAAGCCGTTTCGTTCATTTCTACCATAAAGGTTGATTGCCCCATAGAAATGTTATCACTAGCACCTACCCGAGTAAAAATCTTATCGACTACGCCAATATTGGCTGCCGTAGCCGGTACAAAACTCCCCATTTGCGCGAGAAGGACGATAAGCGCCGTTTGGCGTAATAAGGCAGACTTACCACTCATATTAGGCCCGGTAATCATTAAAAGTTGTTGATTATCTCGGTTAAGTGTAACATCATTGGCCACATAGGGCGTTCCTGGAGGAAGCTGTTTTTCAATTACGGGGTGGCGCCCTTCCGTAATCTCTAGTGCAGTACTATCGTTTACGGTCGGCTTTACATAATTATTTTCTTGGGCTAAAAGTGCAAAACCGGAAAGGCAATCCAATTGGGCTATCAAACGCGCATTCTGTTGCACTTGGGTAATATAGGCTTGCATCCAAACCAATAACTGTTCGAATAGTTGTTGCTCCAAGGTGAGTATGCGGTCCTCAGCACCCAATATTTTCGTTTCGTAGGTTTTAAGCTCTTCGGTAATATAGCGCTCGGCGTTCACCAAGGTTTGCTTGCGTATCCAATCACTAGGCACCTTGTCGCGATGGGTGTTTCTTACTTCTATGTAATAGCCAAAAACATTGTTGGAGGCAATCTTTAGCGAGCTAATACCAGTTGCTTTGGTTTCCCGTTCCAACATCGCATCCAGGTGATCCTTACTAGAAAAAGCCAGTTCTCGAAGCTCGTCCAATTCGGTGGAATGCCCAGGTGCGATAGTGGGTCCTTTACCAATAGCTACTGGTGCCGTCTCGTGTACTACAGATTTAATTTTTTCCCTTAGCGCCTCACAGGGATCTATTTGTGCCCCTAAATCCTGTATTGTGGGGTCCGTAGCTTCTGTAAGCAATTGTTTTACAGGAACTAAAGCAGCCAAGGTATGCCCTAGTTGTACCACTTCCTTAGGATTGATTTTGCCTGTAGCGACTTTAGAGATCAATCGTTCCAAATCCACCATCGTCTTTAACTGTTCTCGCACATTAGTTAATAACGCAGGAGTCTCATGGAGGTGCGCTACCATATCAAGACGTTGTTGGATACGCGCTTTGTCTTTTAGGGGAAGTGCCAACCACCGTCGTAGCAAACGACCGCCCATAGGAGATACGGTTTTGTCTATGACTTGGAGTAGGGTGATGGCATTAGGTTCATAGGTTTGTGAAAGCTCCAAATTGCGAATGGTAAAACGGTCCATCCATACATGGCTTTCGTTAGCAATGCGTTTGAGGGTGGTAATATGTTGCAATTGGCGATGCTGGGCTTCGTAGAGGTAATGCAAGATGGCCCCGGCAGCGATAATACCTTTTGCGAGATGTGCTACCCCAAAACCTTCCAAGGTTGTTGTTTCAAAATGCCCCAATAGCCGTTCTTGGGCATAATCGGGTTGAAAGACCCAATCTTCTAAAAAGAAGCAATGCCACTGATTTCCAAAAAGTTCTTCAAAGGTATGCCGATGTGTTTTGGAGACTAAAAGCTCCTTGGGAGCAAAGTTTTGCAATAGCTTGTCCACCTGATCGCGGTAGCCTTCCGCCGTTAAAAACTCTCCCGTAGAAATATCTAGAAAAGCAATACCCCATTTTTCAGGTCCTCCATGTAGGGCAGCCAAAAAATTATTGTTTTTCGCATTTAAAATATCGTCATTTAACGCTACTCCGGGCGTTACGAGTTCTGTAACCCCTCTTTTGACAATGCTTTTGGTTTGTTTGGGATCTTCTAACTGATCGCAGATGGCCACCCGTTGCCCCGCTTTTACCAATTTGGGAAGATAGGTGTTCAGGGAGTGATGGGGAAAGCCTGCCAATTCGGTTTGGTCCCCACCATTGTTACGGTGGGTAAGGACAATGCCTAAAATCTGAGCAGCTTTAACAGCGTCTTCTCCAAAAGTTTCATAAAAATCACCCACCCGAAAAAGCAATAGGGCATCTGGATGCTTGGCCTTAATAGCCGCATACTGCTTCATTAATGGGGTAACTTTCTTTTTGTTGGCTCCAGACACGTTAAATACCTTTAAGCCTTCTAAAGTAGGGGAAGCCCTTCGGAAAAGCATGCAATGTTGATATTTCCGAAATAAAAGTGAATAAGTTATGCGAAAATTGAGCAATGAAGAATTAGACCGATTGGATGTAGCAAGCTTTAAAAAAGCTTCCAAAATACCCTTACTATTAATTTTGGACAATGTGCGCAGCTTGCATAATATCGGCTCTGTTTTTCGTACTGCGGATGCCTTTTTGGTTGAAAAAATATACCTCTGCGGCATTACGGCAAAACCCCCACACAAAGACATTCACAAAACGGCACTGGGTGCTACCGAAAGCGTCGCTTGGGAGTATTGGGAGAATACCCTGGACTTGGTAACAACACTTGAGCAACAAGGGGTGATTATTAGTGCTGTAGAGCAAGCCGAAGGGTCCGTAATGTTAAACAATTTTAACATTCTACCGCACCAAACGCATGCCTTCGTATTTGGGCATGAGGTTAAAGGTGTTGCCCAAGAAGTCGTTTCTGCATGCCATCATGTAGTAGAAATCCCGCAATTTGGCACCAAACATTCGCTCAACGTTTCTGTTAGTGCAGGCCTTGCTATATGGGAGTTTTGGACAAGATGGCAACAAACACCGTAGGTTTAAGAACCCAAACGCTTATTTTAAAAGAATCCCCTTACATTTTGCGCATAAAAAACCCTGGCAAAAAGTTGCCAGGGTACACTATGTAGTCTGAGTTAGTTAGTTTCTGTTTAAAGAGAGTAACAAGAAAGGAAAACCTAATGTTAAATCCAAATTATTTCTTAATTAATCTTGAAATAGGGTTTGGACAATCTTTTGTTCCATAAGCTCCAAAAGGGTTTCATAATCCTTTGGGTGCGCCACGAAATTCAGGTGTTCCAAATCAATAACCAGTGTTTGCTGGCTGGGGTGACTCTTCATGAAATCAATATATCCCTGGTGTATTTTTTGAAGATACGCTGGTGCGATGCCCTGTTCGTAGGTTCTCCCCCTGTTCTTAATGTTACGCACCAGTTGCTCCGTATTTTGATTCAAGTATACGTATAAGCCCGGTTTTCGAACCTCCTTGTACATAAAATTGAACACCTTACGGTACAACTCAAATTCATCTTTTTGTAAGGTTACTTGGGCAAAGATTAGCGACTTAAATATATCGTAATCACTTACCATAAAACTTTTAAAGAGGTCAAATTGTGAGGTGTCGTCCATAAACTGCTGATACCGGTCTGCCAAAAAAGACATTTCTAACGAAAAGGCATACCGACTCTGATCTTCGTAGAATTTGGGTAAGAAAGGATTGTCTGCATACCGTTCTAGTACCAATTTGGCATTAAAATCTTCTGCAATTTTCTTGGCTAGGGAAGTCTTTCCAGCACCAATATTACCTTCAATGGCCAAAAACTGAAGTTGCGACCATAGCGCTCCACTATCTTTATAAATCTTTTTTCGGGTTTTTTCTAAAACACTCTGATCGCGACATTCTTGCAATAGATTACGGGTGTCTTTATTCAAAATAGGATGGTAAAACTGAGGGGCTATATCCGCTAAGGGCTTTAAGACAAAGTTCCGTTCGGTCAGTTTGGGATGCGGTATTTTAAGACCAGTTTCTGATACCACAAGTCGGTCTACATAAATAATATCAATGTCTAGCGTACGAGAGCTATAGCCAGTTCCTTGGTCTCGTTTGCGGCCCAGCTGTTGCTCAATCTCAAGGGTACGTTCTAAAATGGCGAGTGGAGGGAGTGCGGTATCAACCGTAAGGCAGATGTTTAAAAAATCTGCCCCTTCAAAGCCCAAAGCGGGATTTTCATAGACCGCAGAAACCTTGACTACGCTACCTACGGTCTTATTAATAGCCAACACCCCTTTTTGTAGATTTTGTAGGCGATTGCCCAAGTTACTACCGAGTGATAAATATGCTTTATGATGCTGCTCCATAAACCAATGGCAAATTAACTAAAAGAAACCCACAATATGTATCTTTACCACCTTACGAAATTTGACAATTCCATGAAATTTTTGAGGAATTTAGTGGCAGCCAGTTTAGGTTGTCTCATAGCTATTGGACTATTTTTTGCCGTGTCCTTAGTAATATTGGTTATTGCGGGAAGCGGTGACGATGGGGTAGTGGTAAAAAAGAATTCGATATTAGAACTATCTCTAAGAGAATCAATCTTAGATTATTACGGATCAAGTGACGATGATGCGTTTGCTAGCTTTTTCGAACAAGGTATCGGTCTAGATGAGGTCATTAATGCGATCAAAAGCGCAGGTGACGATCCTAAAATCAAAGGGATCAGTATAAAAAATAGCTTCTTAAGAACCGGATTAGCGCAAACCCAAGCCATCCGAAAAGCCATAGCGGATTTTAAAGCTACTGGAAAAACG
>JBCDGY010000204.1:0-5841 GCA_039414375.1 Bacteroidota bacterium | reverse complement strand
AATCGCATGCGTTTTCTCACTGTTTTTAGCAATAATTTCCCGTACCAATACTGGAATTTCATTTTCCGGTAGCTTAGCTATTTTAGAAATTTTGTATCCATTGTGGTAGAGCAACACAATGTTTAACAGTTTTTGTAGGCTTTTTAAACTGTAAGTTCGAATGTTGGTGGCCGTTCTTTCCGGAGAGAATAGATTGTAACGCTTTTCCCATATGCGAATGGTATGCGCCTTAATCCCGGATAGATTCTCCATGTCGCGAATACTGAAAGACTTTTTTACATTGTTCATTATTTCAAAGCAATCGTTAAACAAATTTACGATTTATATCCTTTACAGTTGATAAACAACAGTTAAATTTTAAAATCACGTTAAATTAGTTGTGTAAAAACAAAAAACCTTTGGAGTACCAAAGGTTTGTGCCCACGAGAAGATTCGAACTTCCACGGGATTACTCCCACTACCCCCTCAAGGTAGCGTGTCTACCAATTTCACCACGTGGGCCCGTTTGTTGTATTCTTGTAATCTAAAACGACCTATTCGTTTGATTTTTTCCGCATTTTGTTCTTCAAAAAAGAGAAAATCTTTAAGAAGTTATGCTGCTTTTACAAAAGTGTGGCAAATATAGGTTTTCCTAAGGAATTGCATAAATAGATACGGTGACCTTTATAAAATTCGGAGAGACCTTTGCAGAGTGGATAAAAAGGGGGTTTACTAGCCAAACTATGGAAGAATTGCGGACTCTTAAAAGTTTTAAGTCCTCACAACCAGAAGGTTGCTGTGGGTTAAAATTTCATCGGGCGTCAAACTTTCCACACACTTTGAAATTTGCAAAGGTCTCTAGCGTGTCTTTTGCTTATAGTAATGACCGCATACCTTGGCAACCAAACCCTAGTTTTCAGCCAAGTATTTATGGACAAGACTTATGGCAATGGCACCCTCGCCCACCGCTGAAGCAACACGGTTCATAGCACCGCTGCGAACGTCCCCAGCAGCAAATACCCCCGGAACGCTAGTTTCCAAAAGATAGGGGGGTATATGAGAATTCCAAGTAGCCTTACCATCCGAATGTTCTAAAATTGCCCTACCTGTAAGCAGAAAGCCTTTATCGTCCTTTAAAAATCGGCTACCAGTCCATTCGGTGTAAGGGCGTGCTCCAATAAAAATAAATAGTGCGGTCGCAGCATTAACCGTTTCTTCTCCTGTATTCTTATCGCGAAGGACGACTTGTTCTAAATGGGAATCGCCTTTCACTTCCACAACTTCGGTAAAGGCCTTGACTTCAATATTATCGGTATTATCAATTTGATCTATGAGATAAGAACTCATAGAACTTACTAGGGAGTCCCTTCGAATAAGAATGGTTACTTTCTTGGCAAACTTAGATAGGTACATAGCGCCTTGACCTGCACTATTGCCCCCACCTACGATATATACCATTCCATTTCTACAGCTATGGGCTTCAGTAGTGGCTGCACCGTAGTAAACGCCAGCACCACTAAGAGCTTCCATTCCTTTTTGAGCTAGTTTTCGATAATCCACACCAGTAGTAATAACCACTGTTTTACTTTTTAATTCGCTACCATCAGAAAGGGTGATTGCCTTATAAGAATCTTGTTCTGTAATTTGGGTAACTTCCATGGGCGAGAGAAACTCAATACCAAAGCGTGTAGCTTGTGTAATGGCCCTTCTGGCTAGGTCTGAACCACTAAGTCCTTTGGGAAAACCCAGGTAGTTTTCTATACGTGAGCTGGTGCCGGCCTGGCCCCCAGGGGCCTTTCGGTCTATAAGTAGTGTACGTAGTCCTTCGCTGCCGCCATAGACCGCAGCGGCCAAGCCCGCTGGGCCGGCACCCACGATAATTACATCATAAAGAGCTTCTCTAGCTTTTAGATTTAGTCCAAGCTTACTAGCCACCGCGGTGAGCTTAGGGTTTTTGAGTATGCTACCATCCTCAAATACCACTGCAGGATAATCCTTGGATTCTAAGTGATTACTTTGGGCCAAGGTTTGCGCAGCCTCATCTGTTTCTATATTGAGAAAACGATAAGGAAACATATTACCCGCTAAAAAGTCTTTTATGTAGTGGGTATTCGGAGAAAATGGATAGCCCAATACTTTTAGTCCTACAAACGGGGCGATGTAGTTACCCAGCCAATCTTGTAATAGGTCATCAATTACCGGATACAATTTATCTTCCGGGGGATTCCAAGGTTTTAAAAGATAGTAGTCTAGTTGTACTTCGTTAATTGCTTTTATAGCAGCTTCAGTATCGGAATAAGCAGTTAGCAATACTCTTTTCGCTTGCGGAAAACGAACTAAAGCTTGCTCCAAAAAGTCAACGCCAAGCATTTCGGGCATTCTCTGGTCTGAAAGAAACAACGCGATCTCTTCCCCCTTGTTTTTTAATTCCGTAATCGTATCCAATGCCTCTTGTGCAGAGGTGGTGGCCATAATACGATAGTCACTGCGGTAACGCGATCGAAGGTCAGCTCGGATGGCTCCCAATACTTGGGCATCGTCATCTACGATCATCAGAATAGGTTTCTTTACCATTATTTAGGCTTGTGGTTTATGGGTAAACAGACTTCAAAAATAGTTGCTCCTGGCTTGGAATCCACTTTAATCCGACCATGATGTTGCTCTACAATTTTAAGCGCCATATCCAAACCAAGGCCAGTACCCTTGCCAATAGCTTTTGTCGTAAAAAAAGGTTCAAAAACACGATTGAGGTCCTCCTCCGAAATACCGTGACCGTTGTCCTTAATGGTCACATATACAAAGTCTCTACTACAATCCGTAACGATTTCAAGTCGTCCTCCCTCTTTCGGCAGGGCATCAATGGCATTATCGATTAAATTGGTCCATACTTGGTTCAGTTCCCCTGGCAACCCTTTTATTTTAGGGAGGGTTTCTTTAAAATCGGTAATTACCGTATGTCCTACTTTTCCCAGTTTGTGATTGAGAACATCTAGGGTGCTCTGTAACCCCAAATGAAGGTCTAATTCCTGAAAGTCGAGACTTTGGTCCATGTAAGAATAGGTTTTTACTGATTTGATCAGCTTACCGATTCTAGAGGAGGCTTCTTCAATGTCTTTTACGGTTTTATGGGTTGTCATATTCTGTACAATCCATTTAAGTACAGGATTAAAATCTTCTTCTCGCAGCATGGATTTCACATGCAATAAGTCGTCTGTAGAAAATTGATACTCCACTAATAGTGGAACTAGGTCGTCTGTGTCTTCTAGGCTGCAGTTCGAAAACCAATCGTATAAGTCATCCTCCTGATCTGCTTTTTCCATCATGGAAAGTGATACAGGCCGTTCTTCTAACTTTTGATACATAAAGCCGTTGATTTGATCAATGGTAGCATCGTCACTCTTTATGTTCATTACTTTTTTAAAATCCGAAGGGAGACCCATTAAATGTTGCTGTAACAATACCGCACTGCGAACCATGGCTGAGGCTGGATTGTTAAGTTCATGGGCTAGTCCCGCAGAGAGTTTCCCTAGTGCGATTAATTTTTCATTTTGAACTTCAATTTGAGTGATGTTCCGAATTCTATTGTTCATTTCCTGAACTAAAACCGCGGTAAGTTCATAAAAGCGGCTCGTGAGTTCTTTGAGTTTTTCTCGATCCAACTTCCCTACAACGCTCTCAGAATTCGAGCGGGCAAAGGCAGTTGCTGTTTTAGCACGGGAAAAAGGAAGTAGGCCCGTTACACTTTGGGTTTTTATGGTACCAAAGGCCTTTCGTCCCCCTTGCTTTTGAAAGTACAGTTCAAAATCTCCTTCAAAGACTACAATAAGGTGATCTATGGGACTATCTTTTTCAAAAAGAAAAGCACCTTCAGCAATAGTTGTTATTGTTAATTCTGATGCCAACCATTCCAATTGCTTATCGGGTACCGTTTTAAAAATGGGAAATGCTTTTAAATCATCAAGCCTGTTTTGCGTTACCATGTTTCGAACTAATGTACTGTTTGTTGCTGGTCTCTAAAATACGGAACTCCTCTTGAGTTATCCCCCAACCTACAAATTTTGTATTTTACACCTTGCAGTGCCGTCCGGTTTAGTTGTGAACTCCAGGTTTCAAATAAAAAAATGTTATACACTAAGATTCGTCCTACTATTTAGTTATTGGATCATCAAATGAAATCCATGTTTTGCAAACTGAAAGAGCCTTTTCCTAAAACCAAAGCTTCCCAATAGAAGAATAATTTCTTTATTCTCAACAAAACAAAAAGATGTCAAAATATTGGTTGATCGTTTTGGGTTTATTTTTCTTTTCATGTTCACAAAATAAACCTTCGGAAGAAGAGGAGTTTTTCTCTTTTAAAAGTAACACATCAGTTAGAACATTGAAGTCATTTGGAGCTAAAGATGTAGCAGGTTTCGATAATAGCTATTATATACAATTGGCTTTGGATTCGGGTTATGATCTGGATGGTGAAAATTTGGAATATGAAGTAGGTGGAGAATTAAGAATGAGCAATACATCAGAATTATCAAATGTAACTTTTATTGATAATGGGAAGAATGAAATACCCTTTAGCTTTAAAATTTATGATAGAAAGCATTTAAAACTCAAAAGCATCAAAATTGATAGAGGCAACAATCCCACAGTAGGTTCTGTAAGTAGTTCTAGGACACTAAGTGTTATTAATGGGGATGACATACAAATGGATGATATCTTTATTACTGGTCACGGCATAGGAACAGCCATAAGTTTTATTGATGTACAAAACGCTACGCTTACTAATGCAAACATACAGGATATGGGATGGACCAATCAAAACCATAATAAAGAGCAATTATTTGGGATATGGTTTCAAAGAGTAAAAAATGTTCAGATTACCAATACCACAATAAAAGACTTATATGAAATACAGACTGATGGTAATAAAAGATTTGTTGAGACAGACGGAATCACTTTTAGTCATAGCTCATCTTTTAAAATAAAGGATTCTTATATCGAAAATGTCAGTGAAGGAATCGATTTAACGGGTAGTGATGGAAATACCGGTTTTGAGCTTACTAATGTTCAGGTTAGAAATGCTAATGCATTTGGGATTAAAATGGCCAATAGTGCTTATAATGGTAATATTTATAATTGTAACGTTTATGATGCGGGCTATGCAGGTTTTGTATTCAGTGGTCCATCCGAACCCAACCTTCCCTACAAAATAAGAGATATAGGTGTCTACAATTGTAATGCTTATAATTCGGGTAGTAATAAAAATTGGGAGAATTACAGTGTTTCGGGTTTTTTAATATTGGAAGGTGCGTACGATAAAAACCAATATCCTATGGATATCAGATTCTATAATTGTACCTCTACAGACAACCAAAATACGGCAACAACCAAATTCGGTTTTTTTAATCAAGTTCAAAATACTGGAAATAGGGTATCCAATGTAGATTCGTTCGGGCATACGATTGAAGGAGCAAGAGGGTTTTAAAACAATATATTGTAGTTCAATTGACAGCGTTACTATATTGAAGATATAATGCGCGATTTACTTTAAGAACCAAAATGAGATGGTCTGCTGGACTATCTTTTTAAAAAGGGAAGCACCTTTATCAATAGTTGTTATTGAACTCATTTGGACTTTTTGGATTAATGTGAAAATTCAGGATTTTTTAAATTGCATAGCCGTAGCTATGGAATGAAAAAAAGACAAAAAGTGTGCGAAAAAGTCCAATTTGACACTATCCCGGTAAGTGTGTAAATTAAAAATAACAGGGGTTGAACTTTTTTTAGAGTCTGACCCTTTTTTCATATATGGTTAGGAACTGATTTAGGATGATGCCCCAGTTCCTGATAGGCATTGACCATTTTTTT
>JBCDGY010000203.1:0-5880 GCA_039414375.1 Bacteroidota bacterium | reverse complement strand
TAAGGATTAGAATGCCATTATTTTTGGCGAAGTTAACAACCAACGTATGGCAACAATTACAGCATTAGAAGAACTGGTCGTCCAAGTACGCCGAGATATTTTGAGAATGGTCCATAAGGTAAACTCTGGTCACCCAGGGGGCTCATTGGGCTGTACCGAATTTTTTGTGGCTTTATACCACCATGTAATGGACCTTAAAACCGATTTTGAAATGGACGGTGTTGGCGAGGATCTCTTTTTCCTCTCTAATGGACATATATCCCCAGTATTTTACAGTGTTTTGGCCCGAAGGGGTTATTTTCCAATTGAAGAGCTCAATACCTTTCGATTAATTGACTCTCGATTACAGGGGCATCCTACCACACATGAAGGGCTTCCGGGCATACGGGTAGCTAGTGGCTCTTTGGGGCAAGGGATGTCCGTAGCCATAGGGGCCGCCTTGGCAAAAAAGCTCAATGGTGATGACCATTTGGTATATAGCCTTCACGGAGATGGGGAATTACAAGAAGGACAAAACTGGGAGGCTATCATGTATGCTGCTGCCAATAAGGTAGACAATTTGATTGCCACCGTGGATCGCAATGGTCAACAGATCGATGGCCCAACAGAAACGGTGCTGTCTTTGGGAGACGTAGGGGAAAAGTTTCGCGTGTTTGGATGGGATGTTTTAGAAATTGCCGATGGCAATGATCTAGAGCAGGTAGTCGCGGGACTTAAGGCAGCTAAGGAACGTACGGGTAAAGGAAAACCCGTTTGTATCGTTATGACCACCATGATGGGCAATGGGGTAGATTTTATGATGCATACCCATGCATGGCATGGCAAGGCGCCGAATGATGAGCAGTTAGCCACTGCACTAGCACAGAATCCAGAGACTCTAGGAGATTATTAAAAACAGCACAACACCAAGTATGACAACTTATACAGACCAAGGAAAACAAGATACCCGAAGCGGATTTGGGGCAGGGATGACAGCATTAGGACGCACTAATCTCAATGTAGTAACACTATGCGCCGATTTGGTAGGCTCTTTAAAAATAGAAACCTTTATTGCGGAACATCCAGAACGTTTTTTTCAAGTAGGGATTGCCGAAGCCAATATGATGGGTATGGCTGCTGGACTAACGATTGGCGGTAAAATACCATACGCAACCACCTTTGCTAATTTTGCCACGGGACGCGTATATGACCAAATACGCCAGTCCATCGCGTACTCCCATAAAAACGTAAAAATTTGCGCTTCTCATGCAGGTATTACTTTAGGGGAAGATGGGGCTACCCATCAAATTCTTGAGGATATCGGTTTAATGAAAATGCTACCGGGGATGACAGTTATTAATCCGTGTGATTTTAACCAAACCAAAGCGGCTACCATGGCGATAGCTGAGCATTATGGTCCGGTTTATTTGCGGTTTGGAAGACCTAAAGTAGCCAACTTTACGCCCGTTGATCAAAATTTCGAAATTGGTAAGGCAGTACTTTTACACCCAGGAACCGATGTTACCCTAATCGCTACTGGGCATTTGGTATGGCCATCATTAATTGCTGCGGAAAATCTTGAAAATAGAGGCATTTCATGTGAAGTCATCAATATCCACACCATAAAACCTTTGGACGAAGCTGCAATTTTAGCCTCGGCTAAAAAGACCGGATGTGTAGTAACTGCTGAAGAGCACAATTATTTGGGAGGACTTGGCGAAAGTGTAGCACGCACTTTAGCACAGCATGCTCCTACCCCACAGGAATTTGTGGCTACTAAAGATACATTTGGAGAAAGTGGTACTCCAGAGCAATTGATGCAAAAATATGGATTGGACAATACCGCCATTGAAGGTGCGGTGGAACGGGTGTTGAAAAGGAAATAACAATCCTACCTCGTAGCAATGCCCTAGCAGTGAAGTGATTTTAACAATAATAAAACCCTATTTAGTCATGAAAAAGTTACTTTTTGCCTTTTTATTGTTATCGAGCAGCTATGGGCTATTGGCACAGGCAGGTTCTGGATTTGGTATCAAAGCGGGGCTGAATTACAGCGGAAATGGTGATTACTTCGATGCTGTACGCGATGCCTCCGAAAACCCGGAACGCAATGCCGGATTCCATATCGGGGTCTTTGGTAAACTGGGCACCCAGATTTATGTGCGTCCAGAATTGATGTACACCCGAACCACCTCAGGTTACAATCAAGGGGATCTCAAAATTCAAAAAATTGATATGCCTTTGTTGGTAGGCACCAAAGTATTTGGCCCTTTACACGCCTTTTTAGGTCCGTCTTTTCAATATATCCTGGATACTTCCTTTGATGGGGTTTCTATTGACGATATTGAGAACGATATCACACTAGGCTTTCATTTTGGCGTTGGGGTAAACTTGGCCAAATTCGGCATAGACCTTCGCTACGAAAGAGGGTTTTCAGAAAATGAAATCCGATTTATCAACAGCAATATTGTAAATATCAACGACAGGGTAGACACTAGACCAGATCAGCTTATTGTAAGTGTAAGTATCAAACTTTAGTTGTCTGGGTCTAAATAGTCCGGAACCCCATCGCTATTGGAATCTGGGAAGGGGGTTACAATGTTGCCGATTGTATCTGATATCTCTTCTCTTGTTGGTATCCCATCGCCGTCATCATCCGTATCTACAAAATTGGCAGAAGGCCGCTGAAAGTTGTCGGCCTCAAAATCAGCATCGGTATTGTCATCAAAAAGATAATTATTCCCATTGAGATCTTCCTCAATATTCGGTATCCCATCGTTATCCGAATCGGTATTACTGACCACTAAACCAAGTTCCACTGTAAATACTAAAGGTGCATAAAGCGGAATAATAAGATTGGGAGGATTATTAAAATAGGCCAATGCCGAAGGAAGTACCATCAGACCAATGCCACTATCAGGAATTTCGGGAATCTCACCTGGATTGTCAATCACCGCAGCGTCTGTCCCCGCTTTAAATTGGGTAAAGGCATTGGCATAACCTCTTATGGTAAAGGGTAGCTGTTGCCATACAAAATCAATAGTAGCATCAAAAGGGGTGCCGTCTAACAACCGGCCTTCATATTTCAACAGCGTGGAATCCGCAACAGTTGGAGAAGCTCCAGCACCTTCACGTGCAACTAAATAGTAGTAGGTATGCGGCACATCTATCTCTTCTTCGGATAAACCCAACTGAGAAGATGATAACAATACTGTTGCCTGGGATATTTGTTGTGATAAAGGGGTTTTATCGGCATTATCCCCTGCAATGGTATCAATACGTATTCTGAAATCAAAATCGGCAGGAGGGGTTTCAAACTCCTCATAGTTATAAAAATGCGTAGCGAGGTATTCTTGTATGGCGGTCTCATCCTCGGGCAGTTGTTCAGATAAGGTTCTAGGTGGTATCGAAGGTGCTCCTCCATTATCATCATCTCCACAGGCATACACTAAAAATAACAATAGCCCCAAGGCCAATAGGTTCCGCATAACTACTTTTAATAAGGACGGCAAGATACGATTTTCCCCTATTTTTGCCTGACGTTTATAGAAATGCCTTCACCTTTATGCGTATTGATAAATTTCTTTGGAGTCTCCGCTATTTTAAGACGAGATCCCAGGCTACCGCCAGTTGTAAAAAGGGACAAGTACGGATTAATGGCGCTATCGTAAAACCAGCTCGAGAGGTATATCCCATGGATGCTATTGTGGTGCGAAAGCAGCAGGTGGAGTATGAGTTAACGGTTTTGGACCTCCCCAAAAGCAGGGTTGGTCCTAAACTCGTTTCCCTATTTCGTAAAGACACTACCCCAGAAGAAGCTTTACAACATCAAGAACTAGCAAGGTTGACCAAAGAACAATACAGAAAAAAAGGATTAGGACGACCTACCAAAAGAGATAGGAGAGACATGGATGCTTTTACGGGACAAACTGACGAGGAGGAATAAGTACCTTTACAAAAAACTGGGTTATGACCAACCGCATTTTGGGACATCAAGAAATAACGCATAAAATCAATCGCATCGCCTTTCAAATTTATGAAGCCAATGTTTCGGAAAAAGAAATTGTGGTGGTTGGTATTACGGGGGGTGGATTGTTATTTGCGCAAAAAATTGCCCAGGTATTGCAGCGGATTACTGAAGCCACCATAACCTTGGGTGAGGTAAGCATGGATAAGACAGACCCCTTACATAGTGGTGTTACTACTTCTCTAGCACCTAAGGACTACCAAGACAAGTCCGTAGTTTTGATTGACGACGTGCTCAAATCAGGAACCACGCTTATTTACGGGGTATATCATTTTTTGCAAACGCCTTTGCGACAGCTAAAAACGGCTGTGTTGGTCAATCGTAATCATAAAAAGTATCCGGTAAAAGCGGATTATAAAGGAATCTCGCTATCCACTTCGTTACACGAGCATGTTTTTGTGGACTTGGCCTCTGAAGCGTATGGTGTTTACCTAAGTTAAAAGGGACACCAGGTTTAGCACGAGTTCGTCAACAGATTGCCCATCCGCATCAAGGGTATGCTTGGCCTTTTGGTAAAAAGCAGCCCGTTCAAAGAGGTGTTTGCCTACAAACTCTGGTAACTGTTCCTCTGGAATTCGCGCCACCAGGGGTCGTTTGGCTTTCTCATTTGCAATACGAGCCGCCAGGGTACCCACAGGAAATTGCAGGTATACCGATTGGGTATCACCATCGTTCACCAGATCCATATTATTCCCATAACAAGGAGTGCCACCCCCAAGTGCTAAAACCAAGTTTTCCGACTGTTGGAGTATGGCCTGGAGCACCGCGGTCTCCTTTTTCCGAAAAAAGAGCTCTCCTTTTTGTGCGAATAGCTCTGGAATCGTTAGTCCGGTATCTTCCACTATAGCATCGTCTAAATCGATAAAAGTACAGTCCAGCTGCTGAGCAAGCGCCCTACCCACACTAGATTTACCACTACACATATACCCTAAAAGGACTATTTTTCCCATGGACGTGATCTACAGTTTTAGTAAGGCCAAATTAATCATTAATTAGGCTTGAATTATAAATTATGGATTGTATATTTGCAGCCGCTTAAAGTAATAGCACACTATTATGACCTGATAGCTCAGTTGGTAGAGCATCTCCCTTTTAAGGAGAGGGTCCTGGGTTCGAGCCCCAGTCAGGTCACTTTTAAGAGTCCATAATTATTCAAAAGTCTGTAAATCGTTGATTTACAGACTTTTTTATTTTTCCTGATTTCATTTGATATCAAATAATGCCACTTTTCGCGGTGCGCAATTCGGTGCGCACTTTTTTGAATTCGTAAAGTGCGCACCTCGAAGCTGTTAAAATTACTGATTGTCAAGTGCTTACAATTAAAATTTAACATTTTAAAAATCAGTAAAATCACAGCTATGGAAACAAATTCTTTCTCCGTTTTATGTTACATCCGCAAGAGTAGATTAAACCAACAAGGCGAAGCAGACCTATTTCTAAGGATAACAGTCAATGGTAAACGTGCAGAATTCAGCATTCAGCGCAAAGTAAAACCTGAAAAATGGTGTTCGATAAAAGGCAGAGTTAAAGGTTCAGGAATTAAAAGTAAAAGTTTGAATCATTATATAGCTGAACTAGAATCAAAGGCCTACAATATTCATTCAAAACTAGTGGTTGAAAAAAAGCCCTATACTGCTGAAACAGTAAAGAATGAGCTTTTAAATAAAAGAAGTGTGACTAGAACCCTCATTGAGGTTTATGACGAACATAATATTCAAATAGAACAATTACTAGGCCTAGAGTATTCGTATGGGGCTTACGGAAGGCATATTCGAACAAGAAACCATTTGGCCGACTTCGTCCAGAAAGAATATAAGATGAAAGATATGTTCCTTAAGGAAATAGATCTAAAGTTTATCAATCGTTTTCATCAC
>JBCDGY010000202.1:0-5928 GCA_039414375.1 Bacteroidota bacterium | reverse complement strand
TTAAGAAAGACTTGGAATACCTCAATGGAAAAAGCGGATTAAGCCCTACCTTGAAAAATTTAGTAGCAGCATTTGAAACCGAACTGGACGTCATAGAAAATAATATTCATATGACCAAAAACCAGAGTCGGCAAGATCCTTTGAATTACGGTATCCGTATTAACAACCGCCTGGCTTTTTTAATGGCCGACTCCCAACGGGGGAGACTACCCGCCCACTGAGCAGGCCCAGCAATTTTTTAATGAGGTAACCCAAGAGTTAGATACCGAAATTGAGCAACTTGAACAATTGATGAAGCAATACCTTCAAAAAATAAATGGGCAGATTGCTGAGAGCAAAATGGAAATGATATCGTTGGGACTTAAGTAATTGTTCCTTTATCAATTACAACACAAAAACAAGTAAGATGGTCCTTCTAAAGCATCATAGTTTACCTTGGTTGATCCAGCAAGTGCTACCTGGGAGAACCTATTTTTTTGCTATACTATGGTGTAGTGTTTTGACCAGCCCATTCGCAGGAATTGCTCAAAATTTACCCCTTGAAAAAGTAGCGTCGCCGCTTTTTAAAAGGCTATATCAACTGAATGATTCGGTTTACCGTTCGGAGCAGCCTAGTAGCAAGGGATTTCGAGCACTAGAAACCATAGGGATTAAAACTGCACTTAACTTTCGAAGAAACAAAAAGGACAACCGCAAAGCTAAAGGCACCGCAATTACTTTAATACACATGCCACTCAAGACTTCTGAGCTTACGGAACAGCACCTCATTGAAGCGTTAGCAGCCATAAAAAAAGCAGAAAAACCCATTTTGGTGCATTGCTGGCATGGTTCTGATAGAACAGGAGCCATAATGGCGGCCTATCGCGTGGTTTTTGAAAATTGGACCAAATCAGACGCTATTCAGGAGTTGCGAAAACCTGAACTAGGATATCATGAAAAGTGGTATCCCAATGTCATCGACCTTATTACACAACTAGATACCATACACGTCAAAAAAGCACTGGGGCTTTAATCCCTATATCGTTTATAAAGCTAATACTACTCATGAAACACTATCCTTACCTCACGCTCTTCGTTTTATTACTCCTTCAATGGGCGGCTGCCCAAGATCGCATTACTGGAGAAGCCTTTGCCACAAGATCGGTAGTACTCGGGCAAAATGGAATGGTCGCTACCAGTCACCCACTAGCTACTCAAATCGGATTAGACATTCTCAAAAGTGGTGGTAATGCCATAGATGCCGCTATCGCTACAAATGCTGCCTTAGGCTTAATGGAACCTACAGGCTGCGGTATTGGCGGAGACCTTTTTGCTATTGTTTGGGATGGAAAAACTCAGAAACTGTATGGCCTTAACGCCAGTGGGCGTTCCCCACAGCAATTAACGCTTGACTATTTTGAGAAAGAAGGCCTGGACAAGATTCCCTCCCACGGTCCCTTACCCGTAAGCGTTCCCGGTGCGGTAGACGGGTGGTTTGAACTGCACCAAAAATTTGGATCGAAAGACATGGAAACCCTTTTAGCACCAGCAATAGCTTATGCGGAAAACGGATTTCCACTAACGGAATTAATCGCCTGGTACATGCAACGCAGTGTTCCCTTTTACCAGTCTAAAGGATTCCCCAACATTACGGATACTTATATCGACCAAAATGGTGGAAAACTACCCGATGAAGGTACCCTCTATAAGAACCCTTACTTGGCCAATACCTATCGACAAATCGCCAAAGGTGGACGAGATGCCTATTACAAAGGTCCCATCGCGAAAACCATTGGAAACTTCATCAAATCACAAGGCGGTTTTCTCTCAGCCGAGGACTTTGCGGCACACCAATCAGAATGGGTAACGCCGGTTTCTATTAATTACCGGGGTTATGATGTTTGGGAGCTACCCCCTAATGGACAAGGCATCGCAGCACTACAAATGCTAAAAATCCTAGAGGGATTCGACTTTTCCAATATCAAATTTGGAAGTGCCGAGCACTTACATTTGTTTACCGAAGCCAAAAAGCTGGCTTTTGAAGATCGCGCTAAATATTACGCTGATATGGACTTCTTTAAAGTACCTGTAACGCAATTACTCTCTGAAGAATACGCCGCTAAAAGAAGAGCACTTATCGGAGAACGTGCCGGCATGTATACCGCAGGAGAAATCTCTGCCGGAGAAACTATTTATATGACTGTAGCCGATAAGGAAGGCACCATGGTTTCTTTAATACAAAGTAACTACCGCGGTATGGGCTCAGGGATGGTACCTCCCAAGCTCGGTTTTATGCTTCAAGATCGAGGCGAATTATTTAGCCTTAAGAAAGGACAAGCCAACACTTATGCGCCAAGAAAAAGACCTTTTCACACGATTATACCAGCATTTATCACCAAAGATGGTAAGCCTTTTGTAAGTTTTGGTGTCATGGGAGGTGATTTTCAACCCATGGGACATACCCAAATTGTAATGAACCTAGTCGACTTTGGTATGAACCTCCAAGAAGCTGGTGATGCCCCTCGTTGGGATCATACTGGTGGAGCTAGCCCCATGGGAAAAACTACCGAAAACACGGGTATGATACGAACTGAATCCGGTATCCCCTATACCACCATTCGTGGTTTAATGGACAAAAGGCATCGCATAGGAACTGCCCGAGGTATTTATGGCGGCTATCAAGCCATTTTGTGGGATGATGACAATAAGGTGTACCACGGTGCTTCCGAAAGCAGAAAAGATGGACAGGCAGCTGGTTATTAATTCTTTAAGCTGTTAGGTAAACCTTTTTACATCAAGATTAGGCCGCGGCTTTCTCTCTTTCCATAGCAAGAAAGTGCGTCACCGTTTTTTTGTCTTTAAAAAGCGGAATTACATCAATATGGCACCAATAGGGTTCACCATTCTTGCGGTAGTTCAGTAAGGTTTTGGAGAATCGCTTTTTCGCTTTTAACAATTGCCGAATCTCGGACTTTGTGGTTTCGCTAGTATCTTTCCCTTGCAAAAAAGAAGGGCGTTTACCTATGGCATAATTCCTAGAATAACCCGTCATCTCAAAAAACCCGTTATTGGACCAAACGATATTTTTCTTAGCATCAGTAACTACTAAAGCATCATAATGTGTAGACTGCAGTACTGCAACAACACCAGACTCCAATTATCGCTTCAACACAGTCTTTAATTCAGACAAGTCATTCTCAAGTTTCAACTTTTTACATAATGCATTAAAACTCTCTAAATAAAAGTCAAGACTTTGAATGGGCGATAGATAACTTTTTCTTTTGTTTTCCATAGCTTATTGATTGGTTGTGAATACGGTATACATTTTTAGAAAGTATACGTTGAATTCTCTTACAACTTACGATTTTCTTCCAATACTACTAAATTCTTAGCGTTAAATGTTTTAAGAATATTTTAATATTCTAACGATGGCTTTTTTACAAACAGAACCTTTTGAGGTGATTTTGTTATATATAAAAGGTCCAAAATTCGCTTTAACTTTCCTTTTGGACTAAAGTGAAAATGTGACTGGGAGGCATTTGAAGATATTATACTATTTTTGATAAGACTAAGGATAAACCTTTTAAATCCTTTAGCAAACACCCTATAATCTTAAGCATCATGTTAGAAAAAAAGTTACCTGTAACCGTTTTAAGCGGTTTTTTGGGAGCGGGAAAAACAACCCTTCTTAATCACATTCTTCATAATAAAGAGGGGATGAAAGTAGCAGTTATCGTTAACGATATGAGCGAAGTAAATGTAGATGCTGCTCTGGTCCAAAGTGAAAATACCCTTTCCCGCACAGAAGAAAAGTTGGTAGAGATGAGCAATGGCTGTATTTGTTGTACCCTTCGGGAGGACCTTATGGTGGAAGTTGAACGATTGGCCAAAGAGGACCGCTTTGATTATTTGTTAATCGAAAGTACAGGGATTAGCGAACCTGTGCCTGTTGCTCAAACCTTCTCTTTTGTGGATGAGGAGAATAATGTAGACCTCTCTCGCTTTAGCTATGTAGATACTATGGTGACCGTGGTGGATGCCTTTAACTTTTTCAAAGACTTTGGTAGTCCGGAAACGCTAATGGATAGAGATTTAACGGATATGGAAGGAGACTACCGTACTATTGTAAACTTGCTTACCGATCAAATTGAGTTTGCCAATGTTATTGTATTGAATAAAACCGATTTAGTTTCCGAAGAAGCGCTTCAGGTATTACATGCTGTCATCAATAAATTAAACCCAAGTGCTAAAATTATAGAATCTGAATTCAGTAAAGTAGATCCAAAGGCCATCCTTAATACCGGGCTCTTCAATTTTGAAGAAGCAGAACAGAGTGCCGGTTGGATTGAAGAACTCAACAAGGGAGCGCACACCCCTGAAACCGAAGAGTACGGGATTAGTTCCTTTGTCTATCGCAGCCAAACGCCATTTGACCCAAAACGTTTTTGGCAGTATGTACAACAGCGGTTCCCCAGCACCGTTATTCGAAGTAAAGGGTTATTTTGGATGGCCTCTCGCCCTGCACAAGCCCTAATTTGGGGTCAGGCAGGCGGTTCCCTGCGAGCTGATAGTGCCGGGGTTTGGTGGAGCAGTATGCCCTTTCAACAACGAGCACAATACCTGGCCTGTTTAGAAAATCAAGAAGATATTGAAGCAGGATGGCATCACATCTTTGGAGACCGGAAAAATGAAATTGTTTTTATTGGTCAAGACATGGATGAGCAAGCTATTAGAGCGCAACTCGATGCCTGCTTGTCGACCGACGACGAATTGGAAACCCATCGATGGAAGCAGGGTTATGAGGACGACTGGCCTGTGGAACGCACCTATGCGCTGGAACAATAATTTCATTGGGTCGGCATGAAAAGAACACGTTTTGTACAACAATTGGTGGGCCTAAGCGTACTACCCCTGGTAGCATGCCAATCAAACAATAATAAGCCAGAGCCCGTTGTTGATGGCGAGGCCTCTAGAGCAACTCCAACAGATACCCTAAAGGAAGAACTACTTCTGGCTTGGGTGAAGTCGGAGGAGATGACGCTAGCCAACGTCGAGCAAATGCCTCCTGAACATTTTACCTTTAAATATACGCCAGAGGCCATGAGCTTCTCTGAACAATGGAGACATTGTATTATATACACTTGTGGGCAACTGGCAGCTAGGGCAGGGCTCAACAATCCCTATGAAGGGATAAAGCTTCCCGTACAGATGACCAAAGAGGCCGTTATTGCCGAACTCAAGAAAATGTACATCTTTGTAAAGGAATCCATTAAGGAGATGCCTTTAGAAAAATTACGATCTACCTGTGAGTTCGCAGGAGAAGACATGCCTGTTTGGCGATTATTCTATGCCATGGAAAATCACATTATACATCACCGTGGACAGGCTGTAGTTTATCTTCGCTTAAAAGGAGTGGTGCCTAAAGGGTATTACGGGTGGTAAAATTACCAGTAATACATGGATACAAAGAGACCTTTGCAGAAAGGATAAAAAATGATGCGACCTTTAAATTATGGAAAGGTCTCACGGAATTAAATAAAACTACCATAAATACAAATTGACATGCTACAACGTAAATTCGATGACATCGTAAAAACACATTTTCCAAAAGCCATGGATGCGAAAGACACCTCCATCCACTACTTAGGAAAGATGCAAATAGAACATAAAATTGACATTTCTAAGGTGCTTATGGCAACCTCAGTATGTTCCGATGACATCAATGTACCATCTACAACTTTCTTCAATGTACTTTTTGGTCCCTTTATTATGGGAGGACTAGGGGGACTGCCTTTTGCTGGACAAACCGGGATGACCGCCTTTGCCCACCATATTCCCGATGAAGGAAGCGCCTTCATTTTTTATGGTCCCCATATTGGGATCACGCTTGACGGTACCCTCGGCAAGATGTATCGCCCTCGTCAGGAAAATACCGGAAATTCTTGTGGT
>JBCDGY010000201.1:0-5987 GCA_039414375.1 Bacteroidota bacterium | reverse complement strand
TAGCATCTTCATAAGCTGCAAGGGCTTCTTCGTTTTTCCCTTGCTCTTGATAAATAAGGGCAATATTTTTAACGATTTCTGCTCTCTTAGAAGGCGTTTTTTCCTCTTTAAAATCTTTGTAAGAATTGGTTTTTTGATACAACTTATAAGACTGCTCATCCAATTCTACAGTTTCACCAGAGTCCACATCTGTAGCGGAATACTTAATCTCACTACCGTCGTAGTTGAGTGTTTTAAGTTCGTTGTAATAGGAAATAGCTTGGTCGTAGTTATCGGGACCACCGTTTACCGAACTGCTAGCAGCATAGTACAAATAAATGGTATCCTTAGGGCTCAAGGTATAGGCTTGATACAACTTTTTAGCCCCTTCTTTAAAGTCCTTTTTATTGTTGTCTTCCACCGCAGCATTGACCAAATCGGTTGTTAGCTTAGCCAGTTTTTGTTTGACCTCTCCGGAATATTTAGACTTCCCACCGGCTTCTTCAACGCTTAATACCTTTTGATAAGAGGCGATACCAGTATCAAAATCTGCAAGTTGGGTAGCAGCATCTCCCAGAAGGGCGTAGTATTGGGCTTGTGTTTTGGCATCTGCACCGTCTATGGTCCCCGAAATACTTTCAAGGGTAGACTTGGCAGCAGCGGCATCATTGGCCTTCAATGACTTCATCGCCGATTTTATTTCGTCCTTTTGCGCAGTCCCGACTAGGGCCATCGAAAGTGCGCATAGTAGCATCAATTTAGTTTTCATTATAATGTACATATTTAATTTTAGTGTTTATTGCTCTTTATCTTGCTCCTCTGTTCCAGACTCCGTTCCTTCATCATGCCGAACTTCAATATCCCTTAGATCCATATCTTCCACGGCGTCTTCATCTTTCATTACTTTGGCTACCGCAGCTATGGAATCCCCCTCTTTCAGATTAATAAGGCGTACTCCTTGTGTTGCGCGACCCATAACTCGTAGGTTTTCTACCTCCATTCGTATTGCGATACCAGACTTATTAATGATCATTAAATCATCGGTATCACTCACATTTTTAATAGAAACCAGTCCTCCAGTTTTTTCAGAAATAGAAATGGTTTTTACGCCTTTTCCACCCCTATTAGTTACGCGGTAATCTTCGATATTGGATCTTTTACCATAACCATTCTCAGAAACAACAAGAATATCATCTTCAAAATTGTGTACAGAGACCATGGCAATTACCTCATCCGTATCATCAGCCAAGGTAATACCGCGAACACCGGAAGCGTTTCTTCCCATAGGTCTAGTGCGACCTTCCTCAAATCGAATGGCTTTTCCAGAACGCAATCCTAAAAAGATTTGGCTTGTACCCGTAGTAAGCTTGGCCTCAAGCAACTCATCTCCTTCTTTGATGGTTATTGCATTAATGCCATTTTGTCTAGGACGAGAATATTGCTCTAAAGGCGTCTTTTTAACCATCCCCTTTTTGGTGGCCATAATCACATAGTGACTATTTACATAGGCTTCATCCTTCAGATCTTGAGTACAGATAAAAGCCTTTACCTTATCTTCTTGTTCTTTATTGATCAAATTTTGAATCGCCCTTCCCTTGGATGTCTTACTGCCCTCAGGTATCTCATAAACGCGCATCCAGAAACACTTGCCTTTCTGCGTAAAGAAAAGCATGTATTGGTGGTTTGTGCCCACAAAGAGATGTTCTAAAAAGTCTTCATTCCTAGTAGTAGATGCTTTTTGTCCTACCCCTCCGCGGTTTTGAATTTTATATTCTGTAAGTGGTGTACGTTTAATGTATCCCGCATGCGAAATGGTTATCACCACCTGCTCATCAGGAATCATATCTTCAATGCTTAAATCACCCCCTGCGAAATTAATTTCTGAACGTCTTTCATCCCCATACTTCTCCTTAACTTCTAGCAGCTCATCCTTAATAATCTGCATTCTGCGTTCTTTCTTAGCAAGGATATCCTTCAAGTCTTCGATAGTCTTTAAAAGCGCATCGTATTCTTCTCTTAGCTTATCTTGCTCTAATCCCGTAAGTTGACGCAATCGCATTTCAACGATTGCCTTAGCCTGTATTTCGGTAAGCCCAAAACGCTCCATTAAACTGTTCCTAGCTGCTTCAACATTGGCCGAGGCCCGAATAATGGAAATTACTTCATCAATATTGTCGGAAGCAATAATGAGTCCTTCTAAGATATGAGCACGATCTTCCGCCTTTTTAAGCTCAAAAGTTGTTCTGCGCACTACTACCTCATGACGGTGCTCCACAAAATGTGTGATGAGTTCCTTAAGATTTAGCAGTTTTGGTCGTCCTTGTACTAAGGCAATATTGTTAACTGAAAATGAAGACTGTAAGGCGGTATACTTATAAAGGGTGTTTAAAACAATATTGGGTATCGCATCCCTTTTCAAGATGTATACGATACGCATTCCTTTACGGTCCGACTCGTCTCGTATGGCAGAAATACCTTCAATCTTTTTGTCATTGACCAGATCAGCCGTTTTCTTGATCATATCGGCTTTGTTGACCTGATACGGTATTTCTGTTACAATGATGCACTCCCGACCCTGTACTTCTTCAAAGTTTGCTTTCGCACGCATTACTACGCGCCCTCTTCCGGTGTGAAAGGCCTCCTTTACCCCATCATAACCATAAATAATACCTCCTGTTGGAAAATCAGGCGCTTTGATATGGCCTATAAGCGTATCGATGTCTATTGCAGGATCATCGATATAGGCTACGGTGCCATCAACTACTTCGGAAAGATTGTGTGGAGGCATATTGGTAGCCATCCCCACAGCAATTCCTGCTGCACCATTCACCAAAAGATTCGGTATTTTGGTGGGTAATACAGTGGGCTCTTGAAGCGAATCGTCGAAATTAAGCTGATGATCTACGGTTTCCTTATCGATATCGGCCAGCATCTCTTCAGATATCTTCCGCATTCTGGCCTCAGTATAACGCATAGCCGCAGGGCTATCGCCATCTACAGATCCAAAATTTCCTTGTCCATCGACCAACATATAGCGCAGGCTCCACTCTTGTGCCATACGCACCATGGTATCGTAAACCGAAGTATCGCCATGAGGGTGGTACTTACCCAAAACTTCCCCGACAATACGAGCTGATTTTTTATGAGAACTGTTGGCACGCACACCTAATTCGTGCATACCATAGAGTACACGCCTGTGAACAGGTTTTAGACCATCCCGCACATCTGGCAGGGCACGTGACACAATGACCGACATTGAATAATCAATGTAGGCCGATTTCATTTCATCCTCTATGTTAATAGGTATTAACTTTTCACCTTCCGCCATATTGGTTATATCCGCTTTTGTGGTTAAACTATCATGGCAATTTACCAAATAAAGCCCCTTTAGAGACGTTCTAAAAGGGTATTATTAAAAAAATTATTAACAGTTACCGTGCCAAATGAAAAATACTTCTGAGTTAATTTAAGCCAATTTCTTACCCTTTTTCGGGAATTATAGAGACTTTATCGAATAAGGGTATGGTATTTGCCTTAGTACCACATACTTTTATTAATTTTAAAACTGGATAACCAGTAGCTATGGACGATAATTTTTCCCCGAGAGTAAAAGATGTGATAGCTTACAGTAAGGAAGAGGCCCTAAGATTGGGTCACGACTTTATAGGAACAGAGCACCTCATGTTAGGTTTGTTGCGCGATGGAAATGGTAAGGCCATTAATATATTAGATGCCCTTGATGTGGATTTAGATCACTTACGTCGTAAAGTAGAAATCTTAAGCCCTGCCAATCCCAGCACTGGCGCCATACAAAAAGATAAAAAGAACTTACACCTAACGCGGCAAGCAGAACGCGCACTAAAAACAACTTTTTTAGAGGCGAAGCTTTTTCAAAGTTCCTCTATAAATACCGCACATCTCTTACTTTGTATTCTAAGAAATGAAAATGACCCCACTACAAAATTGCTACATAAGCTAAAAGTGGACTACGATAACGTTAAAGAACAATTTAAGTCAATGATCACTAGTGACGATGATTACATAGACAGCCCTAGAGCCGAATCGTTCTCCTCAGACCCAGAGGAACCAGGAGATTCTAAAGACAGTGGTTTTGGTTCTAGTAGTCAATCAAAGACCAACAAAAAGTCTAAAACACCGGTATTAGACAATTTTGGTAGGGATTTGACCAAACTGGCAGAAGAAGATAAACTAGACCCAGTTGTAGGTAGAGAGAAAGAAATTGAGCGGGTCTCTCAAATATTGAGTAGACGCAAAAAGAACAATCCACTTTTAATCGGAGAACCAGGAGTTGGTAAGAGCGCTATTGCAGAAGGCTTGGCCCTACGCATAATCAACAAAAAAGTATCGCGTATCCTTTACAACAAAAGGGTAGTAACTCTTGACTTGGCTTCTTTGGTTGCAGGTACGAAATATCGAGGCCAGTTTGAAGAGCGTATGAAGGCGGTGATGAATGAGTTGGAGAAGAACGACGATATTATCTTATTCATAGACGAGATTCATACCATTGTTGGTGCAGGTGGCGCCACAGGTAGTTTGGATGCTTCCAATATGTTTAAACCTGCCCTAGCACGGGGCGAAATACAATGTATTGGGGCGACTACACTGGATGAATACCGTCAGTACATCGAAAAAGATGGTGCTCTAGAACGTCGCTTCCAAAAAGTTATGGTGGAGCCTACCACGGTAGAAGAAACCATCGAAATTTTAATGAACATTAAAGGGAAGTACGAAGACCACCACAATGTGCAATATACCGATGATGCCATTAAAGCTTGTGTGAAGTTGACCAATCGCTACATGACAGATCGATTTCTTCCAGACAAAGCGATCGATGCCTTGGATGAAGCTGGATCGCGCGTGCATATTGTTAATATGGATGTACCCAAGCAAATACTGGAATTGGAGCAGCAATTGGAAGATGTTCGCGAGTTGAAAAATAGCGTAGTCAAAAAACAGAAATACGAAGAGGCTGCAAAGCTTAGAGATGATGAGAAGCGGTTGGAAAAAAACCTCTCTATCGCTCAAGAGCAATGGGAAGAAGAAAGCAAGTTAAATCGGGAGATCGTTTCCGAAGATAATGTTGCCGATGTCGTAAGTATGATGAGTGGTATTCCTGTTAATCGTATCGCCCAAACAGAAAGCAACAAGCTTGCCGGGCTCCCTGATTTAATCAAAGACTATGTCATAGGACAAGACGAGGCCGTAGCCAAAGTAGCCAAAGCCATTCAACGCAATAGAGCCGGACTTAAAGATCCTAACAAACCTATTGGTTCCTTTATCTTTTTAGGACAAACTGGAGTTGGAAAAACACAATTGGCCAAAGTACTCGCCAGAGAGCTTTTTGATTCAGAGGATGCGTTGATTCGTATCGATATGAGTGAATATATGGAGAAGTTCGCTATCTCTAGATTGGTTGGTGCACCTCCAGGATACGTCGGCTATGAAGAAGGTGGGCAACTTACCGAAAAAGTAAGGAGAAAACCTTATGCTGTGGTATTGTTGGATGAGGTTGAAAAAGCACACCCTGACGTTTTTAATATGTTGTTACAAGTGCTTGACGATGGATTTATAACCGATAGCCTTGGCAGAAAAATTGACTTTAGAAATACCATCATCATTATGACCTCTAATATAGGGGCCAGACAACTTAAAGATTTTGGGCAAGGAGTGGGCTTTGGAACAGCTGCCAAAAAGGCACAAGCCGATAGCCATCAAAAAAGCGTGATCGAAAATGCCCTTAAAAAGGCATTTGCTCCGGAATTCCTCAATCGTATTGATGATGTTATCGTCTTTAATTCTTTAGATAGAAGCCATATTCACAAGATTATTGGTATTGAGTTGGATAAACTTTTCAAAAGAATTAAGGATATCGGATACGATCTTCAACTTTCAGATACTGCCAAAGACTATATTGCGAACAAAGGTTTCGACAAGCAATATGGCGCACGTCCTTTAAAGAGAGCCATCCAAAAATATATTGAAGATGC
>JBCDGY010000200.1:0-6005 GCA_039414375.1 Bacteroidota bacterium | reverse complement strand
TCACAGAAAAAATATGCCGACCTAGAATCTAAACAAAGAGAAACAGAAGATCTATTAAATTCCGCCACAGTAAAACTCAACGACTGTCTTGAGGAAAAGGCTACAGCCACCTCCAAAATGGAAGCCTTAGAGGAGCAGAACGCTTTCCTTAGAGCTAACAACCAGGAGTTGATTAATAACATGGGCGATTTAACTACCCTAACGGCTAAAGGCGCAGAAAACTTAGAAAAGTCTTTAGAAAGTCTTCAAGAAAAAGACCTTACTATTCGTAGACTACAAGATGCCGTTACCAGAAGAGATTCTGTGAATCTCTCATTAGTACAAAGCCTTAAAGGAGTACTTGGCAATTTAGACGATGAAGATATCGAAGTTAGTGTGGAGAAAGGAGTTGTATTTGTTTCTATATCAGACAAATTACTCTTTAAAAGCGGTAGCTACACTGTAAATAGCGCTGCCAAGCAAGTCTTAGGTAAAGTGGCTAAAGTGGTTAACAACAAACCAGATTTTGAGTTTATGGTTGAAGGGCATACTGATAACGTACCTTATAGAAGTGGGGTATTGCTAGACAACTGGGACCTTAGTACCAAAAGAGCTACTTCCATTGTACGTATTTTACAAAAAGATTACGGTGTAGATCCGAAGCGGATGACTGCTGCAGGACGTTCAGAATTTATCCCGGTTTCAACCACGGATAAATCCAAAAATAGAAGAACACGTATCGTTGTACTACCTAAACTTGATCAGTTTTACAGTATGATTGAAGAAGGTATGAAAGATCCTGCTATTGCCGAGTAGAACAGTTTAAACTTCATTACTTTAAAAAGGTGGCCCTTTTCGGCCACCTTTTTTTATAAAATATCTAGAGATCCTTTACCCTCCCGCAATACTACTGGCTCACCTTGTGATAGATCAACTACAGTAGAGGCTACATTGCCCCCATAACCCCCATCGATAACCAGGTCTACCAAATGCTGCCATTTCTCAAAAATCAATTCTGGATCAGTCGTATATTCCAATACGTCGTCTTCATCATGAATTGAAGTAGACACAATAGGATTTCCTAAATGTGTCACCAGGTTTCGTGCAATAGCATTATTGGGAATACGAATGCCCACAGTTTTTTTCTTCTTGAAATATTTTGGGAGGCTATTGCCACCTGGTAAAACAAAAGTGTAAGGCCCTGGAAAGGCTCTTTTTAAAATTTTAAAAGTCGCGGTGTCAATTTGTTTTACGTAATGGGATAAGTTGCTCAAATCTGCACAAATAAAAGACCAATTGGCTTTATGTGGTTTTATGCCCTTGATACGCGCCAACTTATCCAAGGCTTTCACATTAGTAATATCACAACCTAAGCCATATACCGTATCTGTAGGGTAAATAATGAGACCGCCATTTTGTAAAATATGGACGATCTCTCTAATCTTTTTTATATCCGTGTTTGTTTCGTACAATTTTAAAAAAAGTGCCATGGAATATGCAGTATACTAAGACTTTAGAACTGTAAACATACTTTTTATTTTGAATTTTCGTTTTGGATGTAGTAAACCTAACCTATGAACAGCATCCGTGGAAGAATATTATTGGCTTTCCAGGCCCTATGCTTGTTGGTAACTCCCTTTGTCATTTTTACCTACAGATCTATTATTAAAATCAACAAAGCTAAGGACTTAAAAGAACACGTAGCCCTCTTCAATATCAACCGACTTAAAGCTTCTAACGCATTTTTTCAGTTACTAGACAAAGACATTAAAACGGACGCTTTTTATTTAGAAGGAACCACAAAAAACCTACAACGTTTCGAAGATTTTGCACAAAACGCAGAAAAAGACATTCAACAAATAAATACGTTCAACTATACGGAGGATGACCTCATAAAAAGTAAACTAGCAAACATTCAATCGGAATTGCTTAATCTGAGTAATGCGACTGCTATGGTTATCGATTTACAGACCAAAAGAGGATTTAGAGACTTTGGATTAGAAGGGGAAATGCGCAGGCATATTCATAGTCTTGAAAATGCCGAGGGTATTTCACTCACCGAAAATTTGATGTTGCGTCGGCGAGAAAAGGACTTTTTCCTAAGAGATGATCATCATTATGCTGCCTTACTAAATAAAGAGTGCGACTCTCTAGCAAGGCGTATGTCGGCAGAAATTAATGCCTATGACAAATCTCTAAAGATTCTCAAGCGATACCAAGGTAGCTTTAATGCTATCGTTGCCCTAGAAAAAGAAATTGGGGATGGCAATACCGGTTTGTTAAATCGTGCCAATCTTTCAAATGCACGTTTGGATATTGAGGTAAATCAATTGTACGCTTTGGTGGACCATCGACTGCAACAGTTAACCCGAAACATTCGCACCTACATTTTAGTGTTCTTTGGGATCACGCTCATCTTTGTAGTGCTGTTTATTGTTATTTTTTCAGGACATATTTCGACACCCTTAAAACGATTGGTTACCGATATGGATGACATTTCGGAGAAAAACTTTGAAGGACAAATTACGGTTACCCCCAAGATCAATATCAATGAAATCAAACGCTTGACGAGAACGTATAACGAATTGGTACAAAAGATTCGGGGACAGATCGCTAACCTTAATGAAAATAACAAAGAACTCAATTCCCTCAATGCCAAGTTGAGAGAATCCGAAGGAGAACTTAAAGAAGCTTCGAGAATTAAAGACAAGTTCTTTTCTATTATATCTCATGATTTGCGGGGTCACACAGGTAACGTGCTCTCTTTAGCCAAAATATTGGACGAAGATTCTGCGCTTAGTGAAAAGGAAAAAAATGTGTTTATTAAGTATTTGGTAGATTCTTCTCAAAACCTACAACTGTTGTTGGACAACCTGCTCAATTGGGCCAAAGGTCAAATGAACGATTATACGGTGGCGAAAAGGGCCTTTAAAGTAGATGGATTAATTGAAGGGAATATAGACCTCTTCGCAGATAATGCTTTTCGAAAAGGCGTAACGCTTAATTACAAATCGAAGCAAAACCCTCGGGTATATGCCGATAAGGATATGGTTGATTTTGTGCTACGCAACCTATTGTCCAATGCCTTAAAATTTACCAATGAAGGAGATTCTGTAGTGGTTGATGTGCAAAAGAAAAAGCAATTTTTACAAATCAGTGTTAGCGACACCGGTGTCGGTATGTCTAAAAAGCAACTGTCTAAATTATTGGGTTCCAAAAATGAGGGCTATACCACAAAAGGCACACAGAATGAAGTAGGTACAGGACTCGGCCTTTCAATTTGTAAAGACTTTATTGAAAAAAATGGCGGGGAACTAACGGTCACCTCAAAAGTAGATTCTGGTAGTATTTTCACCTTTACGTTGCCTACCAGTCTCACCCGAGAAAGCATTCAGTCTTGAGCATCCAAAACTTCTAGTTTGGCGAAGCGCAATAAGAGTTTTTTTACATTGCCACCTTCAAATTGAATCTCAGCTTTTTTATCATTGCCATTTCCTTCAATTTTCAACACCTTACCTTTTCCAAAACGGGTATGATTGACCATATTACCAACCGAAATATTCACGTTTAATGTGGCCGTCTCTGGGCTACCCAAGTTTGGTTTTAATTTTCGCAGTCTTTTAAGTTGATTTTCAGAAGGTCTATTAGCGGATGGTGGTGTTCCATTTTTAGGTTTTACCTGACGTAATTTGCTTTTATCAACGCTACCCCAAATATCATCTTTAATCATAGAGCGGTAACGGTAGCCATCATTTATTGGGGTAAGATATTCTAAATACTCACTATCCATTTCTTCGATAAATCGACTTGGCTCTGCGTCTATTAGTTTTCCCCAACGATAGCGGTTTAAAGTATAAGTTAAATACGCCTGTTTCTCAGCGCGCGTTAGTGCCACATAGAACAACCTGCGTTCTTCTTCTAGTTCACTACGCGTGTTCATACTCATCGCAGACGGAAAAAGATCTTCTTCCATACCCACAATGTATACATAAGGAAATTCTAGTCCTTTAGCGAGGTGTATGGTCATTAAAGCTACCCTATCGTCATCGCCAACATCTTTGTCCATATCAGTGGCTAGGGCCACATCTTCTAAGAATTCGGTTAAGTTCCCTGTAGCATCCGCCAGCTCGCGTTGCCCTTCTACAAAATCTTTGATCCCGTTGAGCAATTCTTCAATATTCTCCATTCGGGCGATACCTTCCGGTGTACCGTCCTTTTTAAATTCCAGTAACAATCCTGTCTTTTTGGCTACATGCTCTGCCAACACAAAGGCATCCGCTGTTTCGTTGAGCACTTGAAAACTCTTGACCATTGTTACAAAATCCCATAGTTTATTTTTTGTGCCAGAATTGATCTTTAACTCAAGTTTGTCCAGGTTTTCAATGACTTCAAAAATCGAACGATTGTAATGGTTTGCCGCTACAGTTAGTTTATCAATGGTTGTTTGTCCTATACCCCGGGCAGGAAAATTAATGACGCGCTTAAGCGCTTCTTCATCTTTGGGATTAATCACCAATCGCAAGTAGGCCAGAACGTCCTTAATCTCCTTGCGTTGGTAAAAGGAGAGTCCTCCATAAATGCGATAGGGAATATCCTTTTTCCGCAAGGCATCTTCAATAGCCCTAGATTGTGAATTAGTGCGATAGAGCACTGCAAATTCCCCATTCGGTAATTGGGACTGCATTTTATGCTCAAAGATGGACCCTGCCACGTACCGCCCCTCATCAGCATCGGTATCACTACGGTGTATTTTTATCTTGTTGCCTGAATCATTGGCTGTCCAAACCACTTTTTGTAGCTGGTCCTTATTCTTAGCAATTATGGAATTGGCGGCATTAACAATGTTTTTTGTGGATCGGTAGTTCTGCTCCAAGCGATATACTGCAACATCATCATAATCCCTTTGAAAGTTGAGGATATTGCTAATGTTAGCCCCTCGAAAAGAATAAATACTTTGAGCATCATCCCCTACCACACAAATATTTTGAAAACGATCTGCCAGAGCCCTTACTATAAGGTATTGAGAGTGGTTGGTATCTTGATACTCATCAACCAAGATATATTTAAAGCGTTCCTGGTATTTCATCAACACTTCAGGAAAACGATTTAAGAGCTCATTAGTGCGCAACAAAAGATCATCAAAATCCATCGCACCAGCTTTGAAACACCGATCCACATAATTTTTATAAATCTCCCCCATCCTCGGTCTATTGGCCATGGCGTCCGAATCCATCAACTCTGGATTCTGAAAATAGGCCTTTACTGTGATTAAACTGTTTTTATAAGAAGAGATTCGGTTTTGTATCTGTTTGTACTTATAGATATCCTTATCCAACCCCATCTCTTTGATAATAGAAGCAATTAAGCGCTGGGAGTCTTGCGTATCGTAAATGGTAAAATTGCTTGGAAAACCCAGTTTATCCCCATCGTAACGCAATAATCGAGCAAAAATAGAGTGGAACGTGCCCATCCAAAGATTCTTAGCCTCTGATGCCCCTACGATTTCGGCAATACGTTTTTTCATTTCTCGCGCTGCCTTGTTGGTAAAGGTGAGGGACAAAATATTGAAGGAGTCTACCCCTTTCTCCATCAAATAAGCAATGCGATAAGTCAATACCCGGGTTTTGCCCGATCCCGCACCGGCAATCACCATTAATGGGCCATCTTTATGAACTACCGGTTCTCGTTGGGCATCATTTAATTCTGATAAATAAGACATAGCAATATATCAACAATAACAAGAGACTTTCTTATCACGACCTGGCACAGCGCAACACCATCTAAATCCTAGTAATTTCCTCCTTCTAAAGTTTGTAAATCTTTATAAATCAATAGGTCACTCTAAATCAAAATACAATCCTAAATACCACTTTCCTTGGCCTTGAATTTTGTAATAGTCTCAATAGGTGAAATTAGCTATAATTTTGTAGCAGTTTGATCATCATTTTTCCCCCTGCGTTCTTTTCAATGATCCTAATGTTCAACTGATTTGAAAGGCCACGTCTCATGACTGGCTTTGATTGTTG
>JBCDGY010000199.1:0-6039 GCA_039414375.1 Bacteroidota bacterium | reverse complement strand
CTCCACCAACAGTACCCATACCAAGGACCGAGGAAAATTGGCAACAACTAGATAGGGTGTCTTATGCGGTAAGTAATCAAAACTATGCTGCTAATTTCGAGGATTTTTTAGATGAGAATACGGAAGGAAAACCATTCTGTTTTTGGTATGGAGCATTTGAGCCTCATCGTTCTTATCGTAAAGGTGCTGGGATAGAAATCGGCTTAAAAATGAGTGAACTAGAAATTCCAGATTTTTTACCTGATGTGCCAGAAGTTAGACAAGATTTCCTAGACTATATGTATGAGATTATGTGGTTTGATGCGCATTTGGACAGAATGATTGATATGCTAGAGAAAAGAGGTATGTTGGAAAACACAATAATTATTGTTACCGCAGATAACGGCATGCCTTTTCCGCGGGCAAAGGCAAATCTATACGAATATGGAATTCTCATGCCACTTGCAATTTCTTGGGCAAACAAAATTCCAAAGGGTAGAGAAGTAGATGATTTAATCAGTTTTGCGGATTTTGCCCCCACAATTCTAGAACTTACGGGAGTAAAAATACCTAAAACTACGTATCCAATGGTGGGTAAAAGTTTTGCTCGTATACTGTTTAGTGAGCAACAAGGCATAATAGAACCTAAGCGAAATGCGGTTTACGCTTCCAGGGAACAACATGGTCACGCTCGTTATAATGATGCTGGATATCCACAAAGAAGTATTCGCACACATGACTATTTATACATTCGCAACTACAAACCAAAAAGGTGGCCTGCTGGAGCACCTCATGTTATAAACGAAAATGGAGAATTGGAACTTGAGTTACGGGGCTTTTACGATATCGATGATTACCATATGGACTATTCTTGGTTGAATAGAGAAAATCCGAGTGTAAAGCCCTACTACGAACTGGCGGTAGCTAAAAGACCTTATGAAGAGCTTTACAGCATTAAAAATGGAGACAAGGATTGCCTTAATAATTTAGTGAATAATTCAGAATATAACCAGGCTCTAGATAGCTTAAGAATACAATTAGATGAATACCTAAGGTCCACCAACGATCCACGAACTACAGAAAATGGAGATATTCTTGAAAGCTACAGAAAAAGAAATTCAATTAATTATCCTAAAACTGATAATTAGGGTGTAACCCTGAAGGGAGTATCAATTTAAATTAAACAATATTAAGCTTCAACTCTGTTTAGCTTGAAAGTTACGGTGCGCAGCTTTGGACTATTAAACGGTTGGTTGAGCCGAAGCATTCTTAATCCGTCTGATATACCATTTATTAATGAATTCATTGAACATTTTATAAGATGGTCATCACCTATATTTCAGCGAGAATTTTTGAAAAGGACCAGTTATGCTTATAACCTGCTTTGATGCCCTTCCCTCTAGAGGACAAGAAAGAATAGGGCGGACCTAATCGTAATGGTCACGATTGCTGTTGTAAAAAGGATAGGCTGGTGTCTACGGTATAATTAATTTAAATAGTGGTATTCCTCAAAGCGTAATCCAAACTTTATTATTTTTAATAAATCTAAATAAATGCTATGATTTTTCTACCAACCCCTTATAGCGGTATACTTAGCATCTACGTACTACGGGATGCTCACAATGCACTGCGCTGTATTGTTGATAGTAACCCAATTGTTGTTAAAGTATAATTGTAGGTTAAGGAAAATGAAAATAAATTTTTTTATGATAAAATTAGTTCAAGGCAATACTTATAATCCGCTTTCTATTTATCTATTAGTATTGTCCTTGACTCCTTTTTATGGTGAGGCACAAGAAACCTTTGCGCCCCCTGAACAACCCTTAGAAATAAAGGCTACTGAGGTGCCGGATGATGCCATCACTATCGATGGAACGCTGAGTGAAGCGGTGTGGAAAGAAGCCATGGTGATGCAGGGCTTTACCCAAAGAGAACCAGTACAGGGCGCATCCGCTAGTTTTGATACCCAAGTTCGTATCTTATTTGATGCTAAGTTCCTCTATGTCGGTGCCATTTGTTTCGATAGCCTCAGTAATCGAAAAAACCTACGCGTTCGTAACTTACAACGTGATTTTAATGCCTTTGGAAATGATCGTTTTGGTATTGCACTTGATGGTCTATTAGACCAACGCAATGCTGTGGGTTTTGAGGTCACACCCTATGGTTCGCAACGCGAAACACAAGTTATTGATGGAAATGAAGGAGATGGCAATGTAGATTGGGATGCCCTTTGGTATGTGCGCACTAAAATTAGTGATACTGCCTGGACTGTGGAGATGGCCATCCCATGGAAGACCCTTCGGTATAAGGCTGGAACGGACAAGATGTACATTTCCTTCAATCGAAATATTCGTCGCTTTAATGAAATTACTACTTGGCCTTCTTTTCCTAGAGCGTTTTCTCACTTTAGAATGGCTTATGCTGGGTTGTTAACGGGATTAAAACCGCCACCACCTTCTGCGAATATTCAAATAAATCCCTATTTACTTGGTGACACAGGCAGAACCAAAGAAGGTGAAACACCCGAGGAAAGTAAGACCAATTTTGAAACTGGTGGGGAATTCAAATGGGCCATTACCCCAAACTCAGTGCTAGATGTGACTGTTAATACGGACTTTGCACAAGCAGATGTTGACCAACAGGTACAGAATTTGACGAGGTTTTCAGTATTATTTCCTGAAAGACGACAGTTCTTTTTGGAAAATGCGGATATTTTCAGTGTCAGTGATATCAGTAATATTCAGCCATTTTTTAGTCGTCAGATAGGACTTAACAATAATGGTCAGCCCATTCCGCTAGATGGGGGCTTACGTTTTACCAGCAGGACTAGTAAACAGACTTCAGGAGTAATAGCTATGCGACAAAGGGGTACTGTTAACAGTCCAGCCACCTATTTTGGAGTAGGGCGATATGCTCAAAACCTTTCTGGTCAAAACCGAATTGGTGGTTTGTTGACGCACAGGACTGAAAGTGCATTTACCAATGAAAATGATGAAGAAATAGCATCAAGACAAAATACTACAGCTACCGCGAACGCATTTTTTAGGCCGAAGCAATCCTTGACCTTAGATGCCATGGTTTCTTATAGCTCAGATTCCAATAAAGGTAGCGGTATAGCTGCTAGTACATGGGTATATCAGCAAAAGAATTGGGGATATTTGGGTTTAATCGGTCAATTGGTTTCTGAGAACTATCTGCCAGGTATGGGATTTTTACGATTCAACGATTACATGTTGGTTTCGCCTGGGATTGATTTAGATATACGTCCGAAGTGGTTGCCTAAATTCGTCAGAAGTTATGGCCCTGATGGTTCTGCAGATTTTTTTTGGAGGACATCGGATGGTTCATTTCAACAGGGGATCGTGAATTTTTCTCCTCTGGATTTGGAATGGCAGACTGGGGGGCAGTTTGAGATTCGTTTTCAACAGGAATGGCAGCAATTGGACAATAGTTTTAGTCCTTTGGGTATTGAAATTGCCTCGGGTTACTATCAATTTGGACAATATGAAATTAGTTTTGATTCTGATTTCTCTAGGAAACTAGCAGGTGCTGTTACCTACGCTAACGGTACTTTTTATAACGGTGGCTTTGAAAGTTGGGATATGGACGCTAGGATTTCACCATCTCCTTATGTTGAACTAATTGGGTCATATACCATCAATCAGTTTGATGGTTTAGGAGTGGCTGAAAGCAATGTTACTGCCAATCTATTATCGACCACGGCGAGACTAGCTTTAAATCCAAGGGTACGATTAGTGGGTTCTTACCAGTGGAATAGCGCAAATGATGCCAATATTTGGAACGTACGTTTGGCATGGGAATATCGCCCGCTATCATTTATTTTTATTGTCTTCAACAACAATGAAACAGAAGGCTTCCCTTCACAACCAGAGTTGTTTTCACAGCAGGAACTTATCGGTAAAATCACTTTTCTTAAGCAGTTTTGAAATCTTTCCTACTCCTAATAGGATAGGGCAAAGGCGGGAACCTTAAACTTGAATTTAAAGGATAATGTTTGGGATTACTGAGGGTCAGGCATTCTAAGTACTTCAAACATGCGCAGGTCTTGTAAGCTATCGCTATTCCAAGAGCCCTTAAAGCCTTCGGGTAATACAAAGAAATCACCTGGATAAAACACCTGTTTTTCGTCGTTATGATCATCTGTAAACGTGACTACACCTTGTAGAACATGCATTAACGCATCTTGCGATGATCCTGAAATGATTTTTTGTGTACTGCGAATCAGTTTCACCTGTAGTTCGGCTCCACTATAAACCATCATTTCATCATTGGTAAAATCTTGCACGCCTGAGATCAGGTCTCTATTGATAACCATCGCTTTGGTTATCGGGGATTTTTTGGGTAATCGATCTCTATTTTTAGCAATTAACGCTAGTTCTAAATGTAACCCTCCATTGTTTACAAAATGCCAGGTTCCTTTAAATCCTTTGGCCTGTATAAAATAGTCTCCTGAGTGTACTTCAAAAGGCGTTTCGCTCTCGGGTGTCACAATGGCTTTACCATTTTTCCAAAAAATAAATTCTTCCATTGGGAAGTTTTCAAAAGTGTTGGTAATCCCTGTTCCAATGGCCACAATATCTAACGCCAGGCTAGAACCGTCATAAATCTTTTTTTGATATACGCTGCGATCAGCTTCTTTTTGTTGCTTGAAGTCTAGTCCTTCTCCTGCTAGTAAGGTTTTGGAAATCTTGAGGATATGCGTTTCATGACTTTCTAGCGGTTCCTGCGCTGGTACAAAGACTATCGCGCAAAGCCATAGGACGTAAAATAGTATAGGTTGTCTCATCTCTATAGAATTTGCTGCGAAGATGTTTGTATTATCGCTAAAAAAGGTCCTAGTCGATCGTTTCGTACTCCGCAGTGATCAAATTGAACTATTGGGTGCGTTTGTATTGTGCCGGAGTCATTCCTTTAATTTTTTTAAAGGTGGCAAAGAAGGCCGATTTACTGCGAAAGCCTACTTCATAGCCAATAGCTTCGATCCGGTAAGGTTGTTTGTTGGTAAGTAACGAACAAGCCGCTTCAACACGATATTCATTAACAAACTGGAAAAAATTCTTTCCAAAATGGTCGTTTAGCATCTGGGATAAGAAGTGTCTATTGGTGCCTAGTTTTTTAACCAATATATCAAGGCTTAAATCGGCATCTTGGTAGATTTGATCCTGCTCCATGATCGTAGTCAATTTCTTGGCCATGGTTTGCAATTGATCTTGATCTAGCCTTTTACGTTGCGATTTGGTAGAAACGCTTCCGTTTTCAAAATAGTCATAGCGTAGGATGCCATAAAACACTATGGAGAAGACTAGGGGCCCTAAGATATAAGTGCTCTTTAATGAGAGTACAAACCCTAGCTTAATGAGTAACACTGCTAAAAAGAGTAGCACGCTCTGTTTTACTTTACCATTTGCACCAGCGGAGGTTATGACTTGTTGTATGTCTTTTCGTAACGCAATACCAGTAAACAATAGATAAAAGGTAAGTAAGGTATGAAAGCTGTATCGAATAGGGCGGTCCCAGATTTCAAAGTCAAAAGCTCCCCATAATAGGGCTACCGCCGCGATGAGTATGCTAAGGTGTAATGCGTACGCGCGATGTATAGCGATATTTGGTTTACGGCCAATAAGTGATTGAAAAAGCAAAGTTGGTCCAATGCATAGATTCGCCGTTAGTCCTATTTTGATTAGCCAGAAGGGTATGGCGCCAAAATAGTAGAAACAAGATATGCCTACGCGTATGGCTAATAACAACAGTAGTATTCCCAAATAGTAATGGGATGCACTGCGATTAGGCTTAAAAAACAAATAATAGATACCAAAAAGAAAGGCATTAAAAACACCTAGGGCAGCAAAGAAAAATAGGATTTTATCATGCATTGCAACCGATTCACTAGACGGCAAAGTAAAGACTATTTTCAACTACACTTCAACTAAGAGAAAGGGAAAAGATACTTGATAGACCACATAGATTGAACGATGATGCCCAAAAAGGTCGAACTATTTACTTATTATTTTAATAAAGGCAATTAAAGGTCAAGGTGAT
>JBCDGY010000198.1:0-6074 GCA_039414375.1 Bacteroidota bacterium | reverse complement strand
GCACAAAATAATGAGCAGTGATATCCAAGATAAGTTGGTTGGCTCTTGTTCCATCTCCTTATTGTAAGTAAGCTGATATACCAACTGATCATAGATCTTGTCGTGCATTTTGATAAACCTTGCCACGCCATCTCCAGGAATACTACGTACTTTGCGTTCGTATTGATGGGTAATTTCAACGGTATTCCCTAGGGTATTTAGCACCCGCTTATATTCAAATTCAGGTTCTTCTTGATGCCAATGCGCATCTGCTATATTCCAATATTCTGGAAGGCTAATACGTGTTTTCTGGGAAAACTTCACAGGCTCTCCGAGATAATAGGGCATTTCTCGGGAAGGAGAGTTCGCATACTCTATCATGGACCTTAGAACCATAGGCTGCGACTCTGCGATATAAAAAGTGGAATCTAAGTCCACGTTCCAGAAGTCCTCAATGGTATAGTATTCTTCAATTTTAAGTTCGTTCGTGGTAAATCGGGCATTATCTGTAAAGCGAACCTGATCTGTTGAGCGCACCGAAGGATAAAGCCCACTGTAGAAGTTCAAAAATTCGTTGCGCATTTGCTCTTTAGCGTTCGATCGAAAATAGTTTCTGATCTCGTCGGCTTTGGCACCTTTATAAATCGATTCGATAAGAAAAATAGCAGGCCCTCCAATACTATCAGTGGTAATGGTCTCAACAATCGAAACCTCCGGACGTAGCTGTGGCTCGGGTAAGATGGTTAACGCTTTCGTCCCCTCTTTCAATAACAAACCAGTATTGTAAGCTGGCGTGTGCATATGCTTTAGGTCTCCTCCTTGATGGGCTATGGTTGGATCTACTACGAAAGACTGTCCATCGTACTCGAAATGTACAATGCAGTGGTCAAAGAGGTTATGGCTGGCAATATAGTCACCAACCCTTTGCCTGGTATTAGTGCTGACCAATACGGGATGCGCAACAACCGATTCTTGTTGTAACAAGGCACAGAGCAACAAAGATTTGTCTTTACAATCGCCATACCGTTGTGCCAATACTTTTGCCGGGGCATTAGGGCGATAGGCACCAATACCAGATTCAAACCCCAAATAGCGAATCTCATCTTGCACAAAACGGATCAGTTTTAAAATACGTGCTTCTTTAGCCTCCGATGGGTTTACAATATCCCCTGGCAGTACTAATGGCTGATCTGGCAACTGATAATAAGGCAAAAAATGCTGTACAACAGCGGCCCAATCTTTAAAAGTGCTCAGGGCCGTATGCTCTTGAAAATCTAACCAAAAGGGAACATTACTATCGTAGGTTAAAAAATCGGTGCCGCTGCTATCCCAAAGGTATTCAGTTAGCTTGCGACCCTTGGTTATTTTAGGAGCAGGTGCATTGTTTAACGCTTTACGTTGCAGCAAGACCGTATTGGGACATAGTACCCTAGAGTAAATCCTGTTAACAGGAGCCGAATATTGCTGATAAATTCTAGCGGCATAATTTCCTGCGTTGATAGGATTAAATCCTTTAACCGTGTAGGCGTACTCAATAATATCATTTTTTCGCACATCGCTCAGGTTAATTAACGCGGTAAGCGAGCCGTCGTACAAGGAACGTTCAAGACTTGTCTCCCTCTGGAGCGTCTTAATCACAGCTTCTTCTAGTTTATCGATAGCTTGGCCATTGCGATGTATGGTTACCTGATGGAAGGTCAAGCTTTGGTAGGATGGATCGTAGCTTGTACTAATATCTGAAAAGTCTTGGACCCCTTCTGCATTAAACACTTGCGTTGCATAGTGTACGTAGTATTCTTCTGTTTCAAGATTATCTTGAAAATCCAACAACAAATACCGAAAGGCCCCATCGCTACTTGTAGTATCAGCAGGTATGTTGAGTTGATTTACCCAAGTTGGCGGAACCGCCTTAGGTATGGACTGTCCTAAAGCACAAAATCCAGATGCCATAGTGAGCCATAGGAGTACCCCGTTAGTACGTAAGGTTGTTGCTTTAGGACAGCTCCAACAGCAAAAAGCATTGCGAAACCACCTCATTGCACCGTCATTAAATTACAACCCCGAATATCGGCATGGTCAAATCGTCCTAAGACTTCAAAAGCCCCATCGGCTCGTACCTTGCCTAGATCTTGTGTGGCGATAAAAGCACACGAATGAACGTTTGCGAGATCTATAATATTTAGTCCACCAGTTTTTCCATGGGCATTCATTTTTAGGGGATCGCTAGTGTCTCTTGAAAACACGCGCATCCATGGTGGAGCATAAAAAACACCCTCCCCTTTGGAGTAGGCTTGAGACAGCAGTTCCGTCATTCCATATTCAGAATGAATGGGATACTCCCCAAAAGCTTGCTGCAAAGTTCGATGAAGGTCTTCTCGAATCATTTCTTTCCTTCTACCCTTCATCCCCCCCGTTTCCATAACTACCGTATGCTTTAGGGGAAGTGACAAGGCTGCTGCCAGATCAAGCAATGCGAAACTAACGCCAATAAGTAAGGTTTTGGTACCCTTGGCCTCCAGTTGCTTGAGTTTTTGAGCAAGTGCTTCCAAATCGTTTAAGTAAAAACCACTATCGGGATGCCCCGTTTTTTGAATAAGACCCGATACCATATGCACAAGGGAAGAACCCTTGCGTTCCAAATAAGAAGGTAGCAGCGCTAGTAGGCAGTACTCCGAAATATCCCCGTAAAAACGATGGAAAGTATCCTGAAAACCTTGTTCGTATACTTGAAGATCGCAGATATGATGCTTGCTTACCTCAACTCCTGTGGTACCACTGCTGGTAAAAACTGTTTGCGGGGTACAAGACCCTGTGAGTACGGTATGGCTTTTAAAGAACTCGATGGGGAGAAAGGGAATAGCTTCTGGCTTTGTTACGCTATCGGGATTCACCTTCAGGTGATCGCAAAAGGTTCGGTATACCTCATTTTTTTTCCACTGATAACGAAAGAGTGAGAGTGCCTTAGTGGCAAAATCGGTGGTGGTGGTTTCAAAAATGGTGGCGGTCTCTAGTTCCATGTTTGCCTACAAAACTAAAACAAAAAGCCCCGAACCAGAAGTTCGGGGACTTGCATTGTAGGAATTCGGATAGTTATTTGACCACTAATTTACGGGTCATCGTCTTTTTATCCTCGGTAACCTGTAATACGTAAACGCCAGGTACCAGTCTTGATATGTTAAGGGTATTGGTTGCGATTTCGTGTTTTAGAACCACATCTCCAAAGACATCATAAATTTGAATGTCTTTCGCATTATTTCGTGCAGAGGTAATATAAACCTCATCTCCATAAACGGGGTTCGGATACATTTTAAATCCTTGTACGATACTGCGCTCTGTCTCTTGAGTGGGCGCGAGCTGTTGCCCAAAAGTGAAAAGTGGTGCCATAAGTAGAATCAGGTAAAGATGCTTCATGTGTTAGCCGATTTGGGAAGTTCAAGCCCTGTAAAAGTAGTATCCTTTAGGGTTTAGGAATAAAATATGTTGTGAAACCCAAAACTTTGTAGGTGTGGCTACTACACCTACGATAAACGACACCTAATCACCCGTTTTGTAAGAAGATAAATGGCTATTGCAACACTTTTTGTTGCGGTGGAATGGGTATTCCTTTACTTGATTACTAGCTTGCGGGTAACCCGACGGTCCCTTTCCGTAACCCGAACGATATATACCCCACGATCTAAATGGCCGAGATTAAGCTCGCGACCTACTAAAGTCGTTTGATGTACTGGAGTACCAATAACATCAAAAACATGAATCTGTTTGGGTGCATTGTCGGCTGTCTCTATGTAGACTTTATTATTCACAGTAGGATTGGGATACAACTTAAAACCTTCGATCTCTTCATGAGAACGCAGTTGCTGTGCTGTTATCAAAAAACCCGTAAAAAAAAGTAGGATAAAGTAAAGTTTTTTCATGTTTGGGTATTGGTCACTATGATTGTAGGTCAAAGATAAGAATTTTGATTTTCGACTACCGCTAATTTCGAAGAAAGCGGGGCGTTTTTCGACAAAATGCTGAAAAAACTCACTTCAACGAGGGTTTTTTCAATTCTGATAGCTTTTAAATCCACTTTTTATCATGATAACAAGACCTTACGCACACTAAAAATCAGTAAATACGCTAGTATTTTTCACTAGAACCGCTGTTTAGCGCAGTAGGCAAAAGCCAATATTTACGGCAATAACGCAATTATAGACCTCATAGTCGTTTTTAGAGAAGAGGTAGTGGCCCGTTTCTTAGGCGTGCTATGCATTTGGCGTATCTGCTAAAAGACCTATCGATACCCTCCTTTAAAATCGAGAAAGCAGCGCGGATGTAAAGCTTCAAAGGCTGTTTGAGCGATAGTGAGTTTTAGGCCATGGCTATAGGTTCCGTAGCATTATCTCAGGAGGGTATCAGCCGTCTTGACCTTTTTGGTTCGTTTTTGGGTCAAGCCAAAAATGAACAAAACCAATAATAATAACAGCTTACAGTATCGATAGGCATCCTTAACCTAAAAACAACTTTTAATCCCCATTTTGACCATCTAAACGAAGAAAAATAGCGTATATTTAATCAAATGATGCTAAAGACACGATTACTGCTTGTTCTCCTGCCGTTACTGCTTACCCTTGGGGGTTGCGATAACAAAGATGACGATCCCGATAACCCCGTAGATGCCCTACCCGCAATCACACAATCTGGAGCACAAACCCTGGGCTGTTTAATTGATGGGGAACCTTTTATTCCAAGTAATATAGGTACAAGAAGACCCTCTGCCTTTTACCAATTTGTAGACGGCGCTTTTACCCTTGGGATAAGTGCAGCCAAAAGTGACAGATCTATTAGTATTGCAGGACTGGATATCGAGGGAGTTTCCGAAGGTAGTTTTTCACTGCAAAACGAAGAATCCGGAAAGTTTAATGGCCGTTTTTTATTAGGAGGAGGAATTGAAGAACGTGCAGTATCCAATGATACTAATCCAGGAACCCTAACCATCACTCGTTTTGATCAAGAAGTCGGTATTGTCTCCGGAGTATTTGAATTTACTGCGGTGGGGAGAGATGGTACCATCTATACCATAACCGAAGGCCGTTTTGATTTAAATTACACGAATTAGGTAGCGGAAGGATAGAGAGGATGATAAAAGTATACTGCTATTAACCCAAATAAAACCACTAAAATCCTTTAAAAACCCTGGAATCAAGATGCAACATAAGCCGAGAGGTATAACGTTTTCAACTTTTTGATTCGTTTTGGGATCAAGGCAAAAATGAATACAAAAAAATAACATCGCGTGACTTATAACTATCATGTAGTGCGTCTGAAGAAAAGTGACCTATCGATACCCTCATTGAAAATCAAGGAAGCGGCGTGGATGTAAAGCTTAAAAGTTGTCTGAGCGATAGCGAGTTCTTTTAAGCTGTGGCGGTGGGTTCCGTAGCATTTTCTCAGGAGGGAATCGGCAGTCTTGACCTTTTTGGTTCGTTTTTGGGTCAAGCCAAAAATGAACAAAACCAATAACAATAACAGCTTACCGTATCGATAGGCATCCTTAACCTAAAAACAACTTTTAATCCCCATTTTGATCATCTAAACGAAGAAAAATAGCGTATATTTAATGAAATAATGCTAAAGACTAGACTACTGCTTGTTCTTCTGCCGTTACTGTTGACCCTTGGCGGTTGCGATAACAAAGACGACGATCCCGATAACCCTGTAGATGCCCTACCCCCCATCACACAATCTGGAGCGCAAACCTTGGGTTGTTTGATTGATGGGGAACCTTTTGTGCCGGATAGTTTTGGTAGTGGAAGACCTTCTGCCTTTTACCAATTTGTAGATGGGGCTTTTACGCTTGGAATGAGTGGATCTTCTAGAAATGGAGGATCCCTAACTTCAATTGATGTGGGCGCATTGGATATAGAGTCATTAAATGAAGGAACTTTCCTCTTAAAAACGAGAAATTCAGGTTCATTTGATGGAGAGTATAGACTTGGAGGAGGTATAGATGAACAAGCCGGTACAACAGATACTAATCCAGGGACCCTAACCATCACACGTTTTGATCAAGAAGTCGGTATTATCTCCGGGGTGTTTGAATTTACCGCGGTGGG
>JBCDGY010000197.1:0-6099 GCA_039414375.1 Bacteroidota bacterium | reverse complement strand
CCTGGGTACTTAGCGAAAGAACGCAGAGCACTACCAGAAAGCAATTTCTGTTCATAGTTTGGTTTGCTTAAGTATTGGTTAGTGTCCGCTACAGTAAAACGCAAGCTTAAACGAACTTATTTTTAAACTACCTACATTTAACCTTTTCTCAGGAAAAAATAAAAAGACTATAAAGGAATCTCAAGGGTAAGGTTCTTTTTAAGTGTAAAAGCACACTCTTTGAACTTCGGAGGGCCAAAAAGCTTCATTTTAGCCTTAGAGAACGCCACTTTTTCTTTGGGGATACCCATCCAATTGGTATCGAGAACATCATTGCCATTTTCGTCATGAAACAGCGCAATAGCATACTCCCCTTCTGGTATGTCATTAAAAACAACCGTCGTGGTTCCCTTTTCAGACTGATTGGATGCTGAGGCGAAAACAGCGTCAAACTTTAAAAAAGTAGCTTGGTTACGATACAAAGCGGCGCTAATTTTTCCTTTGGAGGAAGGTATCTCCTTTACTTTAACAATAATTTTATGCTGTGCAGCCCCTTGGAATGTCAAAAAAACACCTAGGATAATTATTAAAAAAAATCTCATGCTTAAAAATCCTGATACTTCCCTCAATCCGGTAACAATTCGGTAGGCTTCAAGGTTTGATACCAGTCCAAGGTCTCTATACTATCTGCCAAGTTAAAAAACAGTACCAAAGAATCGTGGTGTACCATTCGTATTTTTTGCTGCTCTAGATTATCGACGAAAACATGCACCCGACTCCCGGTAATCGAATCCACAAAAATACCTTTTTCCTTATCCTGCCAAGAGAACCCATGCTTGCGTTCCATATGAGGCATTTTGTCTACAAATTGTAAATCTATAATAGAAGACTGCGGTATTTTTTGATGGTAAAAACCAGAGAGCACCCGAAAAGAACCTTCCTCTAACCTTGCCCAATTTTTATAGTGCGCCACAAAGGCCAAGGTGCATACCACAAGGGTAAGTACAATAAGTAAGTTCCAAAACCAGTTATTCCTTTTCTTCACTATTACTTTCCGTTCTATACCTATCGAACCAAGCTAATGTATGTGCTATTTTAGCAATCAAATTACTTGGTTTGTTGGCAATACCATGGCTTGCTCCAGGTATTTCTACCAATACCGTTTCTTGTTTCCGCAGCTTTAGGGCGTGGTACAATTGTTTGGCCTCACTTGGTGGCGTGCGCAAATCGTTCATACCAACCATCACCATTGTTGGTGTTGCTATGTTACCAACGAGGGAAATGGGGGAAAATTTCCAATAGTGCTCAAAATTTTCCCATGGCTGCCCTTCGTAACGGCTGTTTGCGTAGCCAAAGTAGTTGTCAGCTACTAAGGTTTTGCTAATCCAGTTCATTACTGGTTTGGCTACTACGGCTGCTTCAAACCGATTGTTTTTACCAATAATCCAAGCGGTCATAATACCACCAGCGGACCCTCCTGTAACAAACAATTGATCTTCATGGGCTATCCCCATAGTAATACAATGGTCTACCCCGTCCATCACATCGTCATAGTCCTGACCGGGATAGTTACGGTACAACAAGTTTGCAAAAGCCTCACCATAACTAGTGCTACCCCTTGCATTCGGATAAAAAACAACATAGCCTGCAGCGGCGTACAACTGCATTTCAATGGAAAAACGATCGCCATAATTCAGAATAGGCCCACCATGATTCTCCACCAGGAAAGGATATTTTTTAGAGGCCTCGTATCCCGGGGGATAAACAATCCAACCCTGCAAGTCGCGACCATCAAAAGAGGACTTATACCAAACCTCCGCTACCTTACCTAAGCTTCTATACGCTAACAGATTACCATTTAAGTCCGTAAGGGTACGTACTTGTTTGGCTTTTGGCGCTACAATGGCCAACTCTGCAGGATGATCGGGTCGCGTATACGTATAGGCAATAGTACCGTTTTTGGATACGGAATACGAGCCACTACTATAAGGACGACCCAAAGTGGTCCCTCCACGATTATCGGCCAGTAAGGTCACTTTTCCAGCAAGCGAGATATGACCAATTTTACCATTGCCCTTATCGTCATAAGTAAAATACAATCCAGTGCCTTTGGCATCCCAGGTGATGTTCGCAATACTGCGATCCAAAGTATTGGAAATTGTTCGCTTATTGGTACCGTCAGCATCCATTACATGCAGTTTCCGAATTTGATACGCTTGCTTTTGATCTTGATATCCCAAATAGGCAATGTATTGTCCATTAGGAGCAACCTGAGGGGCATAGTCTGGGCCATCGCTATCGGTAAGGGTGGTTATGGCACCATTGGCTAGGGCTATCGCATATACCTCACTATTTCGAAATCTATATTCCCAATCTGCTACGCGATTGGCAGAGCAATAAATCGTTTGGCTATCCGGAGACCAAGAGAACGGGCCACGATGATGCCAGTCCCCAGAAGTAAGCTGCCGTGGTGCACCTCCATCTGCGGGCATCACAAAAATGTGGTTGAATCCAGGCTTGAGATAGCCCCTACCATCAGCCTCGTGGTATACCCTATTCGTAATTCGAGGCGCATCGGCCCATTGCGCTCCTTTAGGCTTTTTGGGCATTTTCGTAATTACCGGTGGCACTTTAGCCACATTCATGGAAAAGGCCAATTGCTTGCCATCGGGAGACCAGGTTAACGCACTGGGTGAAAAAGGTAATTGCGACAACCGCGCTAGCCTTCCTGTTTGTACCCAATACACATATATTTCTGTACCCTCTTCCGTAGTACTAGAAAAAGCGATGCGATCTCCTGTGGGCGACCATCGGGCATTGCTTTCCGAAACTTCACGAGTGGTTAGCTTTTGATGTTGACGGACATCGGTCTTCATCAGCCAAAGATTGCCAGAAACCCGATCCTTCATCACATCGAAATGCATTCGGCGATACACCACCCAGTCGCCATTGGGATTAATCTGTGGATCGGTAACATATTGCAGATCAAAAATATCCATATAACCCAAAGCAGGCTGCTGTGCCAACGTTGGAGATAAAAACCAAAAGGCTACTACAAGAAAAAAGAGGGTTCGCATACCAAAAATTTAAGTGTTTTTAAAGGTACAGGAATGCCTAGATTATGCAAAGCTTCGCTTTGAGCTATATCTTTAACCCAAAATATACATTAGAGGAGCGCAATGAAGGTTGAAAGCACAATAAAATGGTTTGGAGATTTTAGCGTAGCCACCGCTACGGTGAAATCGAAAACATAACAAAGTGACTTATTTTGAAGGGATTTCAAGCTGTAATACTTGCCTTGTCGCAAGACAGGCCTGCCTCGCCAGTCAAGGCGGGCCTGTCTCACCAGTCAAGGTGGAGTTTCTTTAATGTATAGTTTGGGTTTAATACCTTTATGGTATGACCAGCTTTTTTCGTCGTATCCGCCAAGCTCTTGTCCGAGATCATAAGTTTTCAAAGTACCTCGTGTACGCCATAGGGGAAATAATACTGGTAGTTATTGGTATTTTAATTGCGTTGCAAATCAACAATTGGAATGAAAGCAGGAAAAAAGAGGCCCAACGGCTCCAATTAATTGTATCGCTGCATGCAGACGCTAAAACCACGGAAAAGCGCTTGGATTTTAGTATTGCTATGGCCCAAACTATCAATACCAAACTGACCCAATTTCTAAATCTACTTAACAAGGAAGGCCAACAGATTGCACGCGACACCCTCACGAACTATGGCAGTGCCATCTTCCAAGTAGCCAGTTTTAGGCCCGCCCTTTCTTCTTATGAAACGGCCGTGTCTACGGGTCAAATCGCACTAATTGCCAATGATTCCCTCTTCGCGCAATACGTACAATTCAAGGACAGTCATGATTGGTTTAAACTACACCAAAATCTTTCCGGAGATATGGTATACCTCGGCAACGTATGGCAATTACGCAAACAGTTGGGCTCTACCAAATTGATGCTACCTGAGTTAGGGGCTTACCCCAATAGATTTGAGCAAGACGATACACAGTTACAAGCTTTTTTCGAAGCCCGAGAGGTGTATGCCACTTTTGAGAGCATGCAATGGTTGGTACAGAATCAAGTAGATGCCTTGAATCGCGCCAAAACCGCAAATCATCAAATTTTGGCAACCCTAAAGGCTTTACAGTAGCCTATAAAATGTGATAATGGAATTTAAAGACAAAAAAGTATTGATCACCGGAGCTTCGCGTGGCATTGGTAAGGCCATCGCTTTAGCATTTGCAGAAAAAGGAGGTATTGTTGGACTTAATTTTAAAAGCAATCGCACCGCCGCAGAAGGTACACTTGCCGAACTACCAGGAGTAGGACATGCCTTATTTCAACAAGACATTGCAGAGAAGGCACAATGCCAACAACTGATTTCGAATTTTGTTTCGTATTACGGACAACTCGACATTTTGGTCAATAATGCCGGTATTTCTATTTTTCATGAAATAGATGTCGTCAATTTTGAAGATTGGACAGCAGCTTGGGAGGCTACTTTTAAAACCAATTTGTTCGCTGCGGCCAATCTTACCTACTGCGCTAGCCAGGCGATGATGCAAAGTGGCGGTGGGCGTATTATCAATATTTCTTCACGGGGAGCCTTTCGTGGAGAGCCTACCAAACCCGCCTATGGCGCTAGTAAAGCGGCATTAAATGCCATGACCCAGTCTTTGGCTAAAAAGTTGGCCCCCCATGCTATCTATTTAGGAGTGGTAGCACCAGGGTTTACCGAAACAGAGATGGCCACAGTAACCTTGACAGCTGCGGAACGAGAAAACCTATTGCGTGAATCGCCATTTCAACGCATGGCTCAACCTGAAGAGGTGGCCCACGCCGTTTGCTTTTTAGCCTCTGAGAGAGCCGCGTATGCTTCCGGGACTATTATTGATGTTAATGGTGCCTCTTATTTTAGATAAAGTACAGGTAGAAAACAACCTCAGGATTTATATAAGCGTACTGGAGATAGCCAATTTCTGTTGGTCAATCGGACAAACCATAAATGGTATTCTACTTACAGCTAAGCAAAATGACCAAGATCGATGGGACTTTACCCATAACATGGCCTTTTTATACTAGTATATCTCCTGACCACAAAGAACACTAAAAAAGTAGACCTCTCCCTTTTAAAATTAAAGCCTAGTCATATGGCAACCTTATATTAAATTTGAATAGTGAGCATACCGCTTGACTTAACGACCAAAATCCTGTTGGGGCTTAGTCCCCACAGGATTATTGATTTAGACTATTGTAAATAGGTTTCCTTATTTATTAACCATCACATCATAATCTTGCCGCATAGCCCAGAAGACTTTCTAAAACATAAGTGCCATCAGCTTCATTTGGGTTTTCGGTATAAAGATACATACTCGTTTGCACATTCCTTTTACGGTAAATAGGCACATTATAATCAACACCATTATAAGAGGTGGGAATTGCACATAAATACCCACATATTCCCCATTGTTGCCAATGATTCGATGAACATCCACGCTGCATCCCATAACATGAAAACGTTCCTTCTGCCCAATTGCCTAATTCACAAGGATCAGTAGTCATTAAGCGGGTCCCATACCTTTCTGCATATTGATATGCATAGAAGTAAACGTTGGTTGCATTTGGGTAATCCTTTAACGGAGATCTCCACATTTGTTCTAATACAATTTCAGGAGTATAATTATCGGTATGAACTCGTGAGAACAAGAAATGAGATCCATACCTAGGATCATAAAATCTTGTTATATAACCATCATCTAGGTTACCAGCAGTGCAACGAGCACTCTCATCAAAACATGGAGCTTGGCAGGCCTTTCCAGATAGAGAAGACTCGTTTTTCTTTGTTGTAATACTTGGAATATCCCAACCCATCTGATCTAAATACTCCTGTGTCCAAATAGAGGAGGTTATGCTATTTCCAGAGATAAGGCGCTCCTCGTTTATAGATTCATCTAAATTACTACAACTCGAAAAAACAGTCAATACTGTAAGCAAAGACAACGTTTTTGATCTTGTTATTCCGTTTAAATTTTCCGCAAAAAATTTTAAGAGATTTTTCATTTTACATTTGTTTAATTAATAATTCTACAATGGTGAAAAAGATTACAATACGATAGGTTTT
>JBCDGY010000196.1:0-6107 GCA_039414375.1 Bacteroidota bacterium | reverse complement strand
TTTTTTTCTTCATCAACCAAAATGTAGGTGTCCTGAATTTTCTCAGCCATCCACTCTTTGATCTCTTCATATTGCTTATCTCGGAGCGCTAATTCTTGAATTTTTAGATAATCCCTAGCAAAATCCGCCTTATGCTCATCAAAACGATTTGTGATCCGCATGATTTTAAATTTCGGAGGGCCTCCCCTTGGATCATCTTCTTTTAAAGGACGAGAAATCTCGCCATCCTTTAAATTACGAATCTGATTGTAAAGGGCTGGGTCCATTTTTGTAAGCTCAAACTTGGAATCAAAGTTTATTGGATTCCGGAGTAACCCACCATCAAATTTGGTTTCTTTTTCGTCCGAGAAATTTAGGGCTGCTTCACCAAAGCTATATTTTCCGTCTAAAATATGCTGTCTTATGCTATCCAATTCTTTTGTAGCGGCCTCTACTGCCGCTTTGGGAGTTTCTGGCATGATCAAAATATGGCGTAGATCGCGTTCTTGACCTCTTATTTTTTCCATTTTGATAATGTGATATCCAAAATCAGTTTTGAAAGGTTCAGAAATTTCACCTTCTTGAAGGCTAAAAGCAACATCTTTAAACTCCTTTACAAAAGGGGTTTCTTTGGACATGCTATAAAAGCCTCCTTTCGATTTTGAGCCAGGATCTTGGGAATATAAAATTGCTTTTACATTGAAACTAGCATCATTATCCTCTACGTCTTGTTTAATCTCCCGCAGCCTATTGATAACCTTTTGTTCCTCTTCCGCTGAGGGTGCCGGAGATTTTACTATTTGTGAGATCTCTAGTTCTGCACCAAAAATAGGACGCTCCTCTTCTGGTATGGCGTAGAAAAACTGACGCACCTCCTCGGGAGTTACCTCAATACCTTCTACAATATTGGCCTGCATCTTTTCTGAAAGCATGCGCAATTTGTTAATTTCAAACAACTCTGCTTTAAAGCTTTCAAGATCTGGCTTTTTGTAATAGCGCAAAACCTTTTCGATGCTTCCAATCTGAGCTGTAAGTTGTTGTATTTGCCGATCAGAAGTAGCATTGACTTGATCGTCGGATACCAACAAACTATCTTGTACCGCCTGATGAGCATACAAACGATCTTCCATCAATTTCCCTAGAAGCTGACAATGTGTGATATCTTCTGTAGAGGCACCTTGACTTTTAAGATCGATAAGCGTTTTCTCAATATCAGAATCTAAAATGACATAGTCTCCTATTACCGCCGCAATACCATCTAGTTTTAGCATTTTTTTTGATGGTACAGAATCCCGCTCCGCCATATCCTGTTGTGCTCCTACGCATATCGCGCAGAGCACTAGTCCAAGCATTAAAAGCTTATTGGTTGTTTCCATAAATTTCAAATTCCTTTTTTCTAATTGCTTCTTTTAAAACATCATTTTCAAGCACTCCTTTACGCTCCATTAATCTTCTATTCACCATTATGCGTTTTATACGTGGTGCGATGTATTCCAACGGTGCAATATCATCAACTTCTAAAACTTTGACTACTTTACCCATATATACCTGAAGGGAATCTTGAAGCTCAAAAAATTTTGCTGCCCGCAAATGTACATCCTGATTGCCGTAGTTCAATACAGGGATCTCTCTCATTAATTGCTCAGCACTTACCCAGATAGAATCGTTAAGGTGTAGTTTTTTGAACTGAACGGCAATAGAGTCCAAAAATTGTTTGTCTTCTGTGTTAAACGTTTTGATTTTTTCTACTACTTCCTCTTGGTGCAAAAACGGTTTAGGAAGCACCACAAAACGCAGCTGTAGCAATTTCTCGTCCAGTTTGAAGTTTTCCTTTTGTTCGTTATAAAACGCCCTAAGTTGTTTATCGCTTATGACGGTATCCAAGGATTGTTGCACCAAAGCTTCCAAATAGGCCTTGGTGTAGAGATCCGCTTTATAGTCTTCGACCAATCTATCAAACTCCGCAAGTTGCTCTTCTGGTAAGTTGATTTTGGACTTGGTTAATAACAATTGTTTTCGTGCCCAATTGTTAATATAGTTCGTCACAAAAACGGCACTATCCGAGGGAGACATGCGATCAGTGATCAAGGGCGCTACATCTTCGTGATAAAGAAATCGATCTCCCGCCCTAGCCAAAGGAGGGCGGTCTTCTTCGCTCTCAAAAACAAAATCACAGGACCAAAAGAGTCCCACAGCGCAAAGCATGACCCCATAGGCCTTTATGTTTTCGCCTAAAAACATCCCGTAAAAATAACAATTACTTAAAGGGGCACAAGAATATAGGCTAGCCTTAACAGATTTTCACACTCTCTTTCAAATCGATATATTAGTAGCCCAACCCTAAACACCAACAAATTATGAAGTATACTACTACCGTGACTATCGACTTACCAAGAGCTTCTTTTATTGAAAAGTTAGACAATCCGGAGAACATGAAACATTGGATGCGCGGTTTGGTATCCTACAAACAACTATCCGGAAGCGCAGGACAAGAAGGTGCCCGTATGCATTTACATTTTAAAATGGGAAAACGAGATTTGGAAATGGTGGAAACTATTATAAAAAAAGACCCACCCCACTCATACCATAGTACATACGACAGTAAAGGGGTACATAATATTCAAAAAAACTTTTTTCATGAAGAGGATGGTAAAACAAAGTGGGTATCGGAAAGTGAATTCCAATTTGAAGGTTTTGGTATGAAACTCATCGCCTTTTTAATGCCGAGTGCTTTTAAAAAACAGTCCCAACAATATGCACAAGACTTTAAAAATTTCGCAGAGAAGGGTATTTCGGTGGCCGACTCCAAATAACTGCTATGGAAACGAACAAACCAGACCACAACATCAAACTTATCTGGGACTTTAAGGGACCAACTGCGGCGGCCACCGCCGAGCACTACATCCAACACTTGAAAACATATGTATCCGATGCAAGCCTACAACACCCTATCTTTGACCATCAAAAGCTCAGTGATTTCCACAGTATTGCTTTTTTAGTGGTTACACAAGAAGAGATGCCAAGAGTACGAGACGATCTAAAACCACATCGAGGCGAACTATTTTTAGAAGAAACCCATTAGCAGCTATATGACATGAAAAAAAATCTATTCGCACTATTAGCCCTTATTCCCATAAGTGCTTGCAAACAGGTAAAGGAATTTGACAATGCGTTAGATTACGCCTTAAGTTCCGAAGATCCTAAAATAAAGGCCGTACTTGCAAATAGCAAACCCCACGAAATACAAATACAATACACCCAGATTCTACGAGATAGCACTCAAGTTTCCTTTAAGGATTACAATTATAACCTGGAAGAAGACGCTTACTTTTATCCTGCCAGCACCGTAAAATTCCCGGCAGCCGTAGCCGCTTTAGAAAAATTAAATGCGCTAGACAGTCTCGATAGAGATACCCGTTTTTATGTTGAAGGAGACTCGGTTGTTACCACCTTCACTGCGGATATCGATGCCATTTTTGCAGTGAGTGATAACGAAGCAAACAATCGGTTGATTGAATTTTTGGGCTTTGATGATCTCAATAAAAGAATGCGCCGCAGAGGGGTTGCCCCTATTAGAATTGCCCATCGCCTTTCCACTTCTAATGCGGATGATGTAACTACCAAACCTTTGGTCATTTATCAAAACGACAGTATCACCACCATGTCAACGCCTATCATTAGCGGTGTGCCTGAAGCTTTAACAATTAATGGCACCCAAAAGGGATCTGGATATTATGCTTCTGACTCCTTAATGCAGGGGCCTTTTGATTTTGGATTAAAGAACTATTACCCCGTTAAGGCGCAGCATGCACTTTTAAAGCGGGTTCTATTTCCGGAGGCCTTTGCGCCCCAAGAGCGATTTGATCTAACCGAAGAACAACGACAATTCTTAATAAAATCTATGGGTACCCTACCCCACGAGGTAGGATACGATCGGAAAACCTATTACGATAGCTACGGTAAGTTCTTCTTATTTGGAGACTCAGAGGCGCCTATGCCCGAGCATATAAGAATTCATAACAAGGTAGGGTACGCCTATGGCACTCTAACGGACTGCGCCTATATACACGATTCGGAAAAGGGTGTTGAATTCTTAGTAACCGCAACTATCTTGGTTAATGAAGATGGTATTTTTAATGATAACAACTACGAGTACGACACTCTTGGTATACCATTTCTTGCCCAACTTGGTAGAGAAATTTACCAATACGAAATAGAACATGGTTCGGTCTCGTATGAGTAATTTACACTCTAAAAAAGTACAAAACCAAAATACATTTACTTGCCTTCCCAGTGGTATGAACTGGGTATTTTGAGATGGTTGTACTTTGTACCAGATCTTTTCTGACCTTTAGTTATAACTTCATTTTTGTGGGCGTTGAGGCGACAATTTTATCATTTTATCCAAATTATAGGCGGAAAAATTTGAATTTGGCAAACAAAATTGTTTTGCTTTCATCCTCTGTTTTTAATCCTTAATTTCTGGCACCAAGAAAGTAAGTTTCCTTGGACCAATACACTGACCAAAACAGTTTATATCTGCATTTCCCCTATGGTAAGATTAGGGAATATCACAAAGGACATACGATTAGCGACCTGCATTTAGAGGTAAAAACCTTTAAGTGGCTGCTTGAGGGCGCTATGGACTATTTTATAACCTTGGAGGATTCTGAAAATACGCTTTTGGTATGCCAAATTTCAGAAACCTTAAGCGCCCTAGGGCATAATGGGCTACATGCGCCTGGTAGGTATACTTACAAAGCTGTTGTGGCGTCTGATATTGCACGATTCTTTGAAATACCCATTGCAGACCTAAAGGCTTCTATCGCAACAGACCTTACCAATAAAATGCTTAAAGGGATAACAACAGCCTTCTATGGTCAACTGCGTACCGCATTACTCAAACAGACCGAACTACTACAACCAGTACGATTTGCACCACTTCCCAAAGACCGAGAGTTCTTCATGTCTCCGCAAGAAGACAGTTCCAGTATCGTAAAGATTATGAGATGCTCTCCCTTCCTTGACCAATTTCAAGAAGACCACTTATTACAAATTGCAGAAATAGCTGAGCGAAGGGAATATGAGCCGGATGAACTGCTGTATGTGCAAGATCAATTTACCAACGGGCTTTACATTATGATAGAGGGCACCGTAAGTATTAAACGAATTACTGGAAATGTAGAAATCAAGCAACGTTCTATTACTAACGTTGGATTCATCTTTGGATGGTCTTGTTTCTTAGAAAAAGAAGACATCTGTAATGCGATCACCACTGAAAAGACCGGAGTATATTTTATCTCTTATAAACAATTGAGGAAGGTTTTTAAAAGAGACCGTAATTTTGAACGTCACTTTTTCAGCCGCTTGCTCTGGTTGATCTCCAACCAGATGAATGCTGCCTTTCTGCGTTATGCCGGACTATTAGGCAAGCACAACTTACAAGCCGTACAACAGCTTATTGGTAATAGCAAATCACGTGTACCTTTAAACTCTCCACTACATAAGGTGTCTCACCTACTTAAAAATGTGAATACCAAAGAAATGGCATACAGCTGTTTGCATTCTCTTTTAGCTGATGGCAGTTCCTTAGAACGACACATTGCTTCGCTGAGCCTAGACCTATTAAGGCAAGACCGTGAAGAGCTACACTTCATGCAAAGGCTTCAACAGGTTTATAAAACTGTAGCCAATCACCCCTGTCAAGATACTGGTATTGTTAGAAAGGACTGTGCAAAAGCGACCCGCGAGCTTTTTAAAGATTTAGACTACCGTATCGAAGGTTGGGAAAACCTTCCGGAAACCTCAGGGCATATCTTTTTATACAATCACCTTCTCAACCATCGACACTATACCCTAAATAATAATTTCCAAATAACCTTGGACTCTCATTTTATCAGCGCACTTATTCTAGATAAAAAATATGGAGATCCGGGTATCAGAACCGTCCGTATCGGTCGCGGACAGGAATATGGTCACCAAAACTATTATAAAAAACTAGGCCATATCAATGTATACACTCCGGAATCCGAAGCTACTTCTCCAGAATGGCAAAAAAAGACCAGAAGCGTATTTTATGAGCAAGCCAAAGCACATCTACAGGAGGGCATTAATATTTTAATAAGTCC
>JBCDGY010000195.1:0-6149 GCA_039414375.1 Bacteroidota bacterium | reverse complement strand
GCGGCAACGAAAAATTGATGCTATTCTTGATAAGATTAGTAAGTCGGGCTATGAAAGTCTCTCCAAAGCAGAGAAGGACTTTTTGTTCAAAGCGGGAAAAGAGGATTGATCATTGAAGAAACTATCTTTTTTTACCTATATCGTCATTGTACTTAATGTAGTCACCTCCGTTTTGGTGTTGGGTATTTTTTGGGCCTATTATCAGAAAGGTCATGCTGGTGCGCCCTTTTCATTTCTCCAACTTTTTACCCCTTTTGCCCTTACTTTTCACCTGTTTTTTGTGCTTTATTGGCTACGAGTGCGCTTGTCTTGGGCCCTGTTTTCTGTAGGCATTTTGGTCCTTTCCATATTGGTTTTTGGTTCGTTTTACGGTTTTCGTAAACAAAAGGATACCGAAACAGACAGCCTTTCTATAATGAGCTACAATGTGATGAATTTTAATAGGTACAAGTGGATACCAGTACCGCATGCAGGGGATAGTATTACAAGCTTTATCAAACAGGAAGATCCAGATATTTTATGTCTTCAAGAGCACAGTCGTATACGATTCAAACAGCTTAGCCAGTACCCTTATCGTTCCGAAACGCCTACAACCGTTCCGAGAACTATTCAAGCCATTTTTTCAAAATATCCCATCGTTGGAGAGGGCTCGTTGGAACCTCCTAGTACCTCTAACAATATTGTCTATGCGGATATTGCACTGCCGCAAGATACCATAAGGGTATACAATGTTCACTTAGAATCTTTTAGTATTGTACCTTCTAAAACAGGATTAGGAGAGGGTATGCCCCAAAAACTCTATGGCCGGATGAATACCACTTTTGCCAAACAGGTAGATCAGGTAAAACTGCTAAAAGCGCACATGTCCAGTTCCCCATATCCCATGCTACTGTGCGGCGATTTTAACAATACGCAATTCTCCAATGTGTTTAGAATGGCCTACCAAGGTATGTCGGATACTTTTTTAGAAATGGGCGCTGGCCTGGGACGTACTTTTGAACTGTTTGGCGTGCCTATACGCATTGACTATATAATGGTCGACCCTAATTTTGAGGTATTGTCCCATCACAATTACGATGTGAAATTATCCGATCATTATCCCATTATGTCGGAGTTACGGTTGCAGTGAAATCATGTAGCAGTCGGCACTATCAGCTAGGATATGGATTAACAGTCCTAAACCTAGTAACCTTGTTTTTTTAAAGGCAAAAAGCAATCCGTAAAGCGCTATTGCACCATAGCTATGTAGTGGATGAAAACCAATACTACAGCGATTGGCATCAAAAATAGGAGTTGCCCAAAGGTGATCTATATCAATAAGCAGGCCTGCAAAAAGTAGTAATGCCACTTGAAGCCTTCCCTGCTTAAAAGAAAAGACGATCAACAGTGGAAGCAAAAAGTGAATACCATAATGTATAAGAGGTCTAAGCATCTTTAAAAGGTAAAGCCTGTTTTCGTAAATAAGCAATAGCATTAGGCCCTTCGTTAAATAACAAATCCAAGACGCTAACATTGCCTAAAAACCCGTGTCTTTCGCCAAAGACTTGGTTGTATGGGGTAAATTCAAAAGAAAGAATTTCTTTGGCTTTCACTAAAAACCGTAAATCTAGCTCCTCTTTTGGACTAGCGGTATAGGTCGTCGTTTTGGCGTCGGATAGCGTTATTTGGAGGCTCTCGCAAATAAAGCGAAGACTATCCCAATTAAAGTCCATCAATAAGGTATAAGGACGTTCAAAAATGGGAGTCAAGGCATCCTCATAAAATTCAAAAAAGGGAGAAGTGCGATAAGCAGTTTGTAAGGTACGCCATTGCTGTTTTTGCCAATTACTACTATTATCTACCTGGACGTTGGCATACTGCTGTCTACCTTGATTATCGCCCAAATGTTTGATGGGTACTGATAAACGATGCAATCCTTGATCGGTACAAATATGAAAGCGGTTGCGGTAGGTCTGTTTTTGATAATTGTCGCATACCTCCCATACTACTGACTGTTGTACCATAGCAGCGGTAGTAGCAATATTTGGAAAACAGCTAGGATGAATTAAAACGGGCACCTTAAGAAAGTTGGTCTTTGTTTTTCCGCTTTTTCCGATAGAATTCGTAACCGATCCAACTCAAAATCAACAACAACACTACCCATACATAGGATACCGGTTGTCCGCTGCCGCTTACAGTAGTAAAGAGGCGGTCCGTTCTTAATTTCCAATTAAAAAGCCCTTCCTTGAAGTTGTCGAAGCTCAACCAAATAAAAACTGGTTTCCCCACAATATGATTTGCAGGTACATAGCCCCAGGTGCGACTGTCTTCGGAATGATCTCTATTGTCACCCATCATCCAATAATAATCCATTCCAAAGGTGTAGCTATCTACTTTTTCTCCATTGATAAAGACAGCATCTCCCGAAGTCCGTACTTCGTTTTTTTCGTAGTCTCTAATAATCTTTTTGTAGAGGGGTAATGTCTCTGGTGTTAAGGATACTGTAGTTCCAGCCTTAGGAATATAAATAGGTCCCAAATTGTCATTGTTCCAAGGGTATCGGGCATTTTGAGGGAAAATATTATATCCGGAACTACCTTTTGGTTGTATTTGAAGTACTACAGAGTCAATTCTCGGATTGTTTCTGAGTTGTTCTGCCATTTTCAAGGTGAGGTTGGCGACTTTTTCTCGAGGAGTCTCTTCCGTAAGCCCCAAACGCAATTGTCGGATAAGCGCTACCTGGATGCCTTTTTCATCGGTTATTAAGACGAACTGCCCGTCTTCACGGCGGTCTGCTCCCAATATATACCCATTAAGTCCATTAATCTGACTTTGAGTGAGGGTAGGGGTAATAAAATGCCTTCTGTAAGCATCTGCCCCTATTTCTTTTAATAAGCGGCTCGAGACTCCTTTTTGGGCATAAACGGTATAATTGTGCATGGGCTTGGCACGCTCAGAGAGTTCTAGCGCTGTGCCATTTACATAAACAATCCCGTCAATAACGGCTAAAGAGTCTCCCGGGGCACCCACACAACGTTTGACGTAATTGGACTTTTTATCAATGGGTTTTTTAACCCCTTTTTCTTTTACAAAAAACTGGCGTACTGTATCTGCTGGCCAACTAAAGACAACGATATCATTCTTTTTCGGGATTTGGAATCCCGGAAGCCTGTAATAAGGAATTTGCGGTTTGTTTAAATACGATTTTAAACCAACACCGGGTAGGGTATCGTGAACCATAGGAGCTGCAACCGCCGTCATTGGTGTTCTAGCCCCGTAGTGAAATTTACTCACAAAAAGAAAATCTCCTACTCTTAAGGTGCGCTCTAAGGAACCTGTGGGTATCACATAGGGTTGGATAAAATAGGTGTGCACAAAAGTAGCGGCTACAATAGCGAAGACGATAGAGCTTACCCACTCTCCGGCACCGGTAGTTGGCTTTAAACTGCGATCTTCGATATAGGTAACCGGCATGGCATAATTCACATAGTAAGTGTAAAATCCGAGGGTTAAAATTACGGCCCAAGTCTGCCATAGTTTGTTTTGCCCAAAACTGCGTATGGTTTCTACCCATACAACAGGAAACATTAATAGATTGATGATTGGGATAAACAGCAGAATAACCCACCATTTGGGTCTATTGATAATCTGCATGAGTACCACAGCATTGTAAATAGGTACAGCTGCTTCCCAGGCTTTTCTTCCCGCCTTTACATAGAGCTTCCATGTTCCCGCAAAGTGTATCACCTGCACCATTAATATAAAAATAATCCACTGTGTAAAATTCATGCCTATTGTAATTAATACTATTTAGTAACGCTAAGTAACGCCTTCTCCACTCAATTATGCAAGGTTTAACACATCTTTCATGGTAAAGACCCCCTTGCGATCCCTAATCCATTCTGCAGCAATAAGGGCCCCCAAAGCAAAACCATGACGGTTGTGCGCCGTATGTTTTATGGTTATCTGATCTACACTACTCGCATAATCTATGGTGTGTGTGCCAGGTACTTCATATTCTCGAAGGGCGGTAATAGGAAGCTCGTTGGCCGCAGCATTTGGCGTTAATCCCCATCCTTCATATTCGGAGTTTTCAATAATACCCTCGGCAAGAGAAATGGCGGTTCCACTTGGGGCATCTAACTTGTGCACATGATGTATTTCTTCAATCGCAACACGGTAATCTTTTCGTTCTTGCATCATTTGAGCAAGTCGACGGTTCAATTCAAAGAAAATATTCACGCCAAGGCTAAAATTGGAGGCATATAAAAAGGCCCCTTGCTGCGCCTTACAAAATTGTACGGCTTCTTCGTAATGATCCAACCAGCCCGTAGTTCCTGATACTACAGGGATATGGTGTGTTAAGCAAAACTTGATGTTTTCCAAAGCGGCCGAAGGGGCGCTAAAGTCAATAGCCACATCTATGGCAGAAGCTTCTAGAGCAGAAAGTTGATTATCTAAATCCACCTTTGCAGCAATTGTATGCCCTCGTTTAGTGCCAAGGGTCTCCAGCATTTTCCCCATTTTCCCATAACCGAACAACGCAATATTCATAGGCTAAAATTCTAAAATGAAGGTAAAGCCATATTCCGGAAGACCAGTAATTGCATTTTGGTCTAGAAAGGGCTTGATTTGATAGGTCAATCGTTCATCTACGTTGTATTGCTTTAGGTGGGCATCAACGTTGGCATCAATAATGTTTAGGGCATATAAACCTATAGTTACTACTAGCCAAAGGTCCCTAGTTCTCTGTAAATTTTCCTGAGCATTTTCCAATCCTGAATCTGATACCCGCGGGCTGCCAGGTACAATAACGCCACTTGTATCGTAAAATTCATCGTCTATAAATCCTGCTCTTCTTCGTTTGAAGGCATCTCGAACCCTAATGTATCGGCTATTATTATCGGCAAAGCTATAAGCCCCAAAACCTAGCGCTCCCCATACCAAGGGAACTTTCCAATAGCGTTTGTTATAAATTTGCCCCAATCCAGGGAAGACGGCAGAATAAAAAGCAGCCTTACTAGGCGATAATGGATTGATGGGTTCTGAGGTGTAAATAACTTCATCCACGGTAATCCCATTGGATTTTAATTCCGTGCGAAGCGTATCGGTGCTTTTGGATAAACGAAGCATGTCTTCCCCCATTCTTTCCTCTAAAGCAACCGTATCTTTTAACGTAGTTCCAAGCGAGTCTATCGATTGACGCTGTTTTAAGATGTCTATGGTCGTTTGCTCTGGGATAAGATCGCTAGGCGATACGTCTGTTCGTAGCGTGTCTATCTTTTGGGAAAGGCTAAGGGAGTCTTGCGTTACTTGGGTATATCCGCAAACAACTATAAATAAACAAAAGCATAGTAACACATTGGGGCTACTCACCAGACAATATTTTTTTCAAGCGTGTAAACTCTTCTTTGGAATGAAAGGGAATCATAATCTTACCCTTACCAGTTTCAGAAGCATTGATATCAACATTGGTCGCTAAAAAGTCCCGAATGGCATCTAAATGATCCGCAGCAAAAGCTGGTAATACCTTAGCCGTTCCGCCTTTGCTTTTTGCATTGCTAGAACCACTTTTTCCTTCTTTGTAAGCTTTTACCAAATTTTCAGTTTCCCTAACGGAAAGGGAATCGGCGACTACCTTTTCGTAGATATCGATTTGGTCGTCTTTTTTTTCAATGTTAATTAGTGCTCTGCCGTGACCCATACTCACAAAACTATCTCGCATTCCCGTCTGAATGATTGGATGTAATTTTAGTAGTCGTAAGTAGTTGGTAATAGTAGAACGTTTTTTACCCACACGATCACTTAGCTGCTCTTGCGTTATTTCTATTTCATCTAGCAAACGTTGGTACGACAAGGCAATCTCAATAGGGTCTAGATCTTGGCGTTGTATATTTTCCACCAGTGCCATCTCCAAAGACTCTTGATCGTTGGCAATTCTAATGTACGCTGGGATGGTGGATAATCCCACTATTTTAGAGGCGCGATACCGGCGTTCCCCAGAAACCAATTGAAAGCGGTTAAAATCTAGCTTTCTAACCGTAATGGGTTGAATAATCCCTAATTCGCGGATAGAGGTGGCCAATTCTTGAAGGGATTCATCATTAAAATTCGTTCTGGGTTGAAAAGGGTTCACCTCGATGGCCTCTAAATCCAGTTCTACTACATTT
>JBCDGY010000194.1:0-6154 GCA_039414375.1 Bacteroidota bacterium | reverse complement strand
GGCCCACCATCAGGACATCAATAAGTTGTAGACCCACCGATACGCTCCAGGCGGCACTCCAACGATAAGCCACTCCTAATGAGCGCTTTTCTGGAATAATCAAACTATTGAAAAATCTGCTTGCAGCCGTGCGCCTTGCACTGCTTTAAATAGAAATGCAGGCTTAATCTTGAGGTCTAGATTCGGTTCAAAAAAGTAACCTGCAATCCAGTACCAATTTATCCGCTCTTATGCGATAAAAGATTCCCCTCCTATTTCGCCAGCACAATCAAAGTGTTCGGTTTCTGGCATGTTTGGAATGGAAAGGCCCATATAGAAACTTTCGGTGCTGTAATAAATGCCTAGACCAAAGTTAGGAGAGCACTTATTGCTAATTATCCGTAATGTCCGGTAAAAGATCTAAGACCGCTACGCTTTTGGAAAAAAGACTAAAGACTTTTTGGTAAAACACGGTAAATATGATGTTGATAAGAGATAACATACAATGCAATTCATTGGGTAACTTTTCTGAAAAGCAAAAGGTCTATATCATCGAAGGCTTATAACATCGCTCTTTATTGCGCTTGCGAAGGTTTTTCATTTTTACATCGGACAGCATTGGCTAATTCTATTTAGATAGTCCTAATCGTCCATATATTAGACACTGCTTGTTAAAAATTTAGACAAAAGGAAGGATGTTCGTTTAGCACTGTTTGAAAGAACTTACAAAACAAACATTTTCTCCTATAAAAAATTGGTATACAACCAACTACATTCAAAAATTAAAAGCTATGATGTACACTAAACTGCAGTTGTCCCTTTTGCCAATTGGGAGTAGTCTGCTTCATCCAACCCAATTGTAATCGTAAAGCATCCGTTAAGCCATAGCCCAAGCCGAGATAGGTTCTGTTCCTGTCAAAAAATTGTACAGTGCGCCCTGAACCGATGTTACGTTCGCCATTGACAAAAATTTCATTGTAAAAAGCAAAATAGGGGGTTCCTTTGTTAAGAGCTGTTCCTTTAAACGGAATGTTTACAAAAAGGTTGTAGCGGTAACGTGTTCTAAAATCTTGTGATTCCACCCAACGTTGCTCATACCGAAATCGGTGCGCCAGTAGTATTCCCTTCATCAACGGAGCAGACCACAACGCCTCTTGATATAAACGGTGCTCCATTACGGCCGCATCTATGTTGGTACCGTATTGGCCTGTAGAAATATTGCCATAACCTAAAGTGAATTTAACCCCACTTTCTTTTGGGGTATAGGTAATACCCGACCGCAATAACAGTTGCTCCCGGTCTCCAAAACCACGCCAATCGCGATATTGGAAATCTCCTTGAACCCCCCATGATCCTTTAATATCCGCACTGTAAAAGTACATATACCAAGCCCCGAGCTGATCGCCATCGGGCCCTTGCGCCCAATTAAAAAGGGAATACAAAAACAAAAAACTGAAGACAACGTATCTCATCATAATACTTGTACAATGGGCCTGTAAGATACTTACTTTACGATAGCTTTAAAACGTTATCTAAAAAGTGTATCAATCCTTCTTTTGGAATAAACTTCCATATTAGCCCTGTTCAGTTACGCTAAGCGCGAAACGCTATCAGAATGATTGAACTCAAAACTAGGTACTAAAAATCTCTTGTAGAAATATCTCATTATCCAAGGTTGGTAAAGCGAACGAGTATAGTTCATAAGGACTGTACTTTTGTGTTGGCACCAATTTTGATACATCTTCAATAGTAAAAAATTAAAATAAATGAAGCTTTCAAATGTGTTATTGGCCAGTATGATTACTTCGGTACTTGGTGTATCGGCGCAAGAAGACGATACCGAGAAAGATAGTCTCACTAGTCAGTTTAGTACCGAAATTGAACTACCTAAAGCCTCGTCAACTATTAACTTGATTGATGATCAAAAAAATATAAAAGACTCAATCAAGATTCGTAGTTCGAAGAAGAAGGTGTACAAAGCAATTAAGACTACCCCTACCAATAAGTATCAACATCGATGTCCGGGATGCGGGAGAGGATGATTAGTATAAAAAAACCAAGATTAGGTATTTCAATAGTACCGAACTCAAAATTCTTAAAAGCAGCCTTACCCCTTTTTGCTGCACAACAAGTTGAAATAGTAGAGTGGTCTTTTGATACTTTAAAAGGAGCAATTCAACAGCCAGCGTGGCTTCCCTTGCTGCTAAAGGAGTATAGCGCAAAAAACAGACTTCTCGGACACGGAGTATTTTACGCTCTTCTCGATGCTAATTGGGGTTCTAGACAAGAAAATTGGCTAAAAAGATTAGAACAAGAGACTTTGACTCATAACTATGCCCAAATTTCTGAACATTTTGGATTAATGAGTAGTGAAAATGCTCATGAGGGATTTCCGCTTCCGTTTAGCTTGTCGAATAGTGCGCTTCAAATAGGTATAGATAGATTAAAACGACTTCGGGCTGCTGCTCGAGTGGATGTTGGTATTGAAAATTTAGCGCTAACACCGAATACTTTGGCCATTTTAGATCAAGGAGAGTTTATGTTCAAATTGGTAAACCCAGTTAATGGATTTATTATCCTTGACCTTCATAATGTGTATTGTCAATCAGAAAATTTTGGAATTGATATGATGACAATAATCAAATCCTACCCAATATCCCTGGTTAAAGAGATTCATATATCGGGAGGGAGTTGGGATAACGACCCGTCATTAACTAGAACAATCAGAAGAGACACTCATGATGGACGAGTTCCAGAGGCAATACTTGAATTACTGCCAGAGGTTTTAGCGATATGTCCAATACTGGAGTACATAATTTTTGAAAAGATGGGTGATTCATTCCAGATGGAAATAGATGGTATTAACTTTAGAGCAGATTTCCAAAAAATAAGAAAAATTCTTGATGCCTCAGCTATTAGTATAAAAGCTAAAGAAGAGAAAGAAATTACGGATAATTTGGGTCCGCCAGTAATAGACTTAGAACTTTTTCAAGAGCAAAAAGCCTTGCGTAAAAGTATCGCATCAGGTAAATATGATTCAAGTTATGAATGGGATAAAGATATTTGGAGGGTAGCTACTAAACTTTACAAGAAATGGAACAACTAAAACCGACAATACAATAAGTATACCGCCATAAGCTGGTGATGTAGCGTATTGTTTGTTTGGAAATTTACAGACCCGAAAGGATCCAGGTTTAGTATTTAATCAAGACTAACTGTTTTTCCTATGCCACAAAAGGTATACTAAAATGTACAACAGCTCACAAACCAAAACTGCCTAGAGCACTTCAATTGCGGTTTTGTCCAACTTATTTTTTTCTAAGACTACAGTGTTCTACGATTCCTAAAACAGAAGCTTTACTACTGCTTCTGTTAATCTAATAATAGATTACCCCAGTCCGATGCGCGACAAAAAATCAGTTTTATAACTCTCTCCTATTGGAATTCGAATATCATCAATTATGATTTTACTTTTTTGAACTGAATGTATTTTGTGGATATTGACGATAAACGATCGGTGCACGCGAACAAAATTATTACTGGATAACTTGCTCTCAATACTTCTAAAATTCATTAAAGTCAGGATCGGTTTTCGGTCCGTATCCACATGAATTTTTAGGTAGTCCTTTAGGCCTTGGATATAGGTAATATCTTCTAGCCTAATTTTTACGTTGCCATAATCAGATTTTACAAAAATGAATTGATCTACTTCTTGCTCATTCCCGCTGGCCGAAGAAACATGACCCGTTTTTCCAAAGCGCTTCCGTAAAGACTTTAACTCCTTAGCCCTATTGATAGCCGTAACAAATCTTGGAAAGGGAATGGGTTTAACCAAATAGTCCACCGCATTAAGATCAAATCCATCAATGGCATATTCGGGATATGCAGTGGTAAAAATAAACAAGGGCTTTTTATCGATGGATTTCACAAATTCAATACCTGTAATCTGTGGCATTTCAATATCTAAAAACACCAAGTCAATCGCGTCGTTTTGAAGCGCACTTATACTCTGTAGTGGATTGCTAAACGCGCCCACAACGTTTAGACCGCCAATGTCTTCACAATACGATTTGATGATATTGATGGCCAATGGCTCATCGTCAATGATAATACAATTCATGAAGCGAGATTTAATTCTAGGGCCACTTGATACCGATCTTCATTTTTATGGATACGCAGCACGTGATTATCTGGATAGATCAGTCGCAGTCGATCTTCAATATTCTTTAGGCCTATTCCAGAGTTGATCTTGTCTTTTCGATAGTGACCCACTTTGTTTTCAATACTAAAGAAAAAGTCTGCCCCAATAATCTCCATTTTAATGTCAATTGTTGTGTTTCCATGAAAATCAGTGCCATATTTAAAAGCATTTTCCACAAAAGGGATTAGCAAGAGTGGAGGTATCTTTTTGTCCTTATAATCACCAACCACCTGCATTTTTAAGCCACTACTATCTTTTAACCGGAAGCGTTGCAGGGCCATAAAATTCTGGATATAATTGATTTCCTTAGATAGGGGCACCATAGCTTCTTTGGCTTCATATAACATATAGCGCATCAATTCTGATAATGTGATTACCGCTTCTGGGGCTTCGTGGGATTTGTTGCGTACCAAGGAGTAAATACTATTTAGGGAATTAAAGAGAAAGTGTGGATTGAGCTGCGCTCTTAAAAACTGTAGTTCTGTTTCCTTACGACTAACCGCTATCTCTTGATTAATCTTATCTCTTCTGTAAAAGTCTTTAATTAGTCCTAAAACCCCACCCAACAAGAAAAAGGCCAATGAAAAAATCAAGGTTAAGGCAAATGGAAGCTGTTTTACGGGGCCAAGGCTTTCATTTTCGGCCAGGTCAATAATTCGCTGAATGGGAACGGGAAAAAGCGTTCTGCTTAAAATAAAACTAAAGCCATTCACCAGAACAAAGGAAATAACAATATAGGCCAACAGTTTTTTGCGCAACAGCAATCTAGGCACCAATACCAAATAGTTGACATACAATAGAATGGGGTTGACTACCATTCGCGGTATGAGGTTGGGTTCTAGCCGCCCCAACTGTGTGAAACTCACTATAACAGGAAGCGAGATAAAGCAAACCCAGAAAATAAGATGGATCCATACTTCTTTTATTTTAAGTGCCTTTCTCAATGCTGTCGTTCCAGTTATATTAAACCCAAATTATGTATTAAAAGAAACTCCATCTTGGCCGGTGAGGCTGGCCTGTCTGCCAACAAGGCAGGTATTACAACTTGAAATCCCTTCAAAATAAACCACTTTGTTATGTTTTCGATTTCACCTTAGTGGTGCCTATGCTAAAATCTACCAATCATCTTTTTTATTGCGCTTTCAACCTTCATTACGCTCCCCAAATACATAATTTGGGTTTAATCGTTCTAAAAGGAAATATCGTGTTGTTTCAAATCTTCTTTACTGATACTGGGCGTGGTTTTACTTTGTAACCTATCGATAACGATCTTTCCAATTTTTTCCGCATCTTCCTTGGTTTCAAATGCTTTATTATCAGCAATACCAGGAATGGTATTTTGGCGTATTAATAACTGATTTTTCCTGTAAATATGATATACCCAACCTGATTCACTTTTTTGTGATACCAATCTATACTCTTCTGATGATCGATGCGCCAAAATTCCATTTAGGGCTATACCCAATACCAGAATAAGCGCTGCTGTAATCCAAAGTATTGTTTTGTAATTCATGAAGTTATTATTTTTTGGGGCATTTTTAAAGATTAACCTTTCTCTTGAAGTAGTGTGTCAAAAAGGTCATATCCTGTTAAACGTCAATCGTCTTCATCTTCCTCGTCATTAGGGAAAAACTCACGGTTGTCATCTAAATATAGATTACCGCTCCTTCCTAGGGCTATAAAGGCGCGAGTGCCGTTGTAAAAAGCCACGGCTCCTTGCCTGGTAGTACCTTCGTATTCGGTTTTTTCCTCCCACAAATCAGTAGCAGGGTCATACTCCCAAATCTCCGTAGAGGCCCCAAAACCGCCATCGCCAGTACCAAAATAACCTTTATTGCCAATGCTAAACCCAACTGCATTACTCCGTTGCACAAAATTATCGTCATCATCATCCAAGTCACCTCTACCGTATCCCCCGGTATCCCGACGATGCGCTTGATAAACGCATCTCGCCGTTGGCCGGCAGGTACAATT
>JBCDGY010000193.1:0-6169 GCA_039414375.1 Bacteroidota bacterium | reverse complement strand
TACAGGATGGGCGAGCTCTTCAGCGCGGCCAGGTGTTCGATGCCTAAGGATGTACTCCCGCATCATCCCACTTTTGGATACCCCAGGCCTAATGATGGAGCTAGCTGCCACTAGTCCCAAGTAGTTATCGACTTCTAGTTTCCTGAGCAACATGCGCATGGCAGGCGATTCCACATAAAAGCAGCCCATACACTGGGCGGTTTTGATCAAATTATTGATGACCGAATCTTTATAAAACGCCTTTACATTATGGATATCAAAATCTGAACGCTCTGGTTGGTTATACGCCACAATAGCTAAGGTATCTTTGATCTTTCCCAAACCACGCTGGGCCAAAATATCAAATTTGTACAGCCCTACATCTTCGGCAATAATCATATCAAATTGCACAGTCGCAAACCCCTTGGGCGGTAGAAAGGTAGTGGTGAACCGTTGTAGTGGGTGTTCACTTATAAGAATACCACTGGCATGCACACTTACATAATTAGGCATATCTTGGATTAGCGCTCCATATTTAAGCACCAATTGAGCGGTACGATCTAGTTTCTTAGAATCGACTACCCCATCGCTAAGCCGATCGATTTCTGTTTTGGGAAGGCCAAATACTTTACCCAGTTCCCGAACTACTCCCTTGTATTTAAAGGTAACATAAGTGCCGACAAGCGCCACATGATCGAAACGGTTAAAGATATATTGGGTCATCGCCTCACGGTCGCGCCAAGAAAAATCGATATCAAAGTCGGGAGGGTTGGCTCGGTACAAATTGATAAATCGCTCAAAGTATAGATCCAGTTCAATGGGGTCTACATCAGTAATAAAAAGTAGGTAGGCCACAATACTATTGGCACCACTACCCCGACCTACATAGTAAAATCCCCGTTTGCGCGCTTCGGATATAATGTCCCAATTGATCAAAAAGTACGATACAAACCCCATCTTTTGAATTAAAGTCAGTTCTTTGTCTAACCGCTGGGTAATTGTAGGTGTAATAGTACTATAGCGCTGGGGTAATCCTTCTAGGCATAGTTTTCGCAACAAGGCAGCATCGTCTTCGGCCCGGCCTGTGTAGTACTGCAAATTTTGGGGTTTCCGATGCTTAGAAAAATCGAAATGGATATCACATTGATCCAACAGGCGTTGGGTATTTTCTAAAATATAGGGGTGGTCCACAAAGGCTGCTAGCAACTCTTCAAGAGGGTACATCTTTTCGGTTTCACTAGCCAGCTCATCTTGATCTAATTTGCTTAATAAAACGTTATTATCGATAGCCCGTAGTAGGCAATGGGCGTTAAAGTCCTTTTTGCTTCTAAAGGTAACGGGCTGTTGTACCACTAGTCGATCACGCTGGTTTTTTACCACTGAAAAAGGCAATCGCCGCAGATCTTTAATCGAAATGCCAATGTACTCATGGGGAAGTAGCTCATATTTTTCATTGAGGAGCACTTTCTCAAAAGGGTATACCACAAAGGCATTTTGAAATCGAGGAGCTTCTTGGGGCAATTCCTTATTCGTATGAAGATGATGGGAAAGCAAATCGTTGAGTTCTTGATAGCCCTTGTTATTTTTCGCAATACCCACAAAACAAGGATCGGTACCATTGCGAAAATCAATCCCTAGAATAGGTTTGACATTGTATTTGGGCGCCTCACGCACAAAGCTTAGTGCTGCCGAAGTATTGTTGATATCGGTAAGCACCAGTTGTTGCACCTGGTGCTGTTGGGCAAGTTGCAAGAGTGTTTTCTCGGAAAAGGTTCCAAAACGAAGACTATAATACGTGTGACAATTGAGATACATAAGGTCTTAGCATATCTTGCTAATACTACAGTGACTAAACGATACCACCCTGAATGTAGGGGTTCTTTAAAGGTATAAATTTATCGCGTTAGACTACCCCGTAATGATCCTTAATAGGTCTCTTTCTCCAATACCAAATTAAGGGAAGCCAAACGTCCTTTAGGGGCTATTGTTGTAGGGACATCTTTAGGCACTTTTACTTTTAAAATCAAGTCATTCCCTTGGATCTTCCAGCTTAACGAAACAAGGCCCCGAGGGTGCGTTACCGTACCAGCGGCTTGCGAAAGCAGTTCCGATCTTGGATGTATTTCAATGGTATCTGCATCAAAGGGTTTGTAAAAGCCCAAATTGACCCCTAAGGTTTCCGTAGCCATAAAATAGGTAGGGTGTCCACTCCACGCATGACTTGAAGTACCTTGTAGCCCTCCGATGTCAAAATTCTCCCAAACCGTAGGTCGTTCGGAGTGCAGCGCCATTGGCGCCCAGTGCTTTTTTATAAACTGTTCTGCAGCTGCTACCTCGTCGTTTTGATACAGTAAGCACAACAGATAAAACGAACTATAGGTGGTAATCTTTCGTTGTCGGGTTACATTACCAATATCTTGGATCTCGGCTAAGATCGCCTTAAGCGCCTGAGCTTGCTCTGCTTTAGGTAATAGCCCATAGCACATGGGCCAAATAGTGCTTGTAATGTGGTAGTCTTGGATGGGATCTCCAGATTGAATACCATCATAAAAGCGATGCTCCTCTTGGTACCATAGTTCTTTTAATACTGCCTTCTGTAAAGCTGCTGCTTCCTGAGCAAAGTAATTGGCTTCCGCTACCTTACCCAATACCTCCGCCCATTCTTGTAGTATGCGCAAACTCTTATAAATCACAGCTTGATAGGCCGTCATTTGAGCATCTGTTTTATTGATGGTCGTCCATTCTAAAAACACCCCCTTGGCATAAATCAGGCCATTTTCTCGTTTACGCAATGCTAGCGTTTGCTCCAACAAAGCTTTGTAATTCTCGTAATACTGTGTTATGATGTCTTTATCTTTTAGGTAACGCCACAGATAATCGGCAGATAACAAAGTAATAAACACAAACTCGTGGTGCCTGGTTTCAGTACCTTCATACATTTCGGAACGGTACATATCTTGAAAGAGGCTCAGACTGTGTCTGGCTAGCCGCATGTCGCCTGAAACGGCCATAGTAATGGCGAGTTCCGGTAAAAAATCTCCCGCATAAAGTCCACGTTCCCGAAAAGGAGTGTCTGTATAAGAATCCTCTGCACACAATTGTAACGTTCGCCATCCAGCCTCGTACGTTTTATTGAATATGGTATCTGAAGAATGGAAAGCACCTTTGGTCTCAAAAGGATATACCATACGCATCATACCTACTTTATCCAATGTAAAAGGAGCGTTTGTTCCCGAGATATTCAGCTGGAGGTATTTGGCGCCATAGGGTTTAAATGATTCATACCGTTCCGTAGTACCATCAGTTACAAATCGTATGCCAGCACCAATTTGGTAACGTTTGTATAGCCAGGGAAATCCCTGGGCATTGGGTTCTTCACTAAAGCCAAGATCGAGCACGGTGCCCTTTGGAAAACGTCCTTCAATAAAAAAGCACCCCAATTGTATTTCCTCCATTTTAAAGTAAAGACTTATACCTTTTTCCCCTTCTTGTATTTGAAAGGACTTCCCTAGTATTGTCGCCGTGCCCATTGTGCGCAGGGTGTCTTTTCCGTTCCACACCAAATCGCGGGCAGGATGGTTGGCGTTATTCCCTTGGGGGTGAAGCGTCCATTGCGAACCAACCTCCTCTAAAATCGTTTTAAAAGGGGTTCTTGGTATTTGAGAATACCATAGCGGAGCCTCTCCTTGAGGAAGTTTATAATGCGCCAATGCTGTGTCACCCTCCAAGTCTTTTGTTGTAGACAACCGCAATCCTGCTTTTTTGGGGAATTGCATGTAAAAGTCCCAAGAACCCCAAAGCACGTCGTATGCGGCATGGTAGGTATTCCATCCTTGTTTAAGGTCTACCAAAAAGGTTTTTCGAAACCGATTCTCAGCTACTACTGCCCTATCGGTTAGTGGTTTTCCATTGACAAAAGACCTTTCCCACCACAACCCCATCTGCACTTGTTGCGCTATAGGGCTATAGATATAAGTGTAAGCCACTGCCGATGGTCTGGTATTGTAATCTTTTGGAGTTTCATCCTTGGTAGGCACTCGAAAAGCATGTATCTGTAAAGTAGTATCTAGTGCATAGGCCTGGTCATAGGGTTCGGCCAAATACGGTTTGTTGATTAATGGTGGTATCGGCCGCGGTAAGAAGGCTCCCCACGGAGAGGAGTCTGCTAAAAGCACAGGGCTTTTCCATCCTTCTTGCAGCTCGCAGTTGTTCCATCCTTCATCTTCACTAACATTCCAGTTTTCAATAGGCCCTGCAGCAAAGGAAAATCGCGGGGCACTACGATCGTACCCTTTAGAAGGCTGGACCTTCCACTGTAAACTTTGTAGGGAAACGGTTTTTTTGTCCGTCTTTAGTTCACCCCATGCAGCAAAGGCGCCTTTGTAATCAAAAAGTTGATAGGTCACCATACCATTGTGGAGCACTTTAACTACGATACAGTTGTCGCCTTCAACCAGATAATCGGCAATGTCGTAGGAATCAAAATAGGGATTAGCGTGATAAGAACGTGCAGGTCCAAAACTAATATACTGCCCATTAATGTATAACGCATACCGGCTATCGGCATAAAGATGTAAGGTAGCCTTAGTTATTGTTTCACCTGGTGCTAAAACAAATTTCCGCTTGAAAAATAAGTACTCATTTCTTTGCCCCCCTTCTGGAGAAGCCCATACAAGGGCACCCTGCTGTGAAGGAATCTCTTGACCATAATTTGGCCAAGTAAGCAATAGGGCAATTACCAAAAAGAGGTTTTGTTTTGTCATGGTCACTTTTTGGGGTTATACTCCATGACTATTCTAAAGCCCAAATGTTCCTGAGCAGAATCGAGCGTATTGGCCATACGAGCCGAGATGCGATAACTGGCGCAATAGGAAGCATTGCATAAGAAAGACCCTCCCTTAATTACTTTCTCTTTCGCATAGGGATTGTTAGGATTAAATGCTGTAGCAGCTCCTTTAGGGTTATCAATTGGCCCTGCCTTTTTGGTCAATTCTGCATAGTATTGGGTGTGATACCAATCGTTGGTCCACTCCCATACATTCCCGGACATATCATAAAGGCCAAATTTGTTCGGTGGATAACTGCCTACGGGAGCCGTACCCTCATAACCATCGTTTTCGTCATTATTTATTGGAAAAGTCCCTGTCCAGGTATTCGCCTGTACTGCTAGTTTTTTATTGGTAGCATCCCATGGATATGGAGTGCTTGTCGCCATACCACCACGTGCTGCGTATTCCCATTCTGCTTCTGTGGGTAGCCTAGCTCCCAACCAGTTGCAATAGGCTCTAGCATCTTCATAAGCAATATGTACTACGGGATGATTTTCTTTACCCTGAATGGAGGAACCTGGTCCATGAGGATGTTTCCACGACGCTCCTACAGTCCATACCCACCATTGCGATACATCCCTAAAGTCGGTTACGGGCATTTGCGTTTTTTGAAAGACGAGCGATCCCGGTTGTAATAGGGAATCATGCGGTTTTGGAGTTCCTGAAGGCAATTGTTTACGAAGCTCCTGCCAATCCAAAGCACGCTCAGCAACTGTTCGGTACCCAGTAGTAGCTACAAACTTTTGGAACTCGCTATTGGTTACTTCAGTCGCTTTCATGTAAAAAGGATTTACCGTTACCCTATGGGATGGTTTTTCATGATGCATGGCCATCCGATCCCCTGGTATAGCTCCTTGTTCAAAAGCTCCTCCTGGAATTAAGATCATACCATTCTCCTTAATTATAGTGCTATCAACTAAAGGAACTACTTGACCTATTTGCTCCGTTTCTTTTTTGGATGAAGTAGGGTCGTTTTGTTTACAAGCACACAACAAAGCCATTGCTAGAAGGATATAAAAGGCAATATACTTTTTTGATAGGTTCATTTATACCTTATTTTTTCAGATTGAAGATACTACCAATTGCTTGCTTAAAATTGTTTAAAGCAGATTTAAGAATACTATTGTAAGCATTAATAACAGCTCTAGCTTTAGAAGGTTTGTTTTAATCCGGATTAGAAATACTAGTACGTACTTTCTACTTCATTCTTTTAAGAAATGCGTACACCTTATTAAGCAATTGATAAAGTTGTAAAGCAAGATCATTGCAAAAGGGATTTCTTGAGATCTTTGCAGAATGGGTAAAAAGTGATACGCAATCCAAACTATGGAAAATTTCGTCCTTCTCAAAAATTTTAAGTC
>JBCDGY010000192.1:0-6174 GCA_039414375.1 Bacteroidota bacterium | reverse complement strand
GATTTTTTTAACCCAAATTATGTATGAAAGGAGCGTAGTGAAGGTTGAAAACGTCATAAAATAAGATGATTTGGAGATTTTAGCGTAGCCACCGCCACTGTGAAATCGAAAACATAACAAAGTGACCTATTTTGAAGGGATTTCAGCATAGAATACTTGTCTCTCCACTTAAGGGGACCTGTTTAACGAGATAGTAGGGATATTCCAATGCATCATTTGGGTTTACATGAATTCTACATTAAGCTTAGGCGATTGAAGAAGGCTTCTATTTATAATAATTAGAAGCCTTTACCATTTTACTCAAGATATAGTTTACTTTTCCTGAAGTAGTACCTCATTAAGGTTAAATACAATTTGGAGTCAATTCATTTTTGAGATGATTTTTAATTTTTTTTATTTTAATCATAAAATCAATCGAAATTGATACCACCTCGGTTTAAAACCATCACTAATCTTGTTGTAGTTTTTCAGGTGCTGCTACTTTCTGCACAAGGGGAGACCATAGAAGCACTGGAAGACGGTTACAAGCGAACTTTTGGTATTGAAAAACTAAAAATGCTAAACCAGCTAACGGACCATTTTACCATAGCCAATCCCAGAAAAGGTATCAAATATGGAAAATTGGCTGTACAACTTGGGGAAGCGTTATTCTCGCAACCCAATGGGCAAATATCAGAAAGTACGCCCAATCAACTTCGTTTGGCCTACTTTCAGCTAGGCAGGGTAATGCTATATAGAGAAAGGTACTATGAAGCAAAAACCAATTTAGAGCTGGCTATTGAACTGGGAGCACTTTCGGAAGAAGACCCCATCAAAAAGAAGTCATTATTCTTACTAGATTCCTTATCTCAAGTAATGGATACCACTAAAATCAAGCAGGGGCTACTTTCCAAAACTATAGGCAGTTTAAGAATAGGGGAGGTTTTCAATAACACCACCAACGATGTCAAAGTTCAGGCCGAAATAAAGCTCGGTAATGTTCAAGAAAGAAAGGGGAATTTTCTAAAAGCAGTAGGTCATTATGAGAAAGCGATTAACCTTCTTAAGAACCGAGGAGATTAGAAAAACATTGTAGAATTACAACTAAAGATTGCGAAAATCTATGATAGCCTCGAACAATATTCAAAAGCCCAAAAGTATCTAGGAACCATAATTTCTGATAAAGAGAAGACAATTGTTACCTCCAAAAACCAATTTGTTACGGAAATGGATACTTTGGAGGGGGAGAATTTTCAAGAAGACAAGCTTAGAAGTCGACAGCGAGCACTCAAATCTCTAGCATAAAGATTCGCAGCCAAAGCAGATTACGAAACGGCTGTTGCTTACTTTAAGCGGTATCAAGAGCTAACCTTAAAAATTAAGCAAGACAGTTTAAGCCGTATTATCCAGAACGCAGAAAGACAAAGTGAAATCGCGCTTTTAAAGCAACAAAAGAAAATTTCAGATATGAATGTACTTGCTGCTGAGCGTGAAAAAAAGCAAGAGACCAAGACTAAAAATACTTTTATTCTTGTGGGACTTGTGCTCTTAATAGGAGCTCTAGGGTTATTTTACATGTATGTTTTAAAGCGAAAACAACATAAAAAACTAACCATTACCTACCGAGATTTAAATACAACCAAATCAAAATTAGAGGATGCAGAAAAGCGTATTGTGAAGTTACTAACGCAGCAGCTATCGGCCGATGTGGCGCAAGAACTGTTATCCGATGCTCCAGATGAGCCTGGTAAGCATTTTGTTTGTATTATGTTCTTAGATATCAGGGACTTTACGCCTATGGCTGAAAAAATGACTCCGGAAGAGCTCATAGCCTATCAGAATAATGTTTTTGGGTTTATGATTAATGCTGTTCAAAAGTACAATGGCAATATCAACCAGCTTTTGGGAGATGGTTTCATGGCCACTTTTGGCGCTCCTATTTCGCATGGTAATGACTGTCAAAATGCGTTCAACGCGGCAAAAGAAATTCTTTATGAGCTTAAAGAAAGGAACAATGCAGGTCTTATAAAGCATACCAAAATTGGCATAGGCTTACACGCTGGATATATCGTTGCGGGTAATGTTGGCAATGAGTCAAGAAAACAGTATTCGGTAACCGGTAATGCAGTTATCGTAGCCAGTAGGGTCGAGCAATTGAATAAGGAACTGAAATCACAACTGATTATAACCGAAGAAGTGCATCATCATTTATCGGAGCAACTCCCCGATGCCACCACTTATATGAAAATAAAATTAAAGGGAAAGCGTACGCCTATTAACGTGAGAAAGGTAGTGTAACCAACACTTGAAGATCATTGCACCACCTCCTACTTCATTCCTACTGCAAACAGGTGAACTTCCCACAGGTCATAAAAAAATATCAGGGGCCGTAACCCCTGATATTTCACGATGACCACTTTTTAGATACTGCCGCACGCTATAAGTTTGTTGTTCTACGCCAAACTGCACACACGTTATCAAAGCTTACCCTTTTCTGTATTTTGGGTAGTTGTTATTGAGCACGTTGTGGAGGACAAAACATTTAAATTATAGCGTTTTGGTGAGATCAGTGCAGCAGTACCAGCATTCGAATTCATAGCGTTGATCTATTAACTTGAGTTCTTAGCTTTTAGGATTAGAGACCTTAGCAAAATTCAAAGTATGTGAAAAGTTCGACGCCCGATGGAATTTTAACCCGCAGCAACCTCCGGGTTGTGAGGACTTAAAATTTTTGAGAAGGACGAAATTTTCCATAGTTTGGATAGCGTACCCCTTTTTTACCCATTCTGCAAAGGTCTCGATTAATAAGTATATCCTGTACTACTACTCCCCGCTTGTGGCGCAACTGCGGTTGTGCCATTAGCAATAAACCAAATACCTGGTTGCGGAAATCCAACACCAAAAGTATCGCCCTTAGTTGTGTCTTGTCCATACTTATACAAAGGCCACCCCTTGTAGGTTAACTGCGATTCGCCAAAAACATCTATTACCGTAAAATCATCACTATCTAAAATACTAGGGACAATACTATTGTCAGCATTATAAATTGGCCAAACACCATTGTTGGATAAGTCCTCCGCCGTAAAGTTGTTATCCGAATTGGTATCATTATTAAAACGGTATAGGGTATTCCCTCGGTCGTCGGTTATGTAAACAGTGTCTGCTTGTCCTTCTGTTCCATCTTCAAGCAAATCCAAAAGGTTTCCGCCGTTGTCTTTGCCCACCAATTGTTGGCGTGATACCATAACGGTGTAGTCTGGTTTGGCAACAAACCAAACTCCGCCGGCACCATCACCATTAATATCTCCTGCTGTTGCATCATTGGCAAACAAATACAAAGGGTACCCTTTATAGGCGATTTGAGAAGTATTGTCGTCTCTTGTAATGGTTGTAAAATCTGAACCTAGCAAGCCAGAATCCCATGTTAAATCTTCTACAAAAAACGGTGGCCATGCCTCTGCACAACCGCCATTACAATTGGAACCATTTTTGGCGTCATTGGTGAAGAAATAAAGGGTATTACCATCGGCATCTGTTAGTACCTGACCAAAATTACTGTCCCCTTTAAGCCGAACAGCATTAATAGCTTCTGCAGCCTCGGCCGTAGTGTCATTTAGCACATACCATATACCAGGTTGTGGAAATCCTACCCCTTTATTCTCTCCCCTTTGGGTATCCTGCCCATACTTGTATAACGGATGTCCCTTGTAGGTCAATTGGTCTTGACCAAATACAGTTATTGTTTCAAAATCGGAAGCATCGAAAATACTAGGATAGCGCGTATTTGCAGCAGCATAAATTGGCCAAACCCCGTTATTCGAAAAATCTTCGGCAGTAAAATTATTATCCAATTTGAAGTCGTTGGCAAAGCGATATAAGGTATTCCCTTCTGGATCGGTCATATAAAGGGTGGGATCAGTACTTGCATTTCCATCAATATCTAGGTTAACCATTTCACCTTCACTTGTCTCGCCTATCAAAGGGGTTTGTACTACCATCACGGCATAATCCGGCTTTGCTACATACCAAACGCCTCCGGCACCATCACCGCTAATGTCTCCCGGAGCGCTATCATTAGCAAACGTATATAAAGGATAGCCTTTGTACGTAATTTGTTGCGAATTATCTTCTCTGCTAACATTACCAAAGTCGTCAAGATTAAGGCCTTCACCAACGGCAGGAGATGCTCCTAATAATGGAGGCCAATTCGTTGCACAACCACCATTACAGTTAGATCCGCTATTAAAAGCATCATTGGCAAAAAAGTAAAGCGTATTACCATCACTGTCAACTAAGACCTGACCAAAAGTTGCATCTGTGGCCAACATAATATCATCTTGTTGTCCTTGGTCTTGATCCTGATCCTGGTCCTGGTCTTGATCCTGATTTTGATCTTGATCAAGATCTGAATAGTTGTCTGTATTGTTTACATCGTCTGAATCACAACTTGCTATTAAGAGCAATCCAAAACATAAAAGTGCTAATTTTTTCATGTTGAGTTTTTAAAGATTAATACTAATGGCACAAAACTTGACAAAATGAAAACCAGATAAAAAAGAAATCGGTTAAGGTGGAAACCGTGGCTTTAAAAGTGAAAGCTAGAGACCTTTGCCGGAAGCGTTGAAAAAGTGGTTAGCCCCTCGAATTATAAAATATTGCTGAATGCGAAATAATTGTAAACCCTCCTAACTACTCAGTTAATCGGGACTACAATGTTATCTAACATCTTACCTTCCGCCTACTTCGAATTTTGCTAAAGTCTTTTATTAAAATGAGACCTGTTTATTAAAATGGGCCCTGAAGAACCATAGTTCCTATTAGGAAAATGCTGTTTGAAGCCAAATAGGGATAGGTAGTGAATCAATGAATTATGTAATTCACGTGAAACCCAAAACTCAAATTACCTCTTCTTGTATTAAAGTTAACCGGGGTTTGTGTGATAAAGGTATCTTCAGCAAAGTTACGGGCATTGGTAAGCTTAAACTGTAGGATAATATCACCAAGCTCCCAATTGGTGCCTACCACAAAAGCCCCAAAGGTATTTCGAGATGCCAATTCATTCGCTATCCAATAATATTCAGATACCAAGGAGAGATGATTAGAAAGTTTATATCTGCCGCCAAAACCTACAGCAAAATGATTGCTATCGTCCGCTGGCGATTGACTAGAGACACGGTGTATATAAGTAGGAGCCACTTGCAAAGAAAAATTTCTAGTGAGCTTTTTACCCAAAAGCACTTGGCTTGTAAAACTAAGCTTATCTAAAAAATTTTCAGTTTGATTCAAGTTGTTAAAATTCTTCGTTCTATACGACGTTGTCTGCACCAGGGTTACTCCAAGCCATGGCTTCCCGTTGGACTTTTGCCGCAGTAGCCGGTACTTTAAAAAAACGTCAGCAATGCCATCTAACGTAGCCATACCCCCACCTGCTGTAAATCTATCCGAAAAAGCATAATCCACCCCTAAACGTGCAGTCATTTTATCTGCTACAAAACTATTACTCTTAGGAGATGGGGTATCCCAATACCGGGTCATCAAACTTAGCTGTGTGGTACCCCTTTTTCTGGTCTCTATAGAATGCCCTATAGCAATTCTTGTTGTTTTAAACACCGCAGCGGTGTAAAAAGCGCTATCCTGTTCCTCCAGGAGGGACGCCAACAAATCCTTTTGAGCAGTTGCCTTCCCCAATATAAAGAGACATAGTGCAAAAAAAAACGTTTTAATCTTCATAAGGTTCGTATTGAAAATTAAATGATACTTCAATGTTTTTGGCAATATTAGGCCTCAGTATAGGAGGAACTTTGATATTGTAATCGTCCCTATTCAGCTGTAAATCCCCGGTTATGGTATAATAGTTGCCATTGCCCTTTTTAGCAATCTGAGCTTTAAACTCCAACTCCTTTTTAACCTCTTTTAGGACAAAATCTCCTTTAATGATACAGGTTTGAATAGCAGCGGAATTGGGATTAAAATTGATAACCTTCCCTTTAAAACTAGCGCGAGGATATAGATCGCTCTCCACATAACTCTCATTGAAATGCTCTTGCATTAAAGCTTTTTCAAAGGTAAAAGCACGCATCAAAATGCTAACCTCAATTTCTGAAGCGTGAGGATTGAATATACTTAATGCCTGATTGTTGGTAGCATTTTAATGCGTGCTTTTACCTTTGAAAAAGCTTTAATGCAAGAGCATTT
>JBCDGY010000191.1:0-6245 GCA_039414375.1 Bacteroidota bacterium | reverse complement strand
ATTACCATTGTGGCCTTACACACACCCGGGCATACTATGGAAAGTACCACCTACTTATTACGAGACGAAAATGGAAAAGACCACGCTATCTTTAGTGGCGACACCCTATTCTTAGGGGATGTGGGTCGTCCGGATCTTGCGCAAAAAGCGGCCAACATGACTCAAGAACAATTGGCCGAAACCTTGTATGATAGCCTTCGCAACAAGATTATGCCCTTGGCGGACGATGTTATCGTATATCCTGCCCACGGTGCAGGCTCCGCTTGCGGTAAAAATATGATGAAGGAGACTATGGATACCTTGGGGAACCAAAAGAGCGTGAATTATGCCCTTAGAGCGGATATGACGAAAGCTGCTTTTGTCAAAGAAGTAACTGACGGTCTGCTGCCACCCCCACAGTATTTTCCTTTAAATGTAAAGATGAATAAAGAGGGCTATGACCATATTGATGCTGTTTTGGAACGTGGAACCAGAGCACTTACTCCAGAGGCTTTTGAAGCTGCGGCAAATGAAACTGGTGCACTAGTTCTCGACGTGCGTCATCAAGATGATTTTGCAAAAGGCCACATTCCCAGGTCTATTTTTATTGGGATCGACGGTGGTTTTGCCCCTTGGGTGGGCGCTTTGATTGGTGATGTAGCACAACCCATTCTATTGGTAGTAGATGAGGGTAGAGAAGAAGAGGTGGTTACCCGCCTCTCTAGAGTGGGCTTTGATAAAACCTTAGGGTATCTTGAAGGTGGTTTTCAAGCTTGGAAAGCAGCGGCAAAACCCTATGATACTGTGAGTTCGGTTACCGCTGAGACCCTTAAAACAGTTTTAGACACTCAAGAAGCGCCAGTGTTTGATGTTCGCAAACCTAGCGAATTTAGCGCAGCACACTTGGCTGAGGCCCACAGTACCCCTTTGGATTTTTTGAATGACTATTTGGCTGAGTTTCCTTCGGAAGACAATTTTTATATCCACTGTGCTGGAGGATACCGAAGTATGATTGCCGCTTCCATACTAAAAAGTAGAGGTATCCATAATTTGATTGATGTGAAAGGAGGCTTTGGCGCGATGGAAAAGGCTGGTATCCCAGTAACCGATTTTGTATGCCCATCAACCTTAAAATCGTAAAGCTATAGTTATTAGATTAAAGTCAATAATTGGAAATGATCCACAAGTATTGCTATATTTTAATAGTACTCTTGGGGTTTAGTTGTAAGACTGGGCCTTTAGGCATCTCCTCAATAGATAAACCTTTTATGCAAAAAAAGGTCGTAGGTAGAAAAGTGCAGCTTATTGATGTACGTACCCCCGAAGAATTTAAGGCAGGGCATATCAACGGGGCGCTCAATTTTAATGTTAAAGATAGCGTAGTCTTTAGCCATCAAGTCCAAATCTTGGATGACACCAAACCAGTATACCTGTATTGTAGAAGCGGTAACCGCAGCCAAAGAGCAGCAGAATACCTTAAAAAGTATGGATTTACCCGAATATTAGAGTATTCTGGGGGTTATCTCGACTGGAAAGAGCAGGAATGAGTACTTCGTTGAATAGCACCTATTGGAATAAGCGTTATTTAGAACAACGGGTTGGTTGGGACCTTGGGGTACCTTCAACACCCTTAAAGGCATATATTGATACCCTTACGGACCCTTCTATGCGCATATTGATCCCTGGCGGAGGAAATGCTTATGAAGCAGAATATCTTTTTAAGAAAGGGTTTAACAACGTTTTTGTGGTGGACTTGGCCCCGGAGGCCAAAGCCAATTTCAAACGACGTTGCCCCGATTTCCCAGAAAATCAATTTTGGGTTCAGGATTTTTTTGAGGTCAACGATCATTTTGACCTTATTTTAGAACAAACTTTCTTCTGTGCACTACATCCTTCACAGCGATCGGCCTATGCACAAAAAGTAGCGCAGCTTTTGACGCCCACAGGAACCATAGCAGGACTTTTCTTTGATTTTCCGTTGATTGATGGCCCTCCTTTTGGAGGATCAAAAACGGAGTATGAAACTTATTTTAAACCTGATTTTCGGCTGTCGGTATTAGAACGCAGTTACAATTCTATTCCAGAGCGACAGGGGAAGGAATTGTTTTTCATTTTTCAACCCAAAGCAAAAGAATAGGAATACAAATAAGATATCGTCATGGCAAGTTTTCAAGAAATTATCGCAACCGATCAGCCCGTCCTCATTGATTTTTATGCTACTTGGTGCGGGCCTTGTAAAGCAATGTCGCCTATTTTGGAATCCGTTAAAGCCCAACTGAGACCTTTGCAAAATTCAAAGTATGTGGAAAGTTCGACGCCCGATAAAATTTTAACCCGGAGCAACCTTCTGGTTGTGAGGACTTAAAATTTTTGAGAAGGAAGAAATTTTCCATAGTTTGGATTGCGTATCACTTTTTTGCCCATTCTGCAAAGGTCTCCAACTGGCAGATACGGTGAAGGTGATTAAAATAGATGTAGATAAAAATCAAGGTCTGGCCAACCAATATCAGGTTAGGGGGTTGCCTACGCTTATGGTATTTAAAAAGGGCGCGATGGTATGGCGACAATCGGGAGTAGTGCCTGCGGAAACCCTCATTCAAGTGCTACAAGATTCCTAAGACGCTTTGTGACTTTGGTTACTAAAAAAGCCGTGTAATAAGGTTAATCTTGTAAAGAGTTCTTTACAAACAAAGCAGAGATCCTTTGTATAGGGTTCAATGGTCATTTTATTAAGGAAGTATAAATGCTTTTTGGGAGGCCATCGGGATATTAGCGCAACAAGTTTATGCTAATTATCAATGTGGCAAAGGGGTATTGTTTCCCTTTTCTTGAGTTATAAATTTTAACAAATGAAATACCTTTTGGAACCTTGGCCATGGTATGTTGGAGGCCCCCTAATTGCGCTAACAATGGCCGTGCTAATATTACTAGGAAAGCAATTTGGAATGTCGTCCAATCTAAGAACACTATGTGCCATGGCTGGTGCAGAGCGATTTGCGCACTTTTTTCGCTTTGATTGGAAAGCCTAAAAATGGAATCTGTTAGTGGCTTTGGGCGTGCTTATCGGGGGCTATATCGCTAACAACCATTTGTCTGAAAACACAATAGTCCAAATAAGCACTGCTACTGTGGCAAAACTGGAAGCTATAGGCTTCCATAGTGCAGGGGAGGCTTATCTCCCAGAAGAACTCTTTGGCTTAACAGCATTAGAACAACCGAAAGTATGGGCGATCTTGGTTTTGGGTGGTTTTTTAATTGGTTTTGGAGCCCGTTATGCTGGTGGTTGTACTTCAGGGCATGCCATTTCTGGTCTTAGTAACCTACAATGGCCTTCGCTCATAACGGTAATTGGTTTCTTCGCTGGCGGTTTGCTTATGGTACATCTTTTTTTCCCTTTAATTTTTTAGCCTTATGCGAGGTGTTGTTTTTTTAGGAGTTGGTATCTTCTTCGGAATAGTTTTGTTTAAGTCTGAGGCTGCCTCCTGGTTTCGTATTTATGAGATGTTTCAATTTGATAGTTTTCACATGTACGGCATTATGGGGTCTGCCTTAATATTCGGGATAGGCTTCACACAAGTAATCCGGCGTAAACAGTTAAAATCATTTTTCGGTGCTCCTTTAAACCTTGTGCCCAAGGCGCGTTCCTTTTGGCGTTATGCGCTTGGGGGTACTTTATTCGGTTTAGGATGGGGACTGGTAGGGGCTTGTCCAGGTCCCATATATGTTTTGTTGGGAGCAGGTTATTGGGCCATTATTTTAGTACTGGTTGGTGCTTTATTGGGAACATTTGTTTATGGACTTCTTAAGGCAAAATTACCGCACTGAGAGATTTGTGTTGTAATTTTGTTAAACAAAATCAATTCAACCATTAAGGGAACTTACTCCATCTGGATCGTTGAGGACGATATGGTCTCTCAATTTGCATCGCGCTACTGTCTGCAACAGTTTGCTAAGGACACCTTTGTTATTTACACTTTTGACAGCGCAGAAGAAGCCCTACAACAGATAAAACACCAGATTAAAGAAAAGGAGGAGTTGCCAGATCTTATTTTTTTGGATTTGGGATTGGGAGGCATGAATGGTTGGACATTCTTAGACCATTTGGCCCCACTCGTTGCTAAAGGCAAGAAACCCGAGATATACATCCTTTCTGCATTTGCTAGAATCAAAGACCGAGAATTGGCCAATAAACATCCGATGGTCGCTGGGTACTTTGACAAACCTTTGGCTAGAAACCGACTCGAAATTATTTTTAAGGCGAAGCGGAGCTAACGAGATGCGCTCCACCCTTTGATCCACTTTCTTTAAAGGCTTGATAACACTGGTAAAAAGTGGGTATAAACTTTAAGGAAGGCCCTGACGACCTTCCAATTCTGTAAAATTTTAAGGATTATGGCCGCCTGAATAAGGGGTAAAAGGAGACCGTTTGTTGTGTAGGATGTCCATTGTCTGTTCGGCTTACCATAAAAGACCCTCCCCAAACAACATCAGGAAATTCTAAGAGCTGTTCGGTAATTTCTTTTATAGCGGTTACTGTAATCTTCTCTATAGCTTCGGGAATAGGCATCCATACCACTTCATCCATACCCTTCGGCACCTCAATTGTTCCTTGTACATATTGGGCGACATAATAGTTGCGCAAACTTGCATAGGGATGATAATCGTACTTAAAGGCAAAAAGACCTCTCAACTCTGGAGATGTGGTTTCAATCCCATAGTCTTTAGCCAAACGCTGTAGATTTTCAAGAACGTATTCCTGTTTGTCGTATAATAAGGCCGGCGGTACCCAAACATAAGACTCCCTTACCATAAGCATTTCGTTGTTCTCGTTAAGAACAATTAATCGTTGCATAGAAAAATTATGAGTGGGGTCTTGATGCCCCCATGTTTCTGCTTCTGCTTCTTGAGCGTGCATCTTTGATATTAATACAATTACGGTAAGTGCTAGACAAATAATTCTAATGTTCATGATTTTTTATTTTTTTGAAGCCCAAATATTGAAATAGGCCCCTTTAGGAACTATCAAATTCCGGAATTCGATAAACAAGAACGAGTCGTAATACCTACTTTTCGTTGCTTTTTTGAAAGGTAAGAGGGGTAAGGCCGGTTATGCGTTTAAAGGCCGTGTTAAAGGAGGAAATACTATTAAATCCAGAGTCATAGGCAATACTGGCAATGGTCCATTGACGGTGTGCTTTGGATTGTAAGAGCCGCTTGGCCTCTTCAACACGGTATTGTTGCACAAACTGTGCATAGTTCATTTTTTCAATCTGATTGATCGCCTGAGAGAGATGTTTTACAGGAATCTGAAGCACTTCCTCTAGTTTTGATAAGGTTAAAGAGGGGTCTAAATAGGGGCGGCTTTCTTGAAAATAGTCAGTAAGCGCAGTCATAATCTTCCCTGCTTCTTCAGTACTAAGGGTCGATCTTTGATATTTGTAAACTGGTATTTCAAAAAGTTGTGGGTGCCTTAAGGCCCAAAACGAACAGAAAAAGACCAAAAAGGAAAAGAAGAAGGACAAACCGATATACAGTGAAAAAAGGAAAAAAGAAACCAGTAGGTAAAAACAAACGAAGAGGAGATTAATTCCTAAGAAGTAGAGGAGCCATTGCTTTTTTTGAACTGTTATGTGCAATATGTTCGTATGTCTTTTTTGAAAAAACCAAAAGACCGTAAATAGAATATAGCCCGCCATGTGGAAGCTAATGGCATTGTAAAAGAGGGCAAAAAGACGATGATAAGACGCGGGGCCTTCATTTGGAATAAACCAGGAAAAAGGCAAAAGAACCACGAAAGGAAGGTAGTGCAGTAGATCTACCAATTTGAGGTTTTGCGTACTTAGGGACATTCAGCAATAAGCATATCTTTCCCCTGTACGGTTTGATTTTTTGGATTTTTAGCTGGATTTTAGGCTGCTTTTGGAACTTGATTTTGGATACGCTGCCCTATTTTGAGTGCATTTGATGTATGTATGCCAAAGAATATCCAGAGCATTTCGGTCTTTTTATTTCGGGCCTTGATCTTTTTCAGGAGAAAGTGCTCCTTGTCTGTTCCGAAGCTTCCCTCCAATCGTGTTGCCCGCTCCTTTGTTATCATTTTGGCAAGTAGTCGGTAATCTTCATGGTACTTTGTCTTTTTGCCCTTTCTCTTGAAATCGGTCTTGATACCGTTGGCGGTGACAAAGTTTCGGTTTACGTTGGTGGCGTATATGGCATCCGCACCGAGCATTCTTGTTTTGGCCTTGAAGAGGGATTGTGCGAGCCAT
>JBCDGY010000190.1:0-6265 GCA_039414375.1 Bacteroidota bacterium | reverse complement strand
GTTATTTACGCCACTAGTAGACCGCGCTGTCTCCACAATTTGAGATCTAAGAAAATTACTTTGCAGCGAATAGTTCAAAAATTCAGCATTTATTGAATCCTTGCATCTTAGTCGAATTAAATAGCCTGCGTAAGAATAGCCAATATGTTTGCTTCTTATAATAGCACTTTGACCTACAATTGATATACTTCCATTAGATCGTATTACTAATACGTCGCCTTTCCTTAATTGGAGTTTCTCAAATTCGCTGTTATGCAGCTTAGAGTATTTTAAGTCGGAATCATTTATTTCTCCGTTTTGAATGTTGGGAATCCTAAAAATTGGTATACCGTCAATTCCATAAAGAGATTTTTTAGAAGTCCCATATTTTACATCATCTAGGAGAAAAGCTAATTTCTCTTTTTTAGTTTGACATTGAGTCAACTTCCCGGTGACGGCTTGGGTTAATACTTGCTGGCGGAAATCTTTTAAAAGTTGTGGAATACGCTCTAAACTTTGTTGCATCAGCTCCACCTTGGCCATTAGGCTATTCAATTTGGCAGCAATGCGGTCTTGTTCCGGGCGGGGGGGAAAGCAAATTGTAGCTTTAGAGAACACCGACTTATTTACCATGGAAATCGTCGTAGATGTTGAGTTTTCAGTTAACCAAGGCTTTAGTTTTAGTGCTGAATAATAGATAAATTTAGGGTTGAATTTGCTAGTAGCGTCTACAATGCTATTAATCTGCTGGTTGGTTGCGCAGGATTTTCCAGCAATCGCAACATTACCTAAGTTACCTATACATGTTACCATCACCGCATTAGCTGGAAGCATTCTTGCTTTAGTTGCACCTAGCTTTGATAGATATTCCTCTGTTTTAAATAGAAGGACATTGGCGCTTACATCAGCAGGTTTTACCCATGGTATTTCAGTGCCATAATAATCTTTATTTTTTTTTGAAGGAGTGTTTCCTGTTATGACGGAGAATATCTTTCCTATCTCAGCTTCAACCCAACCTGCAGGTAATTTGTTTTCACCCATCACCCTAACTCCTTTATCATTGCTTCTAACTGTTTGGATATGGTCTTCAGCTCCGCCAAGGCCTCTTTGGCAATATCTATGGGTTCGCCTAAATCTTGGCTAGTATTCAAACTTTCATCTACAATTAACCCCAAATCCAAGGAATCATTCTTTTTGGTAATCGTTTCTCGGGCTATATAGTTCCAGCGTTCATTTTTGATAGTTTGGCGCGCTTTTTCATCAATACTGCCATTAAACTGCTTCGCCAGGTGCGCTGCGGGTATCCCACCCGTATAGGCCTCAATAAATTCGTGAAACGCCGCTCGTGTAAAGGGGGTGCGCTTCCCATAATTGGGTACATTGGTGCGCATATCAAAAAACCATACCCCTTTGGTATTTTCGGTTTCTGTACTGCCCCGTGTAAAGAATAGCACATTGGTTTTTACCCCTGCGGCATAAAAAATACCCGTGGGCAACCGTAAAATGGTATGCAGGTGGCATTTATCCATCAAATCCTGCCGAATCCTCTGGCCATCCCCATCTTCAAACAGTACATTATCAGGTAATACCACGGCGGCACGGGCTTTGCCATCCTTTTTTAAGCTTCTATAGATATGTTGTAAAAAATTAAGCTGTTTGTTACTGGTGGGATAGGTAAAATCATCTCGGGTGGGGCGTTCGCCTCCTTTTTTGGTACCAAAAGGTGGATTGGCCAGTACCCCATCAAAGTTTTTCAGCTCTTTGCCCATTTCCGTTAGGGTATCTCCCAGAATGATGCTGCTTTCCATACCATGCAGGCGGGCATTCATTAAAGCCAGCCGATGCGCATCACCCACCAGTTCCACCCCGCTAAAGGCCTGCTCTATTTGGAATTTTCGGTCTTTTTCACTTAAATGGAAGTAGTTATCGTATTTACTTCGCAAGTACTCATCCGCAGCAATCATAAAGCCAAAGGTGCCCGCAGCCGGATCGTTCCAGCGTTCTTTTAATTTTGGGGCTAAAAGCTCCACCATCACATTAATTAAAGGGCGTGGGGTAAAGTATTGGCCCGCACCACTTTTCTTTTCTCCCGCATTTTTCTCCAGCAGGCTTTCGTAAATATCGCCCATTACATCCCGGTCGCTCTCCTCATACCAATCCAAGGTATCAATTGCCTGGATGAGCGTATTAAAGTTTACCGGTTTTCGCAAGCTGGTTGAGGCATTGGCGTAAATCTCTTTGATGCTGGCACTATCGGTCTCATTGCTAATTTCTGCTAAAAAGCTACGATACTGTTGAAACGCCTTTTGATTATCGGTTTCCTTTACAAAATAACGCCAGCGGTATTTTTCAGGAATGTGCTGTTCAAAATCCTTAACCTCACTCAATTTTAGAAAAAGAATATAGGTCAACTCATTTAAGTATTGGTGATAGGTAACCCCATCATCCCGCAATACGTTACAGAGGTTCCACAATTTATTGGCGATTTCATCTGCACTCATTTATGTTAGGCGTTTATTGGATTAGGCAACATACAGATTGTCATTGATGGTATCAATGACTGCTTCTAGTTGCTGTTCAAATTGTTTATTAATACGGGTAAAGCCCCCTTCGCTTTTAAAAGGTTCTTTATCCAAATCCTCTTTGGTGAGTACAGTTTCCGCCAACAACTGTTTTTGAAAACGGTCTAACCATTTTTGTTGAATTTTATTCCACGGTTTCATGGCATATACCTTTTCAAAGGCTTTGGCAACCCGCTCCTGATGGCTTATTAAGTCCACATCTAAGGCAAGGGTTCTAATGTAGGCGATGATATCTGCTGCAATAGCTTCATTTTTGGCATTACTCCAGGCTACATTAAGGGTTTTGGCATTAAACCCTTCCTGGTCTAGCAATAATCGGAGTTCTTTTAAGCTTTTTCGGTCTAAAGAACTGGGTTTGGATACAATAATCTTTAGTGCTGCTATGTTATTCTGATTTTCAGCAATAAACGTTTTAAAATTCTCGATGTAGTCTTCTGGTTTTTTAGCGTTCCCATAATCCCGTTCCGTTCCCAGGTAGGCATCATGATGCTCAGAAAGCAATTGCTGTTTGGGTTGATACACTTTTTTATCCAGATAATTCCAAAGCCCTTTAAATTTTTTAATAATTGTTGCCACCTCATGGGCGCTCGCCTCTTTTATAGCTGTAATCACTTCTTGCGGTTCTTTACCCCCGGCTGCATAAATAAACTCTTCCAAGCTGTTCTCCTGTATGTTGCGGAGTTTCCGTTGCAGTTTGGCAGTAATTTGCTCCCCTTGTATTTTTAGCCGTTCTTCGGAGTTTATGGCATCCAATTCTTCCATGAGTTGGGTAAACGTGGTGGATGGGTTTACCACGGGTTTCATTTGGGTATAGTCCTGCAAAGCTTCGTGTACACGAACGGCATCAAAAATTTTAAAGGCTTCTTTTCCGATTTCAGGGCATAAGCGCGTAGCGCGACCTATCATCTGCTCATACAAAATTCGAGACCCTACCCGGCGTAGGAATACTAAATTGCATATTCTGGAGACGTCTATTCCGGTAGTCAACAAGTCTACGGTTACCGCAATATTGGGGAACTTTTCGTTTTTGAATTCTTTGGTCAGTTGTTCGGGGTCGTAGGCAGCACCGGTTATCTTTTGGATGGCATGTGGCGGCACATCCAGCCCAATCCGCTCAAATTCTTCAAAAAGCAGTTCCACGATAAGATCGGCATGCGAATCGCGTACAGCAAATATTAAGGTCTTTTCTTCACTATCTGGATCTAGATGGTTCACCAATTCCCGAATAACCACTCGATTAAACTCGGGGGTGATCACCAGTTTATTAAACTGCTCAATTTCCACCAACAGATCGTCTTCCAATGCTGCCAGCTCTTCTATTTTGTTGGTTTCTGGGTTAAATACCTTTGGCCGCTCTCCTTTTTTCCACAAAATCCCCGCTTCACTCAGCTGGGTTTTAATGCGGTACGGCGGCTCTTGATCTACGAGATGCCCATCGATAACCCCTTGCCGATAGGAATAAGTGAATACTGGTTTCCCGAAAATCTCGGTGGTGTGCAAGGCGGGGGTAGCGGTAAGGCCAATGATGTAAGCGTTAAAATATTGAATCACCCGTTTGTATTGGCTTACGTAATCTTCCTGATTTTTGAACTCCAGATCTTCTTCATCCAGCTCCTTATCCAGGTTGTACCCTCTATGTGCTTCGTCTATGATGATGCAATCATACGTATCAATGGCTAGCCCATCTTTTTCGCCATAGAACAGCCTTTTTACCATACTCTGTACTGTAGCAAAATGCAAACGGGTGTCGGTATCCGGCACTCGGGTTTTTACATATTCCAGCTGGTATACCTCAGAAAAGGTATTAATTCCTTCAATTTTATGGTCTTGGTAGTTGCCAAAGGCCTGTTGTGCGAGTAGTCTTCTGTCGGTTAAAAACAGGATACGCTTAAAGCGGTTAGATTTGATCAACCGATACGAGAGGCCAATGACCATTCTTGTTTTACCAGTACCGGTAGCCATAACGATTAGCGATCTGCGCTCCTCAAAATTGGTGCGGATGTTCTTTTCCACCTCCTTGATCGCCGCCACCTGATAGTCCCTAAGACTAAGCCCATTTGGGTCTGTTAGGTAGTCATAATCACTGCGTTCTAGTTTTTTATTTTCTGCGTCTATATCTCTTTCAAAGAGATCCACCAAGCCAGCAGGAGAAAACCAGCCTTTTAACGGTCGGGCTCGGTTCCTCTTTTTCCTCACGTCTAAAAACCAAATACCGCTTTTGGTTTTAATTTGCTCCAGGTATTCCCGACCGTTGGTGGAAAAAAGAAAAGGCGCTTTATAGCCATCCCAATCGCCCAATAGTTTCACGCCGTCTTTTGGACTAATGCGTTTGGCATACAGGTCCGACTGCCTGAGGTTCGTTGAGATGTCGCTTGCGTATTTTTTGGCTTCCACGATTCCATAAAGGGAAGTACCTACGAATAGGGCATAATCTGCCCATTTGCCATTGCAAGGCCATTCCGCAATGGCCATGGTGCTTCCTTTTTGGGGTAAGGTTTTATTTGTTCTATAGTTAAGTTTTTCGGTATCGCATTCCCATCCTGCTTCGGTAAGTTGTGCGTCAATTAAGGTAAGTCGGGTATCTTCCTCGTTTAAATCCAGGTTTTTGGCTCGGGTATCACTCCGCTGTTTTCGAGCTAAAATTTCCTCTTTGTTTTTATTGAGGGCTTCAATTTTATCCTTGTAATTCGCAACCTCCTCGGAGAGTTTTTCGAGTTTTAGGCGTAATTCATCTGATATGGTGCTTTCATTTTTGGGCAGCACATAGGTTAAGGTAGCAATGAAATCTTGCTCATAGGTTTCATAGAACCATTTGGCGAGTTGAAAGCATTTTTTTAATATAAAATGTGCCTCTTGGAAAGACCCGGTGCCATTATGACTGGCCTTGTTGCCCGATCTACGAATAGTATGCAGTATACCGTTAATGATATCCGGAATACAATTCGTATTGGATAGCCTGTAGATCCGGTCATTCTGCGAGCCTACGAATTCCCCTAAATTCTCAAAATCCCAAACAAATTGGCTTAATTTTTCAGCAAATAGCCGGGATTTAGAAAGGGAAGAGCTAGGGTCCACATAAATCAACTTTTCGGACAGTTCGCTTATGGCGAATAAATTGGGATATAACTCTTTAAGGAAATAGAAATTAGGTTTCATTTAGGAGTAAGTACCGGTTGATTGGTAAAAATAAGAATAAGCGAACCCAGGTTAAAACAAATCCCTAATTCCATGAAGCTATACTCCTCGTCTATCCAGGAGAAACGTTAGGCCGTGTCCAAAATGCGAGGTGCTTCCTAAAAACAGGTACAGCTCATATGGCTATAAAAATGCGATATATATCCGATAGATCGCTATCACAGTAGTACAAAACAAATGTTATTCTATAGGAACTTTTGCTCCAAACGCTTAAAATACCAACACTTTATTAAAAAATGGAATTGAAATTCCTTAAAAAGCGCCTAAGATGCCATATAGCGGCGCGGTGAAGATCCGTTGATACGCTGATCGAAGTCCTTTTGCGCTATCATACGATAGTGCAGAGGGGTTTTAGAGGCCATCTTAATGATACCCGTATTTACCTCAACATCAAAATAAAAACAAGAGAAGTCGCCACAACACTCCTGTTCAAAGCGCTCCATCAAGAATTTGATGATTTTAGGACGCAAGGTATATTCTAAATCGATACAACGCTTAGCGAAGCCCTT